>NZ_JAAQWK010000032.1:0-60531 GCF_012985445.1 Pseudomonas sp. WS 5532
AACAACTTCAACCACTTGCGCTTACGATCTCTCGTTAGCGGGAGGCGAATTCTACAGCGTTACACGCTGCTGTCAACACCTCTTTTTCAACTTCCTTTTGGCTTCGATGAACTGAAGCAACTTGCTGCCGAAAACTTCGTAACTCGTTGTTTACCAAGGAGTTTTCCGTTTCGACTGCGCCGGAAGTGGGGCGAATTATAGACAGATATAAAACGCCGTCAATCCCTCATTTCAGTTTTATTCGGCTTTGAGCGTAATACGCGCAAATGCCTTCTTTCCAGCCTGACAAACGTGGGTAGCGCCCAGCTCGTAGATAAAGGTGCGATCGACAACCTCACCATCTATACGCACACCACCGGAACCCAACAGGTCGCGCGCGACCGCGGAGTTCTTAACCAGGCCCGCCTTATTAAGTACAGCAGCAATCGGCATCGCCTCAGCCGCAGCCAATTCGATCTCTGGCAGATCATCCGGCAGCTCGCCATCCTTCATGCGGTTACCAGCCGCGCGGTGAGCACTGGCCGCAGCCTCTTCACCATGGAAGCGCGCGACGATCTCTTCCGCCAACTTGATCTTCACGTCACGAGGGTTCGCACCCGCCTCGACTTCAGCGCGCAACGCATTGATCTCATCCATCGAGCGGAAGCTCAACAGCTCGAAATAACGCCACATCAGCGCATCAGGAATCGACACAAGCTTGCCGTACATCACACCCGGCGCTTCCTGGATACCGACGTAGTTACCCAGGGACTTGGACATCTTCTTGACGCCATCCAACCCTTCCAGCAACGGCATGGTCAGAATGCACTGAGCTTCTTGCCCATACGCACGCTGCAGCTCGCGCCCCATCAGCAGGTTGAACTTCTGGTCAGTGCCGCCCAGCTCGACGTCCGCGCGCAATGCCACCGAGTCATAGCCCTGCACCAGCGGGTAGAGGAACTCGTGAATCGCGATCGGCTGATTGGTGGAATAACGCTTATCGAAGTCATCACGCTCAAGCATGCGTGCCACGGTGTATTGGGAAGTCAGGCGAATGAAGTCGGCCGGCCCCATCTGATCCATCCAGGTGGAGTTGAACGCCACCTCGGTCTTGGCCGGATCAAGAATCTTGAACACTTGAGTCTTGTAGGTCTCGGCATTATCGAGAACCTGCTCACGGGTCAGCGGCGGACGCGTTGCGCTTTTGCCGCTCGGATCACCGATCATCCCGGTGAAGTCACCTATAAGGAAGATGACTTGATGCCCCAGCTCCTGGAACTGGCGCAGCTTATTAATAAGCACGGTATGACCCAGGTGCAGATCCGGCGCGGTCGGATCGAAGCCAGCCTTAATACGCAGGGGTTGGCCACGCTTGAGCTTTTCGATCAGCTCGGCCTCGACCAACAGTTCTTCCGCACCACGTTTTATCAGCGCTAGCTGCTCTTCAACCGACTTCATAACAGACCCGCAAGGCTCAGATTCAAAAGGGAACCAACCATACAAGATCAGGGACTAATTACAAGTTTTGTCCCGCGCACGGACACCGTTCAGCAAGCCCAGCGTTCGCGAGCTTGCGCCACAGATGATTTGGTTATATTTTATACAGTTATTTCATCTTCATCATGTCATTCATCTTTTCCATTTCATCTTCAAAGTCAAAATTACCTATGACCACAGAACCGTCTAAAGCGCCGCCGCTTTACCCGAAGACCCACCTGCTCGCCGCAAGTGGTATCGCCGCCCTTCTCAGCCTGGCACTCCTGGTATTCCCTTCCAGTGACGTAGAAGCCAAACGAACATCCCTGAGCCTTGACCTGGAAAGTCCAGTTGAACAACTGACACAAGATCAAGACGCTTCCGACGCACAACAAGCCACAAACGCACCGACACAATCTCCATTTGCACAGATAGAAACCACCCCGGAAGACACCCGGCAGGCGACTCAGGAGCCGCCTGCGCCAGTCACTCCAAAAAATCCGCTGCACCGCGAAGTGACCGTCGCTAAAGGCGACACCCTTTCAACGCTGTTTGAAAAGGTTGGTCTGCCCGCTGCTACGGTTAATGAGGTGTTGGCCAGCGATAAACAAGCCAAACAATTCACCCAGCTCAAACATGGCCAGAAGCTTGAATTCGAATTGGCTGCCGACGGTCAGCTCAAAAGCCTGCATAGCACTGTCAGCGACCTAGAAAGCATTGCCCTGACTAAAGGCACCAAAGGCTTTGCGTTCAACCGCATCACCACCAAGCCGGTGACGCGCTCCGCCTACGTGCATGGCGTCATCAACAGTTCGCTGTCACAGTCGGCTGCGCGTGCCGGCTTGTCCCACAGCATGACCATGGACATGGCCAGCGTGTTTGGCTACGACATCGACTTCGCCCAGGACATCCGTCAGGGTGACGAATTTGACGTGATTTACGAGCAGAAAGTCGCCAACGGCAAAGTCGTCGGGACCGGTGCGATTCTATCTGCGCGGTTTACCAACCGTGGCAAGACCTACACCGCAGTGCGCTACACCAACAAACAAGGCAACACCAGCTACTACACCGCCGATGGCAACAGCATGCGCAAAGCCTTCATCCGCACGCCGGTGGACTTTGCCCGCATCAGTTCGCGCTTCTCCATGGGCCGCAAGCACCCGATCCTCAACAAGATCCGCGCCCACAAAGGCGTCGACTATGCCGCCCCTCGTGGTACGCCGATCAAGGCCGCCGGTGATGGCAAAGTGTTGCTCGCCGGCCGCCGCGGTGGCTACGGCAATACCGTGATCATCCAGCACGGCAATACCTACCGTACCCTCTATGGCCACATGCAGGGGTTCGCCAAAGGCGTTTCGACCGGCAGCAACGTGAAGCAGGGCCAGGTTATCGGCTATATCGGCACCACCGGCCTGTCCACCGGCCCGCATTTGCACTATGAGTTCCAGGTGAACGGCGTCCACGTCGACCCACTGGGCCAAAAGCTGCCAATGGCCGACCCGATAGCCAAAGCCGAGCGCGCGCGCTTCCTGCAACAAAGCCAGCCATTGATGGCACGCATGGACCAGGAGCGCTCCACCCTGCTGGCCTCGGCGAAGCGCTAAGGTATGCCGCTCTATATAGGTGTGATGTCCGGGACCAGTCTTGATGGCCTGGATATCGCCCTGATCGAACAGAACCCGGCGATCAACTTGATCGGCACGCACTACATCCCCATGCCGGACGATCTGCGCACTGAGCTGTTAAGCCTGTGCGCCAGCGGCCCGGATGAGATCGCCCGTTCGGCGCTCGCCCAGCAACACTGGGTGACACTGGCGGCCAAAGGCATCCATGCCTTACTGGAACAACACGCCCTCAAGCCTCAGGACATACGCGCGATCGGCAGCCACGGCCAGACGATCCGCCATGAACCCGCTCGAGGCTTTACCGTTCAAATCGGCAACCCTGCCCTGCTCACAGAGCTGACGAGCATTACCGTCGTCAGTGATTTCCGCAGCCGCGATGTGGCCGCCGGCGGTCAAGGCGCCCCCTTGGTGCCCGCCTTTCATGAAGCCTTGTTCGGCGAACGTGCCGGCAACCGCGCCGTGCTGAATGTCGGCGGCTTCAGCAATCTCAGCCTGATCGAGACCGACAAGCCCGTAGCTGGCTTCGATTGCGGCCCGGGCAACGTGCTGCTGGATGCGTGGATCCACAATCAACGTGGCGAGCACTTTGATCGCGATGGCCAATGGGCGGCCGGTGGCCAGGTCGAGCCTGCACTACTCAACGCACTGCTCAGCGACCCGTTCTTCCTGACCAAAGGCCCGAAAAGCACTGGCCGCGAAGTATTCAACCTGGGATGGCTGCAACACCACCTGGCCAGATTGCCAGCGTTTCAGGCAGAGAATGTGCAAGCGACCCTGCTTGAACTGACCGCGCTGACCATCGTCGAGTCCCTGCAATCCGCACAAACCGACACCGAAACCCTGCTGGTCTGTGGCGGCGGCGCGCATAACGCCACGCTGATGAAGCGCTTGGCAGCGTTGTTGCCGTCCACTCAGGTCAGCAGCACCGCCACTTACGGCGTGGACCCCGATTGGGTTGAAGCCATGGCCTTCGCCTGGCTGGCCCATTGCTGCCTTGAGGGCATCGCCGCCAACCGCCCAAGTGTCACTGGCGCGCGCGGGCTTCGGGTATTAGGCGCGATCTACCCAGCCTAAACCTGCAGGCAGCAAAACGCCGCTTGGCCTATCAAAGCCAAGCGGCGTTTTTTTATTTGCTGAAGATCAGGCTGCTGATCAGATCGAGAAAGAAGACCCGCAACCACAGGTCGTGGTGGCATTAGGGTTCTTGATCACGAAACGCGACCCTTCCAGACCTTCCTGATAATCCACCTCGGCACCCGCCAGGTATTGGAAGCTCATCGGGTCCACGACCAGGCTGACGCCCTCGCGCTCGACGATGGTGTCATCGTCGGCCACATCTTCATCAAAGGTAAAACCGTACTGAAACCCTGAACAACCGCCGCCCGTAACGAATACGCGCAGCTTCAAGCGATCATTACCCTCTTCATCGACCAGGTTCTTCACCTTGTGCGCAGCACCGTGGGTGAATTGCAAAGCCGTGGGGGTGAAGGATTCAACGCTCATGCTGATAATCTCCCGGCGTAGCGCCGCCATATGCGTAATGGCGAGCATTATCCGCTTCTCCTAGAAAAGCGGTCAACTATTGTTACGGTATATCAATCTGCGCTGCCGCCATTAAAAACACAAAAGGCCCGATCAACGGGCCTTTTGCTTAACCGCTAAACCGCCTTAAGGCAGCATGCCCGCGTGGGACAGGCCCAGCTTCTCGTCCAGGCCGAAGAGGATGTTCAGGTTCTGCACCGCCTGGCCCGACGCGCCCTTGACCAGGTTATCGATTACCGACAACACCACCACCAAATCGCCATCCTGTGGACGGTGCACGGCAATGCGACATACGTTCGCACCGCGCACGCTACGGGTTTCCGGGTGGCTGCCGGCCGGCATCACATCGACGAACGGTTCATTGGCATAACGCTTTTCGAACAGCGCCTGCAGGTCTACCGAACGGTCGACAACCGTGGCGTAGAGCGTGGAGTGAATGCCACGAATCATCGGCGTCAGGTGCGGCACGAAGGTCAGGCCCACGTCTTTACCGGCCGCGCGGCGCAGCCCCTGGCGAATTTCCGGCAAGTGACGATGCCCTTTAACCGCGTAGGCCTTCATGCTTTCCGACGTCTCGGAGTACAGCGAACCTACAGCTGCACCACGGCCGGCGCCACTCACACCCGACTTGCAGTCGGCGATCAAGCGCGAAGTGTCGGCCAGACCCGCTTCCAGCAACGGCAGGAACCCCAGCTGCGTTGCGGTCGGATAGCAACCTGGCACGGCAATCAGGCGTGCTTGCTTGATTTGCTCACGATTGACTTCCGGCAGACCGTACACCGCCTCTTCCAGCAACTCAGGCGCGCCGTGTGGCTGGCCGTACCACTTGGCCCACTCATCGGCGTCCTGCAAGCGGAAGTCGGCTGACAGGTCGATGACCTTGGTACCCGCCGCCAGCAATTCGCCGGCCAGTGCATGCGCAACCCCGTGAGGCGTGGCGAAGAACACCACATCGCACGCGCCCAGGGTCTTGATGTCCGGCACGCTGAACGCCAGGCCGTCATAGTGGCCTCGCAGGTTCGGGTACATATCGGCCACGGCCAACCCGGCCTCGGATCGGGAAGTGATGACCACCACCTCAGCTTGCGGATGCTGAGCCAACAGACGCAGCAATTCGACACCGGTGTAACCCGTGCCGCCGACGATACCGACCTTGACCATAAACCTGCCCTCAACGAACCCACTGGAAAGCCGTCGATAATAGGGGCCGTATCGTCCTGCGACAACCGTCAACGTGACGTACAGGCGCATGAGCCACTACTATCTTCAGTTACCGTGAACCTGGGAATAACTAGAAATGCTCTATCTATGGATCAAAGCCTTCCATATCGTCAGTATCGTCTGCTGGTTTGCCGGGCTGTTTTACCTGCCACGCCTGTTCGTCTACCACGCGCAAAGTGAGGACACCGTCAGCAAAGAACGCTTCAGCGTCATGGAGCGCAAGCTGTACCGCGGCATCATGGGGCCGGCAATGATCGCTACCCTGATATTCGGCGGCTGGCTGATCTACCTGAACCCGGCCATTTTTCAATCCGGTGCCTGGATCCACGCCAAACTTACCCTGGTGGTGCTGCTGATCGGCTACCACCATATGTGCGGCGCCCAAGTAAAACGTTTCGCCCGTGGCGAAAATACCCGCAGCCATGTCTTTTATCGCTGGTTCAATGAAGTGCCGGTTCTGATATTGCTGGCTATCGTAATTTTGGTCGTGGTCAAACCGTTCTAATTTCAATTACTCGGGGAACCTCCAATGTCACTGCCCGCTTCGCTCGAACAACGTCTGCGCCTACCCGTGGTGGCTGCGCCGATGTTTCTGATTTCCAACCCGCAACTCGTGCTGGCGTGCTGTCGCAATGGCGTGGTTGGGAGTTTCCCGGCACTTAACCAGCGCGAAAGCAGCGGTTTCAAGGCCTGGCTGGAGGAAATCGAAGCGGGCCTGGCACAGCTGGACAACCCCGCGCCCTATGCCGTCAACCTGATCGTGCATAACAGCAACCCAAGGCTTGAGGCCGACCTGGCGATCTGCGTCGAGCACAAGGTGCCGATCGTCATCACCAGCCTGGGCGCGGTCAAGGAGCTGGTGGATGCGGTCCACAGCTACGGTGGCCTGGTGTTTCACGACGTCACCACCCGCCGACATGCCGAGAAAGCCGCAGAAGCCGGTGTTGACGGCCTGATCGCCGTGGCAGCGGGCGCCGGTGGCCATGCCGGTACCTGGAGCCCGTTCGCGCTGATCGCCGAGATTCGCCAGTTCTTTGATAAAACCCTGCTGTTGGCCGGCTGCCTCAACCATGGTCATGAGATACTCGCAGCCCAACTGCTGGGCGCAGACCTGGCGTATTTCGGCACGCGCTTTATCGGCACCACCGAAAGCCACGCCCCGGACGCTTATAAAGAGATGCTGCTCACATCGCGCGCCGCCGACATCGTGCACACTCCTGCGGTGTCCGGCGTACCCGCAAGCTTCATGCGCCAGAGTTTGGAAAACGCCGGTTTCGACCTCGCCGCCCTGCAGGGCAAAGGCGAAGTCAACTTCGGCTCCAAGCTCAAGCCGTTAAGCGATGAGGCCAAGGCCTGGAAAACCGTATGGTCAGCCGGCCAAGGTGTCGGCCAGATTGATGATTTGCCCAGCGTCGATGAACTGATTGCCCGCCTGGATGCCGAATACCGCAAGGCACGCGAGAAGGCAGCGCAGTTGCGCTGGCCCCGTTAAACTCAATAGCAGGCCTGCCCATGTGTGCAGGCCTGCAAACCCCCTCCCTGAACAAGTGACAAGGATGCCCGCATGAGCGACAGCCGTTTCAAGATTGTGTTTGACGGAGCCCTGCTCCCGGGTGTCGAAAGCACCACCGCCAAGCTGAACCTCGCCGAGCTGTTCAAAAGTGATGTGGCAGCCATCGAAAAGCTTTTCACCGGCCGCCCGGTCGCACTCAAGCGCGACCTTTCCCGTGCCGATGCCGAAACCTACCTTACAGCGCTGAAAAACGCCGGCATCGATGCACGTATCGAAGCCGAGCAGCCGGTAACCTTCAACCTGGCCGAAACCCACGAAACCGACGCCAGCACTGCAGACTTCTCGCGCCCTGCGGCTTCGCCCTATGCACCACCGCGTGCTGCCGTGGGTGAGTACACCGAGGAATACTCAACCCTTAAAGTGTTCACCATCCACGGTCGCATCGGCCGCTTGCGTTATCTGGCCTGGACGCTGGTATTGACCCTGGCGCTGTTGGTGGCCGGTGGCATCATCAGTACCGCGAGCTTCGCCGTGGCAACCGCCTCGCCGACTGCCGGCACCATCCTCGGGGTGCTGCTGGGCTTGGCCTTGTTTGTTGCACTGGTGTGGGTGAGCGTGCAAATCGGTGTGCAACGCCTGCACGACCTGGGCTGGTCCGGCTGGCTGTACTTCCTCAACCTTGTGCCAGTGGTCAACAGCATCTTCCCAATCTTGCTGCTGGTATTGCCGGGCAATGCAGGCGCCAACCAATATGGCCCGCCGCCGCCGCGCAACTCCACGGCAGTCAAAGTGTTGGCGACCCTGTGGCTGGCGTTTATTCCGGTGATGCTCGCCATTGTGGTGACGCTGGGCATGAACGGCTACCTGAACCAACTCGAAGCCAATATGGACAGCAGCTACGAAAGCAGCTCCATCACCGCCGATGACGCCACCGATCAAAGCGTCACCGTAGATGAAGAAGAAAGCGTGCAAAGTGCTGAGGACGCAGCCGAACCTGTAGACTCTCCAGAACAGTGAAGAAACGCCCCGCCGCCTGTGATGCCTCTGTCACAGGCTCGGCGGCGTTGCGATGGAGAAAGGCATGACCCGTTACGCTCTGATCACCGGCGCCTCCAGTGGCATCGGCCTGGCTTTGGCCGAAGCACTGGCCCGTCGCGGCCGTAGCTTGATTCTGGTGGCCCGCCAGCGTGATCAGTTGGAAAGCATTGCAATTGAATTGACTCAGCGTTTCGGCGTCGAGGTGCTGTTTCGTGCCTGCGACCTGGGCGAACCCCTGCGTTTGTCCGGGTTCCTGCTGGAACTTGAAGAAGGCGAGCGGCAGATCGACCTGCTGGTCAACTGCGCCGGCATGGGCACCAGCGGGCCGTTCCTTGCCCAGGACTGGATGACCGAGCAGGACCTGATCGAAGTCAACATCCTGGCCCTCACCCGCATGTGCCACGCCCTAGGCAACGCCATGGCGCTGCATGGCGGCGGGCAGATTCTCAACGTGGCCTCGGTCGCAGCCTTCCAGCCCGGCCCCTGGATGAGCAGCTATTACGCCAGCAAGGCGTATGTGCTGCACTTCTCCGAAGGCTTGCGCGAAGAGTTGAAGACCTGCGGTATCAAGGTCTCGGTGCTGTGTCCCGGCCCCACGCGCACGGCATTCTTCGGCACCGCGCAAATGGACACCGCCAAGCTCGACCGCAGTGGTCAACTGATGAGCCCGGAAGAAGTGGCGCTCTACACCGTGCGCGCGCTGGAAAAGAACAAAGCCATCATTATTCCCGGGCGACGCAACCGCTGGCTGGCCTTCAGCCCGCGCTTGAGCCCACGCTGGCTGACCCGCAAGATTGCCGGCGCCATCAACAAGGCCTATTGCCCGCGCTGACGGCCTCGGTACACTCGTTCTACACTTTCATAATGGAGAAACAGCTGTGGATACTCTGTTCACCAAGATCATCAACAGAGAAATACCTGCGAAGATCATCTATGAAGATGACCAAGTCCTCGCCTTCCACGATATTGCCCCAATGGCACCCGTGCATTTTCTGGTCATTCCGAAAAAGCCGATCCGTACCCTCAACGACCTCACCGAAGAAGACAAAGCCCTCGCTGGCCATATTCTGTTCACCGCTCAACGGCTGGCCGTAGAGCAAGGCTGCGAGAAGGGCTTTCGCGTGGTGATGAACTGCAACGAGGATGGCGGGCAGACTGTTTATCACATCCATATGCACGTGCTGGGTCAGCGCCAGATGAACTGGCCGCCGGGCTGATTGTTGCGGGGAGTTTGCGACGGCTACGCCGTCGGGCAGGAGCAAGCTCCCTCGCCACAGGGGCAAATTGACACAGCGCAAACGCATCGCCTTCTCTTGCGGTAAACTGGCCGCCGAGATTCTTCCCGGAGGTCAGCATGACTACCCAACGTCACTACTCGCCGATTGACCGTCTGTTGCTGCAAGCCGACATGGCCATGCGCACACTGCTGCCCTTCAGCGGCCAACCGTACCGGCCTTCGCCCGCCATCGTGCAGCCCGACGCGCAGATGAGCGAGACCGACACCCGCCACGTCGCCGGCCTGATGCGCATCAACCACACCGGTGAAGTCTGTGCCCAGGCGCTGTATCAAGGCCAGGCGCTGACCGCCAAGCTGCCGCAAGTACGCGCAGCGATGGAACATGCGGCCGAAGAAGAAATCGACCACCTGGCCTGGTGCGAGCAGCGCATTCGCCAGCTCGGTAGCCATCCCAGCGTGCTCAACCCACTGTTTTATGGTTTGTCGTTCGGTATCGGCGCCGCTGCCGGCCTGATCAGCGACAAGGTCAGCCTCGGTTTTGTGGCTGCGACCGAGCATCAGGTGTGCAAACACCTGGATGAACACCTGGAACAACTGCCGGCCGAAGACGAAAAGTCGCGGGCGATTCTTGAACAGATGCGCATTGATGAAGAACACCACGCAGAAAGCGCACTGGATGCAGGCGGCTTCCGCTTCCCGGCGCCCGTGAGGTTTGGCATGAGCGTACTGGCCAAGGTCATGACCAAAAGCACCTATCGAATTTAAACAATGCCGCACAAAAAAGGGCGCCCTCAACAGGCGCCCTTTTCTATTGTCGACTGGCAATCAACCCAGCTCGATAATCTCGTAATCATGGGTGATGGCCACGCCGGCCGCGCCAAGCATGATCGATGCAGAGCAATACTTCTCGGCCGACAGCTCGATGGCACGCTTGACCTGAGCTTCCTTCAACGCCCGGCCCTTGACCACGAAATGCATGTGGATCTTGGTAAACACCTTGGGGTCTTCAGTGGCCCGCTCCGCTTCCAGGAAGGCTTCGCAGCTTTCGACGGCCTGGCGGGACTTCTTCAAGATGCTGACCACGTCGAAATTGCTGCAACCGCCAACACCGAGCAGGAGCATTTCCATCGGGCGTACACCCAGGTTACGGCCACCGGCGTCCGGCGGGCCGTCCATAACTACCACATGGCCACTGCCCGACTCACCGAGGAACATGGCCTCACCCGCCCATTGGATGCGTGCCTTCATCGCCCAGACTCCACTGCTAAAAAAGGGTCGCCAGCTTAGCACAGGGTCTTGAACCCGCAGCGCCCGGTATGAAAACGATCAATGACAACGTTTGCCCGCTAAATTCCTTAATCGAGGCAGAATGTGTCTGTTAAGCTGGCGCCAATTCAATGGCGCATTGCCATCCTTTGTACAGCGTGTATCAATGCCATTACCGCTGGATAAAAATAATTCCAACCACACCGTGCAGTCTTTTCGGGATACAACCATGGTTGCTCTTGCTCCCACACCCAAGATCAAGAACCTCGACAAATTGTTGATGCATTGCCAGCGCCGGCGTTACCCGGCCAAGCACAACATCATTTGCGCTGGCGAACGCTCCGAGACGCTGTTCTTCATTATCAAGGGCTCGGTCACCATCCTGATTGAAGATGAAGACGGCCGCGAGATGATCATCGCGTACCTCAATACCGGGGATTTCTTCGGTGAGCTGGGGCTGTTTGAACAAGCGGGCAAAGAGCAGGAGCGCAGTGCCTGGGTGAGGGCCAAGGTTGAGTGTGAAGTCGCCGAGATCAGCTATGCCAAGTTTCGCGAACTGGCCCAACATGATCCCGACATTCTCTACGCCTTAAGCGGTCAGATTGCCCAGCGCTTGCGCGACACCACGCGCAAAGTGGGTGACCTGGCGTTCTTTGATGTCACCGGCCGCGTAGCCCGTTGCCTGCTGGAACTGTGCAAACAGCCCGACGCCATGACCCACCCTGACGGCATGCAGATCAAAGTCACGCGCCAGGAGATCGGACGCATTGTCGGGTGTTCACGGGAAATGGTCGGTCGTGTGCTCAAGGACTTGGAAGAGCGCAACCTGGTACACGTCAAAGGCAAGACGATGGTGGTGTTCGGTACGCGTTAAGCCGGCAGGAATCCGGCCAGCATCTGACGGTACAACACGTCCAGTCGGGTGATGGCATCCGGTGCGGGAAAGGCTTCGTGCAACGCGATATGGCTGTCGGCACGCACCCGCTGGTCGAGGCCGCAGGCCTCATTGAAACGATTGACCGCCGCAATCAGCTCATCGCGGTCGTTATCCAGCAACAATGCACCGTGCACCAAACCTACTGGGCGGCCGCCACTTTGTCGCCAGCGCTGGGCAGTGCCGACCATCTTGCGGCCGTTGAGGTTGACGTTATAGCGACCGTCGCAAAAGGCGCCGTCGATTTCGCCAACAGAAGCGTCACCGCCCAACTCAATCAGCAAATCACAGATCGGCTGGCACAAACGCTGATAACCGGTTTCGATGCGGCCTTGATCACCTTCGCTGCGTGGCGGCGCGTAAACCAGCGCGATATTGACCGTGGCGGCCGACTGCGGCACCGGCTCTCCGCCGGTCTCGCGCAGTAGCACCGGCCAACCGGCAGCAGCCGAAACCTGGCTGGCCGCGTCAAAAGCCGGCAAGCGGCTCAAACGGCGCGGCATCACCAAAGCCTGGTCATTTGGCTGCCAGAACAGTAGCCCGAATGCCTGTTCACCGGCGCAAACGGCCGCGAGCAAGTCTTGCTCGGCGGCAAGTCCTGCTTCAACTGTCATCGACACCGGCTCGATCATCGGACACCTATCATCTGAACAAACACAAAACCAAATGTGGGAGCTGGCTTGCCTGCGATAAAGGCACCGCGGTCTTCCAGAAACACCGAGGTGATGCTATCGCAGGCAAGCCAGCTCCCACACAAGCCAGCTCCCACATTTTTGACCGTATTTCAAATCAGTCGAGGGTGGAACCACTCACCGCCACGCCACGCTCCGGGAAGAACAGACGCTGCAATTCCGCACCTGGGTTCTCGGCGCGCATAAATGTCTCACCCACCAGGAACGAAAACACACCGCTGATTTCCATCAGCTCTACGTCGGCGCGGTTGACGATGCCGCTCTCGGTAATCACCAACCGATCACGCGGAATACGCGGCAACAGGTCGAGGGTATTTTCCAGGCTGACTTCAAAGGTGTGCAGGTTACGGTTATTAACCCCCACCAACGGCGTGTCGAGGGTTTTCAGCGCGCGCTCCAGCTCATCGCCATCGTGCACTTCTACCAGTACGTCCAGGCCTACGCTTTTGGCCACGGCCGCCAGCTCGGCCATCTTCACGTCGTCCAGCGCGGAGACGATCAGCAGCACGCAATCGGCGCCCAAGGCGCGGGCTTCGACGATCTGGTACGGGTCAACCATGAAGTCCTTGCGGATCACCGGCAACTTGCACGCGGCGCGGGCCTGTTGCAGGAACAGGTCGGAACCCTGGAAGAAGTCGATATCGGTCAACACGGACAGGCAGGTTGCGCCGCCCTTCTCATAGCTCTTGGCAATGTCTTCAGGAATGAAAACTTCGCGAATCACGCCTTTGCTGGGCGAAGCTTTTTTGATCTCGGCAATCACGGCAGGCTGCTTTTCCTTCGCCTGCTTGATCAGCGCAGCGGCAAAACCACGCGGCGCGTCGGCGCTTTTTGCCAAGCCCTCCAGCTCAGCCAGGCTCACACGGGCACGGCGCTCGGCCACCTCTTCAGCCTTGCGCGCGAGGATTTTTTCCAGAACGGTCGGGACACTCATCCTTCATTCTCCATTTTGAACACAGCGGTAAAGGCTCCCAGTTCTTCGAGCTTTTCGCGAGCCAGACCGGTGTGCAACGCATCGTGGGCCAAGGCGACACCTTCCTTAAGACTATAGGCGTGGTCCGCCGCGTAAAGTGCCGCGCCAGCATTCAGAACAATCATTTCTGCGGCTTTCTGGCCGTTTTCTGTCTTGCGGCGCCCCAAGGCATCACGGATCAACTCCAGCGAGGCCGCCGGGCTTTCCACCGACAGGCCATGCAAGCTTTGGCTTCTCATGCCGAGGTCTTCGGGCTCGACCCAATATTCGCTGACCTGGTCATTCTTCAGCTCCGCCACGAAGGTCGGTGCCGCCAGGCTGAATTCGTCCAGGCCATCCTTGGAATGCACCACCAGCACGTGCTTGCTGCCCAGACGCTGCAACACTTCGGCCAACGGCCGGCACAGCGCCTGGCTGAACACACCGACCACCTGATGTTTCACACCGGCCGGATTCGTAAGCGGGCCAAGCATGTTGAACAGGGTGCGCAGGCCAAGGTCCTTGCGCGGGCCGGCGGCGTGTTTCATGGCGCCGTGGTGGGACTGGGCAAACATGAAGCCAATGCCCACGCTGTCGATGCAGCGCGCCACTTGCACCGGCGTCAGGTTCAGATAAATACCAGCCGCCTCCAGCAAGTCGGCGCTGCCGCTTTTGCCCGACACCGCACGGTTACCGTGTTTGGCCACGGTGCAACCGGCTGCCGCCACCACAAAGGAGGAAGCCGTCGACACGTTGAAAATATTCGCACCGTCGCCGCCGGTACCGACCACATCGACCACGCCGTCGAGGGTCTTGAGCTCAACCTTGTCGGCCAGCTCACGCATCACTGACACGGCGCCGACGATTTCGTCGATACTCTCGCTCTTCATGCGCATCGCCATCATGAACGCGCCGATCTGCGCGTCAGTGCATTGGCCAGTCATGATCTCGCGCATCACATCGCTCATTTCAGCGGTGCTCAGGTCCAGATGGCCGACGATACGGCTCAGGGCAGTCTTGATATCCATGGAAAGTCCTTAGCGCGTGCCGCCGCTCTGCTTGAGAAAGTTGGCGAACAGCTCGTAGCCCTGCTCGGTCAGGATTGATTCGGGGTGAAATTGCACCCCTTCGATATTCAGTGTCTTGTGACGCAGGCCCATGATCTCGTCGACCGAGCCGTCTTCCAGCTGAGTCCAGGCGGTCAGCTCCAGGCACTCGGGCAGGGTTTCACGCTTGACCACCAGCGAGTGGTAGCGAGTGACTGTCACCGGCAGGTTGAGGCCGTGGAATACGCCGAGGTCTTTATGGAACACCGGGCTGGTTTTGCCATGCATCACTTGGCGCGCACGCACCACGTCACCACCAAACGCCTGGCCGATGGACTGGTGACCCAGGCACACGCCCAGGATCGGCAATTTACCGGCGAAATACTGGATGGCTTCGAGGGAGATGCCCGCTTCGGTCGGCGTGCACGGGCCAGGCGAAACCACGATGCGCTCCGGGTTCAGGGCAGCGATTTCGGCGACCGTCAGTTCGTCGTTGCGCACCACCTTGACCTCGGCGCCGAGTTCGCCCAGGTACTGCACAACGTTGTAGGTAAAGGAATCGTAGTTATCAATCATCAGCAACATGTGGGTTCAAACCTCTTGAATTCACTGATTTCGAATGACCGCCTTCCAAGAGAGTGTCCCGCTGCCAGACGCACGTTCCGGTTGCCAGGGTGAGCCGGCAAGGGGCGTCAAACAAAGGGTGAAGAAGGCAAATCGGTACAGGTCCGGCCGAGCCGGCAGAGAAAAATGTCAGGCGCGCCAACGCCAACGGGCGTGTGCCTTGACTACTCGCATCAAGAGTTTGCTGATGATCAACACGGGGAGGGTCTCATTCATACGTTCAGGCACAGTAACGTAGCCTCGCCAGCGGTGCAATATGGAGCAGCGATTCCGGGGGTCACCACCGAGTATTTGTAAGAAAAAACTGTTTTCTTCGAATAAAACCCTCACTACATTGCTAGTGTTTCGCTTCCGACACAAAAACAACTAAATGGAATTTCGCATGCTCAGACCACCGTTTTTTGCGCCCCTTGCCGGCTGCCTCCTGTCACTGGCCTGCGCGCAGGCGTTTGCAGCACCTTCACCTTACTCAACCATGGTCGTGTTCGGCGACAGCCTGGCCGACGCCGGCCAATTCCCCGATGGCTCGGCCGGCGCCACCTTGCGCTTTACCAACCGCACCGGGCCGACATTCCAGGGCGATTATGGCCTGGTGTCATCTACGCTTTTGGGCGGCAAGCTGGGCGTGGCACCCAACGACCTGAACGCCTCCACCTCGCCGGTACGTGCCGCCCAAGGTTTGCCGGATGGTAATAACTGGGCGGTCGGCGGCTACCGTACCGACAATATCCTCGATTCCATCACCTCGGTCTCCAATGCGGCGATCCCGCCCGGCAACGCCGGTGGTGGCACCGTACTGCGCAGCCGTCAGGGTTATCTGCCGGCCAACGGCGGGCGGGCTGACCCGAACGCGTTGTATTTCCTATCCGGTGGCGGTAATGACTTTCTGCAAGGGCGCGTCCTCAGCCCGGGCCAGGCCGTGGCCGCCGGCGGGCGCCTGGCCGACAGCGCCCAAGCCCTGCAACAGGCCGGCGCGCGCTACATCATGGTGTGGATGCTGCCCGACCTGGGCTTGACACCCGCCATCAACGGCACGCCCGCGCAAGGCGCCAGCTCGGCCCTGAGCAGCATTTTCAACCAGGCGCTGGTGCAGCGCCTGTCGCAGATCGACGCCCAGGTCATCCCGCTGAACATCCCGTTACTGCTCAATGAAACCTTCGCCAACCCTGCGCGCTTTGGCCTGGCCACCGGGCAAAACCTCACAGGCACCTGCTTCAGCGGCAACGGCTGCACCGCCAACCCGGTGTATGGCATTGGCGGCGCCACCCCGGACCCGACCAAGCTGATCTATAACGACTCGGTGCACCCCACCATCGCCGGGCAACAGTTGATCGCCGACTACGCCTACTCGCTGCTCGCCGCGCCGTGGGAAGTGACCTTGCTGCCGGAGATGGCCCAGGGCACCTTGCGCGCCCACCAGGATGAGCTGCGCAACCAGTGGCAAGCCGACAATGGCAACTGGCAGGCCGTCGGCCAATGGCGCGCGATTGTCGCCGGTGGTGGCCAGCATTTGGACTTTGATGATCAACGCAGTTCGGCCAGCGGCGACGGCAGTGGCTACAACGTGAACGTCGGCGGCAGCTATCGCCTCGACGAAAACTGGCGCGTCGGCGTGGCCGCCGGCTTGTATCGCCAGACACTCGAAGCCGGCGCCCGCGATTCGGACTACAAGCTCAACAGCTACATGGGCACCGCCTTCGCGCAATATCAGCAAAACCACTGGTGGGCCGATGCGGCGCTGACCGGCGGCAAGCTGGACTTCGACAGCCTCAAGCGCAAGTTCGCCCTGGGCGTCAGCGAAGGCGCCGAAAAAGGCGACACCGATGGCTGGCTCTGGGCCTTGAGCGGCCGTTTGGGTTATGACATTGCCGGCGCCGGCAGCGACTGGCATTTGTCACCGTTCATCAGCGCGGACTATTCGCGGGTCGAAGTCGATGGTTATTCGGAAAAGGACAACCGCTCCACCGCGCTGACCTTCGATGACCAGCAACGCGACTCCAAACGCCTGGGCGTCGGCCTGCAGGGCAGCTACCGGATTACGCCGCAAACCCAAGTGTTTGGCGAAGTGGCCCACGAGCATGAGTTCGAAAACGACACCCAGAAGGTAAAGATGTCGCTCAACAGCGTGCCCGGGATCGACTTCAAGCTGGACGGCTACACGCCGCGCAGCAATTCGGACCGATTGAGTCTGGGGGTCAGCCACAAGCTGACTCAGGAGCTGGCGCTACGGGCGGCGTATAACGTGAGGAAGGATGACAGTTTTACCCAGCAAGGCGTCAGTGTGGGGGTGAGTCTGGATTTCTAAGCGGATCTTAAACGCCCCACAAAACAACTGTGGGAGCTGGCTTGCCTGCTCCCACAGGTTGTCCAATGTCTGACTTTAGCTTTGCGGCGTTTGCTCTGCCAACGCCACAGCCCGGAACATCGCGCGGCGTTTGTTCAGGGTTTCTTCCCATTCCAGGGCCGGCACCGAGTCAGCCACAATCCCGCCACCCGCCTGCACATGCAGCTCGCCGTCCTTGATCACGGCGGTGCGGATCGCAATCGCAGTGTCCATATTGCCGTTCCAGGCGAAATACCCCACGGCGCCGCCATACACACCTCGTTTAACCGGCTCCAGTTCGTCGATGATCTCCATCGCGCGAATCTTCGGCGCGCCCGACAAAGTGCCCGCCGGCAGAATCGCCCGCAGTGCGTCCATCGCGGTCAACCCGGCTTTCAGCTCGCCGGTGACGTTGGACACAATGTGCATCACGTTGGAATACCGCTCGATGACCATCTTCTCGGTGAGCTTCACCGAACCGATTTCCGAAACCCGCCCGGTGTCGTTGCGGCCCAGGTCGATCAGCATCAAGTGTTCGGCAATTTCCTTGTCGTCACTCAGCAGGTCTTCTTCCAGCGCCAGGTCGGCCTCTTCGGTCGCGCCACGCGGGCGTGTGCCGGCTATCGGGCGCACGGTGATGAGGTTGTCTTCGACCCGCACCAGCACTTCCGGCGAACTGCCCACCACGTGGAAGTCTCCGAAGTTGAAGAAGTACATGTACGGCGTCGGGTTGAAGCACCGCAGCGCGCGGTACAGATCAATTGGCGCCGCCTTGAAGTCGATGGACATGCGTTGCGACGGCACCACCTGCATGCAGTCACCGGCAAGGATGTATTCCTTGATGGTGTCGACCGCGCGCTCGTAGTCATCCTGGGTAAAGCTTGAACGAAAGATCGGGTCGGCGGCCGGCGGACGGCTGAGGTCCAGGCCACGGCGTGGGGTGATCGGCTGACGCAGTTTCTCCAGCAATGCCTCAAGGCTAGCCTGGCCTTGCTCGAAGGCATCGGCCTGGGACGGGTCGGCGAGGACAATCGCGTGCATCTTGCCGGCGAGGTTGTCGAACACCACCACCGCGTCGGAGACCATCAGCAGAATGTCCGGCACGCCCAGCGGGTCCGGGTTCGGGCATTTGCCCAGGCGTTTTTCTACGTAGCGCACGCAGTCGTAGCCGAAATACCCCACCAGGCCACCGTTGAAACGCGGCAGACCGGGAATGGTCGGCACGTTGTAGCGCGCCTTGAAGGTTTCGACGAACGCCAGCGGGTCTTCCACGTCATGGCTTTCGATCTCGACGCCATCATGGGTGATGCTCACATGGTGGTCATGCACACGCAGCACGGTGCGGCACGGCAGGCCGATGATCGAGTAACGGCCCCACTTCTCGCCGCCCTGCACCGATTCAAGCAGGTAGGAATTGGGCTTGTCGGCCAGTTTGAGGTAGATCGACAGCGGCGTATCGAAGTCAGCCAGGGTTTCGCAGGCCATGGGGATACGGTTATAGCCGGCAGTGGCCAAACGCAGGAATTCTTCGCGGATCATGAGGTGCCTCGTGGCTTGAGGGTCAAACGGTCAGGTGTGCAAACGTGCCGCAACGCGGCCAGGATCAGTCAGGCGCGCCAACGCCAGCGGGCCAGGGCCTTGATGACTTTCATCCAGAGTTTGCGAGTGACCACCACGATGGAATTTCCAGAAGGGGTTGATTCGATGTCGGGCAACGTTATCTCAGCGCCCGCTCCCAAGCAACCGGGGATTAGCAGTCGCAGATCATCAATCACCAGCGCCGGCGACTCCTCGGCGATCGGTCGGCCGTGGTTGTAGCCGTAGCTCAGCGCCACACACTGCACGCCAGCGGCTTTGGCGGCTTGCACATCACTGCGCGAATCGCCGACAAACAACGATTGCGAGGCCGGAATATTGGCCATTTTCATCACAAAGAACAGCGCCGCCGGGTCAGGCTTTTTCTGCGGCAAGGTGTCGCCGCCGATGATCCAGCGGAAATACCGGCCGATTTTCATCTGGTCCAACAGCGGCGCGACAAAGCGCTCCGGCTTGTTGGTGATCAGCGCCATCTCCACGCCTTGCTTGTGCAGCCACTTGAGCGTGTCGCGCACGCCGGGGTAAACCACGGTGAGCTCATGGCTACTTTCATAGGCAACATTGAAGAGTTCCAGGGCGTGCTCGGCCTCAACCTCATCCACACCTTCGGCATCAATATGGTTGGCCAAGGCCCGACGCACCAGCATCTGCGCGCCGTTGCCGACCCACTCACGCACCGCCTCGATGCCCGCTGGCTTTCGCCCCAGCTTGAGCAGCATCTCGTCCACCGCCGCCGCCAGGTCTGGCACCGAATCGATCAATGTACCGTCCAGATCGAACATCACCAGTCGTGGCAGTTTGCCGGGGAACAACTGCTCAAAACCGCTCATGGACGCGCCAGCGCCAGTTCGGCCCGCATCTTGTCGATGACTTCCTGGTAGTTGGGGGCGTTGAAGATCGCCGAGCCAGCCACAAAGGTGTCAGCGCCAGCGGCGGCGATTTCGCGAATATTGTTGACGTTGACCCCACCGTCGATTTCCAGGCGGATATCACGGCCCGACGCATCGATCAGCGCACGGGCTTCGCGCAGCTTGTTCAGCGTGCCGGGGATGAACTTCTGCCCGCCGAAGCCTGGGTTGACGCTCATCAGCAAGACCATGTCGACCTTGTCCATCACGTACTCCAGCACGCTCAACGGCGTGGCCGGGTTGAACACCAGGCCGGCCTTGCAACCGCCTTCACGGATCAGTTGCAGGGTGCGGTCGACGTGCAGCGTGGCTTCCGGATGGAAGGTAATGTAGGTGGCGCCGGCCTCGATGAAGTCACCGACGATGCGATCCACCGGGCTGACCATCAGGTGCGCATCGATCGGCGCAGTAATGCCGTACTTGCGCAGTGCCGCGCAGACCATCGGGCCGATGGTCAGGTTGGGCACATAGTGGTTGTCCATGACATCGAAGTGCACGAAGTCGGCACCGGCGGCCAATACCTTGTCCACTTCCTCACCCAGGCGGGCGAAGTCGGCGGAGAGAATCGATGGAGCGATAACGAAGGGCTGCATGACGCACCTTTTTGAGCTAAATCACGATGGCGCGCATTGTATACCTCATGCTTTACCCAGCACACCGTGACCTAACTCAATGGTCAGTAAGCCGCCCGGTAGATTTTCTCGATATCCGCTGCGCTGAGCTTGCGCGGGTTGTTGCGCATCAGGCGTTCAATGCCCGCCGCTTCCGTCGCCATGGCGGGGATCGCGTCTTCCGGCACACCAAAGCTGCGCAGCCCTGCCGGGATTTCCACGGCGGCACACAGCCGCGTCATCGCCTCGACCGCCTGATCGGCGGCGTCGTTGACGCTGAGCCCGGCGGTATTCACGCCCATGGCTTGGGCAATGTCCTGCATGCGCTCCACGCAGGCCAGTTTGTTCCAGTGCATCACGTAGGGCAGCAACAGCGCATTGCTCACGCCGTGAGCAATATTGAATCGCCCGCCCAGCGGGTACGCCAAGGCATGCACTGCACCGACGCCAGCATTGCCGAACGCCATGCCGGCCATCAGGCTGGCGGTGGCCATATCATCGCGGGCCTGCAGGTTGGCAGGGTTGGCGTAGGCCTTGGGCAGCGCATTGGCAATCAGCTTGATCGCGCCGATGGCCAGCGCGTCAGTGATCGGCGAGGCATTCAGCGACAGGTAGGACTCGATGGCATGCACCAGCGCATCCACGCCACTGGCGGCGGTGACACTGCGCGGGCACGTGAGGGTCATTTGCGGGCTGATCAGCGCAACATCCGGCAATAAGTAATCGCTGACGATGCCTTTTTTCAGTTGTGCGGCCTTGTCGGAGAGAATCGCCACATTGGTCACCTCCGAACCGGTGCCGGCCGTGGTCGGGATGGCGATCAGCGGCGGGCCTTTGCGCGGCACCTGGTCGACGCCGAACAAGTCCGCCAGCGCGCCGTGGTAACCGGCATAGGCCGCGACACTCTTGGCGATGTCGATGGCACTGCCACCGCCCACGCCGATCAGGCCGTCATGCCCGCCCTCGCGGTACACGCGCATGCAGTCCTCGACGATCGCGATTTCCGGGTCGGGCAGCACACGGTCGAAAATCTCATAAGTGCGCTCGCCCAGGTGCTCGAGCGCCAGCGCCACGGTGCCGGACTTGACCAGCGCGGCATCGGTAACGATCAACGGGTTATCCACATCAAGACGCGTGAGCTCGGCGGCCAGTTGTTCGATGGCGCCAGCGCCGGTCAGCAGTTTGTGGGCGATCTTGAATGAGGAAGTACTCATGTGCGCGGCCTCTTATTAATGATGGGCTGGCACAAGAATAGCCGGGTATTTCAGGTTGCCCAGCATTCACGCACTGAATGGCTCGGTCGGTGTGGGAGCTGGCTTGCCTGCGATGCGACCGCCTCGGTTTTCCTGACATACCGAGTTGATGCTATCGCAGGCAAGCCAGCTCCCACATTTGATCCGGTTTCGGCCTTTAGACTTGCGCGGTGCGCAGTTTCTCGCTGCGGCCTCGCAGCCACTCAAGGGTCAGCAACAGCAGCACCGAGAACGCAATCAGCAAGGTTGCCGCTGCGGCAATCGTCGGGCTTAAATTTTCGCGGATGCCGCTGAACATCTGGCGCGGCAAAGTCGCTTGCTCGGGGCCGGCGAGAAACAGCGTCACTACCACTTCATCAAAGGACGTCGAGAAGGCAAACAATGCCCCGGAAATCACCCCCGGCGCGATCAACGGCAAGGTCACACGGCGAAACGCGGTCAGCGGCGAGGCGCCCAGGCTGGCCGCCGCCCGCACCAGGTTGTGGTTGAAGCCCTGCAACGTGGCCGACACGGTGATGATCACAAACGGCACACCCAGCACGGCATGTACCACAATCAGCGAGAGGAAGCTGTTGCCCAGCCCCAGTGGCGCAAAGAACAGATAGCTGGCCACGCCAATGATCACCACAGGCACCACCATCGGCGAAATCACCAAGGCCATGACCAACGCCTTGCCGGGGAAGTTGCCGCGCGTCAGGCCAATCGCCGCCAGCGTACCGAACACCATCGCCAGCACCGTGGCCGCCGGGGCCACAATGATGCTGTTCTTCAATGCACGCATCCACTCGGCGGAGGCGAAGAAATCCTGATACCAGTGCAACGAGAAGCCTTGCAGCGGGTACACCAGGAAACTGCCGCTGTTGAACGACAGCGGGATAATCACCAGCACCGGCAAGATCAGGAACAGCAGGATCAAGCCACACAGGATCCGCAAGCTGTAGAACCACACCCGCTCCACGGGTGACATATAAGGGCTCAGCATCGCCAACTCTCCTCAGCTCAGGCGCAGGCGACTGGCGCCGACCAGACGGTTGTAGATCAGGTACAGCACGACGGTCGCCAGCAGCAGCAAGCCGCCCAACGCCGTGGCCATACCCCAATTGATGCTGGTGTTGGTGTAGAACGCGACGAAGTAGCTGACCATCTGGTCGTTCGGGCTGCCGAGCAGCGCCGGGGTGATGTAGTAACCAATCGCCAGGATAAACACCAGCAGGCAACCGGCGCCGACACCGGCATAAGTCTGCGGGAAGTACACACGCCAGAAACTGGCAAACGGGTGGCAACCCAGGGAAATCGCTGCACGCATATACGTGGGCGAGATGCCTTTCATCACGCTGTAAATCGGCAAAATCATGAAGGGCAACAGGATGTGCACCATCGAGATGTAAACCCCGGTGCGGTTAAACACCAGCTCCATGGGTTTATCGATCAGCCCCATGCCCATCAATGCGCTGTTGATCAGCCCACCGGACTGCAGCAATACAATCCACGCCGCCACCCTTACCAGGATTGAGGTCCAGAACGGCAGCAATACCAGAATCATCAGCAGGTTACTTTTGCGTGCCGGCAGGTTGGCCAGCAAATAGGCCAACGGGTAGGCCAGCAGCAGGCAGATGAAGGTTATTACCAAGCCCATCCAGAACGTGCGGGCGAAGATGTCCAGGTAGATGGCCTGGTCAGGCGTGGCCGGGGCCACTTCGCCAAGGTCATTGATACGGTGATCGACAGCCGCCAGCAGGTAGTACGGCGTGAGGCTGCTGGTATTACGCCGGATCGCCTGCCAGTACGCCGGGTCGCCCCAGCGTTCGTCGAGGTTTTCCAACGCTTCCTTATAAGAGGCGGGCGCTTCGGTAAACGGCAGCGCCCGCGCGGTTTTGGTCAACAGGCTGCGGTAGCCGGCCAGTTCCATGTTCAAGCGTTTGGACAAGTCGCCCAGCGTCTGGTTTTTACGCGCTTCACCCAGGTCTTCGCTGAGCGCCTGATACACCGGTTCACCCGGCAGGCCGCGACCGTCCCAGGTCTTGACCGCCACCACGGTACGCGGCAAACCGCCCACCACTTCCGGGTTGCCGACGCTTTTGTAAAGCAGCGCAACAATCGGCACCAGGAACACCAGCAGCAAAAACAGCACCAGCGGCGCAATCAAGGCCTGGGCCTTCCAGCGGTTGAGCCGCTCGGCACGCGCCAGGCGCTGCTTGAGGGTGGGGCTGGGAATGGCGATAACCATGGCAAACTCCGGAAATCTTCTAAGAGTTCCCTGTGAGCGGTGCTTTTTTGTGGGAGCTGGCTTGCCTGCGATGGCATCGCCTCGGTGTCACTCAAAGACCGAGTCGATCCCATCGCAGGCAAGCCAGCTCCCACACCAGCCTGCTTTCACAGAGGAATATGCGGTGTTACTTGGCCGCCCAGGAATTGAAGCGCTGCTCGAGCTGCTCGCCGTTATCCGCCCAGAAGCTCACATCGATCTGCACCTGGTTGGCGATGTTTTCCGGGGTGGTCGGCATGTCTTTCAACACATCCTTGGCCAGCAACGGTACAGCCTGGGTATTGGCCGGGCCGTAGGCGATGTTTTCCGAGTAGGTCTTCTGCTGTTGCGGCTGCACCGAGAAGGCGATGAATTTCTTCGCCGCTTCGGCACGGTCCTTGGCCAGGCCTTTAGGGATGGCCCAGGCGTCAAAGTCGTAGATGCCGCCGTTCCACACCACTTTCAGGTTGCTTTCTTTTTGCACGGCAGCGATGCGGCCGTTGTAGGCCGAGCTCATGACCACATCACCCGAGGCCAGGTACTGCGGCGGTTGTGCGCCGGCTTCCCACCACTGGATCGACGGTTTGAGTTCGTCGAGTTTCTTGAACGCGCGATCCTGGCCGTCTTTGCCAGCCAGCACTTTGTACACGTCTTTGGGGGCCACGCCGTCCGCCATCAAGGCGAATTCCAGGGTGTACTTGGCGCCTTTGCGCAGGCCGCGCTTGCCTGGGAATTTCTTGGTATCCCAGAAATCCGCCCAACTGGTCGGTGCAGTGGTCAGCTTGTCGGCGTTGTACGCCAGCACGGTGGACCACACAAAGAAGCCCACGCCGCAGGGCTGAATCGCGCCTTTCACGTAATCGGCGCTATTGCCGAACAGTTTCGGGTCGAGCGGTTCGAACATGTCTTCGTCACAGCCACGGGACAGTTCCGGCGACTCCACTTCCACCAAGTCCCATGACACGCTCTTGGTATCGACCATGGCTTTGACCTTGGCCATTTCACCGTTGTACTCACCGGCGACGATCTTGCCATTACCCGCGCTTTCCCACGGTGCGTAAAAGGCTTTGACCTGAGCCGCCTTGTTCGCGCCGCCGAAGGATACGACCGTCAGGTCCGGGCCTGCCATGGCCTGTGTCGCGCCCATCAAGCCGATGGCCAAGGCGGAATATTTAAGGGATCTCAACATTGTTGTTCTCTCCACGTGCAGGGTTGGTGAAGCCATGGGGCGATTAATTCGCCTCTAGAAGTGGGTCGAGTGCGCGAACGTGCTCGACTTGCCAGCCAATCGGTACCACGTCGCCGACCGCAAGCGCTGGGTCCAGCTCAGCGATCGGTTGTTTCACAAAAAAATCGGCCTTGCCGCAGACTTCCAGGCGCACACGCACGTGGTCGCCCAGGTAGATAAATTCCGCCACCCGCCCAGAGAAGCGGTTGACGCAGGATTCACTGGAGCCGTTGAGGCTGACGCGCTCCGGGCGTACTGACAGGGTCACCGGGCCGCCGAGCTGGCCGACATTCACTGCCAGCGCCTCAACCTTTTCACCGCGCGCCAACTCCACCACACAGCGTTCGCCGGTGTGGCTGTGCAAGCGGCCATTGAGTCGGTTGTTCTCACCGATGAAGTTGGCGACGAACGTGTTTTTTGGCTCTTCGTACAACGTGCGCGGCGCGGCGATCTGCTGGATCTCGCCCTGGTGGAACACCGCCACGCGGTCGGACATGGTCAAGGCTTCGCCCTGGTCGTGGGTCACGTACACCACGGTCACGCCGAGGCGCTGGTGCAGGTGCTTGATCTCCATCTGCATGTGTTCGCGCAGTTGTTTATCGAGGGCGCCGAGGGGTTCGTCCATCAACACCAGCTGCGGTTCGAACACCAGCGCGCGGGCCAAGGCCACGCGCTGTTGCTGACCGCCGGAGAGTTGCGCCGGGTAACGCTGGGCGAAGGCATCCAGCTGGACCATGCTCAGCACGCGTTTGACCCGCTCGCTGATATCGGTCTTGCTCAAGCCGCGCACCGACAAGGGGAAGGCCAGGTTCTCTGCCACCGTCATGTGCGGGAACAGCGCGTAGTTCTGGAACACCATGCCGATGTCGCGCTTGTGCGGCGGCACGTTGTTGATAGCGCGCCCGGCGAGCAAAATTTCCCCGGCGGTCGGCGTCTCGAAACCGGCGAGCATCATCAGGCTGGTGGTCTTGCCCGAACCGGACGGCCCGAGCAGGGTGAGGAACTCGCCCTTGCGAATCTCCAGGTTGAGGTCTTTGACGATCAGGTTCTCGCCGTCGTAGCTCTTCTGCACGCCACGAAAGCTGACCAGCACATCATTTGAATCCACCTCGCTCATACCCGCACCTTTTGTTTTGGACTGCTGTGGCACAAAGCGTAGTCCAGGCGCGAGCCCCCGGAAATCGGGGGCGAGGAGAGAATCACATCAGCAGGATGGAAGGTTGGGGGTAGGGATTGCCCTACACGGATGGCGGGCAGAGAACAGTGCGGTGGCAATCGTCAGCGTCTGCCGGCAAAGCCTATGTCGTAAACAGATACGCGCACCTGGAGGAGCCCGGCTTGATCGTTCCCTCGCTCCGCGTGGGAATGCAGCCCAGGACGCTCTGCGTCCTAAAGCGTGACGCAGAGCGTCACAAGAGGTGTTACCACGCGGAGCGTGGGAACGATCGAGGGGGTTACAAGAGTTTGTGTTCCATGGCGTACTTCACCAGTTCGGCCAGGGAGGTGATATGGAGCTTTTGCATCAACCGCGCCTTGTGGGTGCTGATGGTCTTGCTGCTCAGCGCCAGTTGCTGGGCGATGTCATTGACGTTGGCGCCCTGGGCCAGGCGCTCGAACACTGAGAACTCGCGCTCCGACAGTAACGAGTGCAACGGCCGCGTATCGGTGAGGCCGACCTCAAAGACCATGCGGTCCGCCAGGTCCGGGTCGATGTAACGCCCGCCCGACGCCACCTTGCGAATCGCCGTCAGCAACAGCGCCGGGTCACTGTCCTTGGTGGCATACCCCGCCGCCCCGACTTTCAGGGCGCGGGCAGCCATTTGCGCTTCATCGTGCATCGACAGCACCAGAATCGCGGGCGGGTTACTCAATGCACGGATGCGCGCAATCGCTTCCAGGCCATTCACGCCCGGCATCGAGATATCCAGCAACACCACCTCACAGGCGATATGGCGCAAGGTCTCCAGCAACTGCTCGCCATTGCTGGCCTCGCCGACCACCAGCAGGTCTTTGGCCAGGCCAATCAATTGCTTGATGCCTTCACGAACAATGGTGTGGTCTTCGGCTACCAATACGCGAATCACAGGGGCTTGCTCCTATCGTTATGCATCCAACGGCACCGTGACACTCAAGGTGGTGCCCTCCCCCAGTTCGCTGTGCAGGCTCAATTGCCCGCCCATCATCAGCACCCGCTCACGCATGCCGACTACGCCAAAGGATACCGGGCGGCCGGGGTTCTCGACGAAACCGACGCCGTCATCGCTGATGGTCAGCCGCAAGTCGGCGCTTTCCACTGTCAGGGTCAGTTCGACAGTATGCGCCTGGGCATGACGCATCACATTGGTCAGCGCCTCCTGCAGGATGCGGAACAGGCCAATTGCCTTGGCATCGCTGAGGGCCGGCAGGTTATCCGGGACTTGTACCAGACAGGGAATGTGCGTGCGCGCTTCGAAGCGGCGGGCTTGCCATTCAATCGCCGAGGCGATGCCAGCGTCGAGAATCGGCGGGCGTAGCGCGGTCGCCACATCCCGGACAAGCTGGAACAGCTGGGCGATCAGGCGTTTCATGCTGTTCAGGCGCTCGGTCAAGCCCGGGTCCAATTGCGCATAGGCCAGCTCGCACATCGAGGTCTCCAGCTTGAGCACCGTGAGCATCTGACCCAACTCGTCATGCACTTCACGGGCGATGCGCGCCTTTTCCTCTTCGCGCACGGTTTCAAGGTGGGCAGAGAGCTCGCGCAGCTGTGTTTCGCTTTGCTGCAAGGCGGCCACGTAACGACGGCGCTCGGTGACGTCGTTGAGATAAACCACCAGGTATTCGCCCTCGGCAAAGCGCAGGAAGCTCAACGACACATCCGCCGGCAGGATGCTGCCGTCAGCGCGCACGCAATCGGCGGCGAAGGTCTGCGGGCCTTCTTCGCTGGCGCGCGCACGCTTCCACACGTCGAGCCAGCGGTCCATGTTCAAGGTCGGGTCAAAATCGATCAGCGGTCGCTCGATCAGCGCGCCCGCGGCGTAGCCCAGCATGGTCTCGGCGGCGCGGTTGGCGTAACGCACGTGGCTGTCCCAATTGACCCAAAGAATGCCGACCGTACTTTGATCGATGGAGAACTGCGTCAGCCGCAACGCTTCGGCACCGGCCGCACGCGCGGCGCTTTCTTCTCGGGCGGCCAGTAAGCTGTGTTCCAGCACTCGCTGGTGGCGGCGCTGCCAAACCACCACGGCGAGGCTGGCGAGCAGGAACATCGCCAAGAGCAGGCTGAGGTTTTGCCACAGGCCCGGCGATTCCGTCAGCCGTGGGTATTTGGGTTGCAGCCAGCGGCTGTGCAATTGGTCGAGGTCGCGGGCGGGTATCGCGCGCAAGGCACTTTGCATGATGCTCGCCAGTTCCGGCCACTCACGGCGCGTGGCCACACGCAGCAATTGCGGCAGGCCGATATCGCCGACCACCGCCAGCCCGGCAAACTCCGCCTCGCCGGACAATCGGCTCAATTGCGCCTCATCCACCACGGCATAACGCGCCTGCTGGCTCACCAACAATTGCAAGGCCTGACGCTCCAAAGGGACGCCTTGCAGGTTGAGGTTGGGATAATTGCTGCGCAGGTAATCGGCGACAGCGCTGGGCATGCGCACGGCGACGCGGGACAGCTCGTCAAGCTTTTCCAGCTCCACCGCGCCGCCGCCCTCGCGAATGCCGACGATATGCTGAGGCACGCGCATGTAAGGGTCGCTGAATAACCACAAACGCAAACCGGCCGGGGTTTGCTGCAGGCCCGGGGCGATATCCACCTCGCCATCGCGCACGGCAGCTTCCAGTTGCTCCTGGCTGGGGAAATTGCGCCAGGTCAGGTCGATATTCAGCGCTTTGGCCAGCCATTGCATCAACTCGACATTCGCCCCGGACAAGCGCTGCAGGCGCCGATCGTATTGGGCGTACGGTGCCTGCAATACCAGGCCCACGCGCAACTGCGGGTGCTGCGCCAGCCATTCACGCTGCTGAGCATTGAGCTGCGCCTGCGGCGCGATAGGCGCAGGCGCGGCATTCGCCATCAAGGCAAAGCACACACAGCCGATAACCAGCAGACAGCGAAAACCCATGATCCACGTCTCACATCACTGACAAACACTGACCAACCCATTAGGCTGCTGGAATCACTTCTGGCCGGGAATTAACGATGCCCTTTACCCACCGTTCGGCACTGCCAGCATTGTGCCTATCGCTGCTATTTACCAGCGCCTTTTCTGTTCAAGCCGCCGACGCGCCTGCGCCCACCGCCGAAAAACCGGCTGAACGCCAAGCCCTGCCCGAGCGCAGCCAGGAAGAAGCCAACGCCCTTGAGCGACAACTTCCACGCCAGGAACAACAACAGTTGCAGGCCGGCACCGACTCATTTCTGGCGCTGTGGAAACCTGCCAACAGCGCCGAGCCCGAAGGGGTGGTGATTATCGTACCGGGCGCAGGGGAAAGTGCTGACTGGCCGCAAGCAATCGCGCCCTTACGGCGCAAGCTGCCCGATGCCAATTGGGGCACCCTCAGTTTGTCGCTGCCGGATGTGAACCTCGACACCTTGCCGCCACGGGTCATGGAGCCACCTAAAGCCGCCGTCGACACCAGCAGCAAAGACGGCAGCACGGCCGCCAAACCGATCGAACAAGCCGCCAGCGCCGAAGCCGAAGGCACTGACCCGGCGGTGGTGCCTGGTGCTGATGAACAAGACAAGACCGACGCCAAGCGCATCTTTGATCGCATTGACGCCGCCGTTGCCTTTGCCCAAACCCAGAGCGCCCGCAGTGTGGTACTGCTCGGCCACGGCACCGGCGCCTGGTGGGCTGCGCGCTACCTGAGCGAGAAACAGCCGTCCCAAGTGCAGAAGTTGGTGATGGTGGATGGCAAGACGCCAGCGGCCAGGCAGCCGGACCTGCAAAAACTGGCACCGGCGCTGAAGGTGCCGACGGCGGATGTGTATTACCAGGACGGCGCTCAAGAGCGCAAAAACGCCCTGGAACGCATGCAGGCCGCCAAGCGGGCGAAGAATGACAGCTATAAACAGGTGTCACTCAAGACCTTGCCGGGCAACAGTGCGGCTGAGCAAGAGCAGCTGTATCGGCGGGTTCGCGGGTGGTTGAGCCCGGAGCCGACCTCCAACTAATCCAGCCTGGCAAGCCAGCTCCCACACTGATTGGGTTGTCACTTCCAAATGGTGGTGGCTACCTGAAATCCCGCCGTTCGCGAATCAACGCATAAGCATTGTGCAGCTCGCGGGTGCGCTCGGTGGCCTCACGCACTTGCGCCAGGCTCGCGCCACTGCCGGCGATCTTGTCCGGGTGATGGCGGCTGAGCAGGCGGCGATAGGCACGTTTGATCGCCGCCGGTTCGCTGGTGGACGTCACCCCCAGAATCCGCAACGCCTCCTGATACGCCCCGCCACGACTGGCTAATGGCTTGCGTTCGGGGGCGTAATCAGACGCCAGCGCCTGCAGCTGTTGCGGCGTCCACCCCAGCCACTTGCCCCATAGGTCAATCAGGTCGCGCTCGGCGTCATCGGCCCTGCCGTCCGCCCAGGCCATGCGCCAGCATGCACGCAATACACCTTCTGCCGCATGGGGTTGGGCTTTGAGTACGCGCAGGTAATTGCGCACTCGGTCGGATCCCGACTTGCCACGATTGAACGCGGTAATCGCCCGACGCTGGGCCGGCTCGCTCATGTCCAGCGAGCGCATCTCCTGGCGCGCCTGCTGAATATGCCCCTCCACCACCCGGCCATTACTCTTGGCCAGGCGCCCCAACAAAACAAACAGCAATTCGTCGTTGCGCAACGCCGGGCGCCCGCCCAGGCGCTCGCGCAATTGCGCCCAGCTGTGCAACTGCAGGCGGCGATCCAGTGCCTGCCCCAGCAATGCGCCCAACAAGGCCCCCGGAATACTGGCAATGGCAAAGCCAGCCCCGGCACCGATCAGTGTCCCTGGCCACAACATCTTATTGCCCCGCAGTCAGCAGGGTTTCAACCTGCGCCAGACGCTCCAGCGTGCCGACATCAATCCAGCGTCCTGTCATGTGCTCTCCCGTTACCAGACCTTTGGCCATGGCCTCCCGCAACAGCGGCGCCAGTTTGAAGGCACCGGCGCTGCAACCCGCGAACAACTTCGGGTCGAGAACTGAAATGCCACTGAAGGTCAGGTTATCGGCACCGGGCGCGGCATCATGAAGCAGACCTTCGTCCAGGTAGAAATCGCCGCCAGAAGGGTGATGCGCCGGGTTATCGACCATCACCAGGTGAGCCAGGCCCTTGAGCGGTTGCTTGAGGAGATTGAAGTCGTAGTCGGTCCAGATATCACCATTGACCACCAGAAAAGGCTCGTCGCCCAACAACGGCAGCGCCTGGAAAATTCCGCCACCGGTTTCCAGCGGCTCGCCCTCGGCTGAATATTGAATGCGCAAGCCAAACTGCGCACCATCGCCCAGGTAGCTTTCAATCTGCTGGCCGAGCCAGGCATGGTTGATCACGATATCGGTGAAGCCGGCCTTGGCCAGCGCTTCAAGGTGATACTCGATCAAACGCTTGCCGCCCGCCTGCACCAGTGGTTTGGGCGTGTGCAACGTGAGCGGGCGCATCCGCTCACCTTTGCCTGCTGCCAGGATCATCGCCTTCATACGCCCGCCTCGGTTGGTTCACGCAGGCTGGCGAGCAGCTCGCCCAACTCGTCCAGCTCCGGCCGGTCGGCCAGTACCGCTTCTATATAAGCAAAGAAACGCGGCACATCGGCCAGGTAGCGTGGCTTGCCATCGCGATGGCAGATGCGCGCAAAAATGCCGATGACCTTGAGGTGACGCTGCACGCCCATCAGGTCACTGGCCCGCAGGAACTCGTTGAAATCCGCCTGCACCGGGATGCCCAACGCGGTGGCACGCTCCCAGTAGCCGCGTTGCCACGCCTGCACACGCGCCTTGGGCCAGCTGAGGAACGCATCCTTGAACAAGCAGGTGATGTCATAGGTGACCGGGCCGTAGACCGCGTCCTGGAAGTCCAGCACGCCGGGGTTCGGCGCGCTGATCATCAGGTTGCGCGGCATATAGTCGCGATGCACCAGCACTTTGGGCTGGGCCAGGGCACTGTCGATCAGGTGATCGCTGACGCGTTGCCATAAGGCCTGCTGCCGGGTGTCGAATTCGATACCCAAATGCCGGCGCACGTACCACTCCGGAAACAATTCCAGCTCACGGCGCAACAAGGCCACGTCATAGCTGGGCAGCGGCGCGTCCATCGGCAATTGCTGAAAAGCCAGCAACGCGTCGATGGCATCGGCAAACAATTGATCGGCGTTTTGCGCGTCAATCACGTCCAGATAGGTTTTTCTGCCCAGGTCATTGAGCAAAAGAAAGCCGCGCGGCAAATCTTCTGCATAAATTTTTGGCACATTTATTCCCGATTTCGCGAGTAAATCAGCGATATCGACGAAAGGTTTGCAGTTTTCCTGGGGCGGTGGAGCGTCCATGACGACGAACGTGCGACCGCCGCCCTCCCACCGGAAATAACGCCTGAAACTCGCGTCGCTGCTGGCCGCGGTCAATGTGGCCGGAGGTACGACACCCCAGTCCTGAGCGTTGAAAAGGATCGGCAACTGCTCATCCAGCCAAACTTTCAGCTGTTGTAAACGTAGATCTTGCTCGGGCATTACAAGGGTCTCCGACGGCGCTAGCCGTCAAGCGGGTCATGCTTTATTATCACGCATCTTTTTCAGACCATCGAGAGGCGTGCGGCCCAAACCGCGGGCAGATGGCACGCAGGAAGCCCGGACTAATAAGATGGCATTGAAATCCCCCGCGTTTCGTAGAAAATTTCCGTTGCTGGTAACCGGCAGTCTGCTGGCCATGCAACCTTTCGCCACCTCATTCGTGGTCGCCGCGGAACAGTATGACTGCTCAGTCTCTGCTTCGGGTGCCTGGGATTGCGCGCCAAAAACCGCCGCAGCCCCGTTACCACCGCGCCCGGTGCACGACGGTGCAGCCGTCAGCGCCGCTGGCAGCACGGCGCAAGCCGATGCTGGCGGCACCGCTGCGGCCGAGCCGAAGACCACCCTGGTCACCGAGTCCAAGGGCCGTGGCCTGCGTTCGCGCAGTGCCGACTACAGCCACCTGGACTGGGTGCCTCGCGACAAGCTGACCGCAGCCCAACTGGCTGAGACCGGCCCGTATTGCTCCGGCGCGTACATCGAGCCGACCCGTCCTGGCATGAACGACAAGACGGACAAAAGCGATTCGCCGACCTTCATCGGTGCCAAGGTGTCTCGTTACGAGCAGGAACAGCAGGTTGCGACCCTGGCCGGTGACGTCGTCATGCGCCAGGGCAGCATGCAGATGGAGGCTCAGGAAGCCAGCCTGTACCAAGCCGAGAACCGTGGCGAGCTGAACGGCGATGTGCGTCTGCGCGACAACGGCGCCCTGATCGTCGGCGACCACGCCGAGGTCCAGCTCGATACCGGCGCGGCCCAGATCGACAATGCCGAATACGTGCTGCACAAGTCGCGCATTCGCGGTAACGCCCTGTACGCCAAGCGTGCCGAAAACGCGATCATCCGTCTCAAGGACGGTACGTACACCACCTGCGAGCCGGACAGCAACGCCTGGCAGCTCAAGGGCAACAACATCACGTTGAACCCGGCCACCGGTTTCGGTACGGCCACCAACGCGACGTTGCGGATCAAGAACATCCCGATCCTCTACACCCCGTACATCTACTTCCCGATCGACGACCGTCGTCAATCCGGCTTCCTGCCGCCAAGCTTCAGCACCGGCAGCGAAACCGGCTTCACACTGGTCACGCCGTACTACTTCAACCTGGCGCCAAACTATGACGCCACGTTGTACCCGCAATACATGACCAAGCGCGGTTTGTTGATGGAAGGCGAATTCCGCTACCTCACCAAATCCAGCGAGGGCCAGTTCGGTGGCGCGTACCTGAACGACGACAGCGACGAGCGTAAGAAACAAACTGATTACGAAAAAACCCGTTACATGCTCAATTGGCAGCATAAAGGTGGGTTGGATTCGCGGGTGTCGACCCAGGTCGACTACACCAAGATCAGCGATCCTTTTTACTACCAAGACTTGAAGTCCTATCAGGAAGGTATCAAGACTCAGGACTTCGTCAACCAGCAGGGTTCAGTGGCCTATCGCGGTGACAGTTTCCAGGCTCGGCTGAACGTGCAGGCCTACCAACTGGCGACGATCTCCCAAATCACTCCGTATGACAGGCTGCCGCAGCTCACCTTCAACGGGACGCTGCCGTATCATCCGGGTGGGGTTAACTTTACCTACGAGACTGAAGCAGTTCGATTTGATCGCGATCTCAGAAGCGGCAACGTTCTAGACGAGAATGGCGGCCCAGTTAATCCGGATGGCACTCTAGGCGAGAAGCGCCTAGACGAATATGTCAATGGCCTAACCCGCGCCAACGGTACTCGCCTGAACGCAGCACCGGCCGTCGAATACCCGATGAACTGGACCTACGGCTTTATTAAGCCGAAACTCAAGTACGTCTACACCAAGTACGATCTTGACCTTGATGGCAAGGGCAAAAACGATATCGTTGTTGCACAAACGAACGCTACCGCAGCTAATCCCTACGCGGGCGGTGTCTTCAAAAGCTCCCAAGACCGCGCAGTCCCGATCGCCAGTATCGACAGCGGCTTGTATTTCGACCGCAATACCAACTGGTTCGGCAAAGACTATCGCCAGACTTTGGAACCGCGCGCGTTTTACCTCTATGTGCCTAACAAGGACCAGAGCGATATCCCGGTATTCGACACCAGTGAATACTCGTTCAGCTACTCCTCGCTGTTCCGCGACAACCGCTTCAGCGGCACTGACCGGATTGGCGATGAGAACAAGCTGTCCCTGGGCGTGACCAGCCGCTGGATTGAAGACAACGGCTTCGAACGTCAGCGCGTGTCCGTGGGTCAGGCGGTGTACTTCAAGGATCGCCAGGTTCAATTGCCGGGTGTCCTTGCTTCCGACCGCTCCGACGCACAGTCCGACGTGTCGCCTGTTGCCCTGGAATACGAATACCGCTACAACCGCGATTGGCGCGCGACAGCCGACTTCAACTGGGACACCGAAGAACATAGCACCCGCTCCGGCAGTGCAATGCTTCACTACCAGCCGGAAGACAACCCGAACAAGATCATCAACGTCGGTTATCGCTATCGTAACGACCAGGTTGTCTACAACCAGCTGACCGGCAAATGGCAGTTCGGTGGTGACTACGGGCAACCAGGCGATGCGAACTTCGTGAAGGATTACTACAAAATCCAGCAACACGACTTCTCGATGATGTGGCCGATCATTCCGCAGTGGAACCTGATCACCCGCTGGCAGTATGACTATGCCCGCAACCGTACCCTGGAAGCCTTCGGTGGTTTCGAGTACGACAACTGCTGCTGGAAACTGCGCGTCATCAACCGTTACTGGGTTTCCAACGACGAATACAGCCAGATCGCCCCGCTTAACGAAAAGGGTGACCACGGGCTCTTCTTCCAGATCGTCCTCAAAGGACTCGGCGGCCTGACCGGCGCCAAGGTAGAGAGCTTCCTCGACAAAGGCATTGAAGGTTATCGTGAACGTGAAGACCAAGCTTTCTGATTGCTTGCGCCCGCTAGTGCTGGGCGCGCTGTTCCTGGGGGCCGCATCGGCACACGCTGCGGTTCAACAGCTGGACAAGGTAGTGGCCATCGTCGATAACGACGTGATCATGCAGAGCCAACTCGACCAACGGGTCAAGGAAGTTCAGCAAACCATCGCCAAGCGTGGCGGCGGCGTACCGCCTACCAGCGTGCTGGACCCACAGGTACTTGAGCGCCTGATCGTCGAAAACCTGCAACTGCAGATCGGCGAGCGCTCCGGCATCCGTATTTCGGACGAAGAACTGAACCAGGCCGTCGGCACCATCGCTCAGCGCAATAACATGAGCATTGACCAGTTCAAGGCTGCCCTGGCCCACGATGGTTTGTCTTATGAAGACGCCCGTGACCAGATCAAGCGTGAAATGATCATCAGCCGTGTGCGTCAGCGCCGTGTAGCGGAGCGCGTTCAGGTGTCTGAGCAGGAAGTGAAGAACTTCCTGGCCTCGGACCTCGGCAAGATGCAGCTCTCCGAAGAACTGCACCTGGCCAATATCCTGGTTCCAACCCCAGACAGCGCCAGCTCCGAGCAGCTCAATGCCGCTGCGGCGAAAACCCAGGCTATCTATGATCGCCTGAAAGCCGGTGCTGACTTTGCCCAAACGGCCATTGCCATGTCCGGCAGCGACAACGCCTTGGACGGCGGTGACATGGGCTGGCGTAAAGCCGCGCAACTGCCACCTCCGTTCGACCGTGAGCTGAGCGCCATGAATGTGGGTGAAATCACCCAGCCAGCGCGTACGCCAGGCGGCTTCATCATCCTCAAGTTGCTCGGCAAACGCGGCGGCGAGACCTCGCTGAAAGACGAAGTGCATGTTCGTCACATCCTGGTCAAACCAAGCGAAATCCGTACCGAGGCGCAAACCAAGGAGCTGGCCCAGAAGATCTATGACCGCATCGAAGGCGGTGAAGACTTCGCCACCCTGGCCAAGAGCTTCTCGGAAGACCCGGGTTCCGCCCTCAACGGTGGCGACCTGAACTGGATCGATCCGAAAGCGCTGGTGCCGGAGTTCCAGGACGTCATGGCCAAGACCCCGCAAGGCGTTCTGTCCAAGCCGTTCAAGACCCAATATGGCTGGCACGTCCTGGAAGTCCTTGGCCGCCGCGCCACCGACAACACCACCCAGGCCCGCGAGCAACAAGCCCTGACCGTGCTGCGTAACCGCAAGTACGACGAAGAGCTGCAAACCTGGTTGCGTCAGATCCGTGACGAAGCCTACGTAGAGAACAAGCTGCCAGGCGCCGAGCAAACAGGCACCGACCAGGCAGCACAGTGAAACCCCAGCGTTTCGCGGTAACACCCGGCGAGCCGGCCGGCATTGGTCCAGACCTGTGCCTGCTGCTCGCCTCGCACCCTCAGCCACACCCCCTGATTGCCATTACCAGTCGCGACCTGCTCCTTGAGCGGGCCGCGCAGCTGGGTGTGGCTGTCACCTTGCTGGACGTGGCGCCGGGCAACTGGCCCGACCTGCCCGCCCCGGCCGGTAGCCTGTATGTGTGGGACACCCCGCTGGCAGCCAAGGTGGTTGCCGGGCGACTGAACAAGGCCAATGCCGCGTTTGTGCTGGAAACCCTGACACGCGCAGGCCAAGGCTGCATCGACGGCGACTTCGCCGGTATGATCACCGCCCCGGTGCACAAGGGCGTGATCAACGAGTCCGGCATTGCCTTTTCCGGCCATACCGAATTCCTCGCCGAACTAACCCATACCGAACAAGTGGTGATGATGCTGGCCACTCGCGGCCTTCGGGTAGCGCTGGTGACCACGCACTTGCCGTTGCGCGATATCGCCGACGCCATCACTGCCGAGCGTGTGGAGCGCGTTACACGCATCCTGCACACCGACCTGCAACAGAAATTCGGCATTGCCCAACCACGCATCCTGGTTTGTGGGCTCAACCCGCATGCCGGTGAAGGCGGTCATTTGGGCCATGAAGAAATCGACATCATTGAACCGACATTAGAGCGTCTGCGCCAAGAAGGCATGGACCTGCGCGGCCCATTGCCTGCAGACACTCTGTTTACCCCCAAATATCTGGAGCACTGCGACGCAGTGCTGGCGATGTACCACGACCAAGGGCTGCCCGTGCTGAAGTACAAAGGCTTCGGCGCCGCAGTCAACGTGACACTGGGCCTGCCGATCATCCGCACCTCCGTCGACCATGGCACTGCCCTGGACCTGGCGGGCAGCGGCAAGATCGATACCGGCAGCCTGCACGTGGCCCTGGAAACCGCCTATCAGATGGCCGAGACCCGTATATGACTGAGCATTACCAACACCGGGCGCGCAAGCGCTTCGGGCAAAACTTCCTGCACGACGCTGGCGTGATCGACCGTATTCTGCGTTCCATCCATGCCAAGCCAGAAGACCGCTTGCTGGAAATCGGCCCGGGCCAGGGCGCATTGACCCAAGGCCTGCTCAACAGTGGCGGCCAGTTGGACGTGGTGGAGTTGGACAAGGACCTGATCCCGATCCTCAACCAGCAGTTCGCCGGTATGCCCAACTTCAACCTGCACCAGGGCGATGCGCTGAAGTTTGACTTCAACAGCCTCAACGCCGCGCCCAACAGCCTGCGGGTGGTCGGCAACCTGCCGTACAACATCTCTACGCCGCTGATTTTTCACCTGCTGAACAATGCCGGGATCATCCGCGACATGCACTTCATGCTGCAAAAAGAAGTGGTTGAGCGTTTGGCCGCAGGCCCAGGCGGTGGTGATTGGGGCCGTCTGTCGATCATGGTTCAGTACCATTGCCGCGTAGAGCACCTGTTCAACGTCGGCCCTGGCGCCTTCAACCCGCCGCCGAAGGTCGACTCGGCCATCGTGCGCCTGGTGCCGCACGCGGTGCTGCCGCATCCGGCCAAGGACCACAAGTTGCTGGAGCGCGTGGTACGCGAAGCGTTCAACCAACGCCGCAAGACCCTGCGCAACACGCTCAAGGCGCTGCTGAGCAACGCCGAGATCGAAGCCGCCGGTGTCGACGGTGGCCTGCGCCCCGAGCAACTGGACCTGGCCGCGTTTGTGCGTCTGGCTGATCAGCTTGCGATCCAGCCTGCGCCGACCGTGGAATAAGCTGTAACTCGATACAACTGTGGGAGCGGGCTTGCCCGCGATGGCGGTGCATCAGTGACACATTCAGTGACTGACACACTGCATTCGCGAGTAAGCCCGCCCCCACAGTTGCTCCGCGTTATACCGATAGCGCTTGCCGCCTGCCCGACACATGTCTGGCCTAGTGCCCCGCTCATGGCCTAGACTGATCCGCATCTGCTGTCCTCCGCTTTTGCTCTTAAGGCCTCTTGCATGTCCGATCCTCGCTACCAGATCGACGTCAGCGTCGTCACCCGCTTCCTCGCGGACCAATCGCAACCTGAACACGACCGTTATGCCTTCGCCTACACCATCACGGTGAAGAACAACGGGCAGGTGCCGGCCAAACTGCTGTCGCGCCACTGGGTAATTACCGATGGCGACGGCCAGGTCGAGGAAGTGCGTGGTGCCGGCGTGGTTGGTCAGCAGCCGTTGATCGACATCGGCGCCAGCCATACTTACAGCAGCGGCACGGTGATGACCTCCAAAGTCGGCACCATGCAGGGCTCGTATCAGATGAAAGCCACCGACGGAAAACTGTTCGACGCCATCATCGCGCCGTTTCGCCTCGCAGTGCCCGGAGCCCTGCACTGATGACGACGTACGCAGTCGGTGACCTGCAAGGCTGCCTGGAACCCCTCAAATGCCTGCTGGAGCGCGTAGCCTTCAACCCGGCGAGCGACCGCTTGTGGCTGGTCGGCGACCTGGTCAATCGCGGCCCCGAGTCCCTGGAGACCCTGCGCTTTCTTTATAAGATGCGCGATTCATTGGTGTGCGTGCTGGGCAACCATGACCTGCACCTGCTGGCGGCCGGCAATAACATCGAACGCCTGAAAAAAGGCGACACCCTGCGCGAGATCCTGGAAGCGCCGGACAGGACTGAATTACTGGACTGGCTGCGCCGCCAAAAGCTCATGCATTACGACGAAGGCCGCAACATGGCCTTGGTGCATGCCGGCATCCCGCCCCAATGGACGCTGAAGAAAGCCCTCAAGGGCGCCGCCGAAGTCGAAAGCGCCCTGGCCGATGACAACCTGTACACCGCCTACCTCGACGGCATGTACGGCAACGAGCCGGTCAAGTGGGACAATGACCTCACCGGCGTGGCCCGCCTGCGCGTGATCACCAACTACTTCACACGCATGCGCTTCTGCACCGCCGAAGGCAAGCTGGACCTCAAGAGCAAGGAAGGCGCCGACACTGCGCTGCCCGGTTATAAGCCATGGTTTGCCCACAAGGAACGCAAGACCCGTGACATGAAGATCATCTTCGGTCACTGGGCGGCCCTGGAAGGCAAATGCGAAGAACCTGGCGTGTTCGCCCTCGACACCGGTTGCGTGTGGGGCGGCGCCATGACCCTGATGAACATCGACACCGGCGAGCGCCTGAGCTGCCAGTGTGAACCTCCCCCTTCTGTAACACTGCCGGGCGCCAAGCCCTAGGAGCCCGCCATGAGCGAATTCAAACGTATCCCTCCCGAACAAGCCCAGGCCCTGCGCGAGCAAGGCGCCGTGGTGGTCGACATCCGCGACCAGCCGACCTATGCAGCAGGCCACATCAGCGGCGCGCAGCATCTGGACAACCACAACATCCAAGACTTCATCCGTGCCGCCGACCTCGATGCACCGGTGATCGTGGCCTGCTACCACGGCAATTCCAGCCAGAGCGCAGCGGCCTATCTGATCAGCCAGGGCTTCTCCGACGTCTATAGCCTGGACGGTGGCTTCGAGCTGTGGCGTACGACCTATCCTGCAGAAATTGCCTCCGACAATTCGCAATAATTTTTTTCACACCCCGCCACCCCGCGTGACGCTTGGGCTTGCGCCGTTTCTGACGAACGGCGCAGCCAAACTAATTGCGCATCGCGCCTTGACCTCCCGGATTCCGAACTATCCTTAAGCGCAGGCCATCCGAATCAGGGGAGAGCCGGTACACCGGCGTGCGGGTCATCGGTAGCGTTTCAGGGTGTTCTGGGGGGAAAACAGCCAGTGGCGATCGCCAATGGCTGCCAGCATCGACTGATTGATCCGGCGTCGGCTCCACGTATCGAGCGAGGTGACGACGTCATGAGTATCTTTAGCCACTTCCAACAACGCTTCGAGTCCACCCAGCAGGAAGAACTCACCCTGCAGGAGTATCTCGAGCTGTGCAAAAAGGACCGCAGCACCTACGCATCTGCCGCCGAACGCCTGCTGCTGGCGATTGGTGAGCCGGAGCTGGTAGACACCTCGAACAATTCGCGCCTGTCGCGAATATTCTCCAACAAGGTGATCCGGCGCTACCCGGCCTTTGAAGACTTCCACGGCATGGAAGAATGCATCGACCAGATCGTCTCCTACTTCCGCCACGCCGCCCAAGGCCTGGAAGAGAAGAAACAGATCCTCTACCTGCTCGGCCCGGTCGGCGGCGGTAAGTCGTCCCTGGCGGAAAAGCTCAAACAACTGATCGAGAAGGTGCCCTTCTACGCCATCAAGGGCTCGCCGGTGTTCGAGTCGCCTTTGGGGTTGTTCAACGCCACGGAAGATGGCGCGATCCTCGAAGAAGACTTCGGCATCCCACGCCGCTACCTCAATACCATCATGTCGCCGTGGGCCACCAAACGGCTGTCGGAGTTTGGCGGCGACATCAGCCAGTTCCGCGTGGTGAAACTCTACCCGTCGATCCTCAACCAGATCGGCGTGGCCAAGACCGAGCCAGGTGACGAGAACAACCAGGACATCTCGGCGCTGGTGGGCAAGGTCGATATCCGCAAACTCGAGGAGTTCCCACAGAACGACGCCGACGCCTACAGCTACTCGGGCGCACTGTGCCGGGCCAACCAGGGCCTGATGGAGTTCGTGGAAATGTTCAAGGCGCCGATCAAGGTGCTGCACCCACTGCTTACCGCCACCCAGGAAGGCAACTACAACAGTACCGAAGGTCTGGGCGCGATTCCGTTCACCGGGATCCTGCTGGCTCACTCCAACGAATCGGAATGGCATACCTTCCGCAACAACAAGAACAACGAAGCCTTCATCGACCGGATCTACATCGTCAAGGTGCCGTACTGCCTGCGGGTCAGTGATGAAATCAAGATTTACGACAAGCTGCTGTTCAACAGCTCCCTGGCCAAGGCCCATTGCGCGCCTGACACCCTGAAGATGCTTGCGCAATTCACCGTGCTCTCGCGCCTCAAGGAGCCGGAAAACTCGAACATCTACTCGAAAATGCGCGTGTACGACGGCGAAAACCTCAAGGACACCGACCCCAAAGCCAAGTCGATCCAGGAATATCGCGACACGGCGGGCGTGGATGAGGGCATGAACGGCCTTTCCACCCGTTTCGCGTTCAAGATCCTCTCCAAGGTCTTTAACTTCGACCCGCACGAGATCGCCGCCAACCCGGTGCATCTGCTCTATGTGCTGGAACAGCAGATCGAACAGGAGCAATTCCAGGCCGAAACCCGCGAACGTTACCTGCGCTTCCTCAAGGAATACCTGGCGCCGCGCTACATCGAGTTCATCGGCAAGGAAATCCAGACTGCATACCTGGAGTCCTACAGCGAGTACGGCCAGAACATCTTTGACCGCTACGTGCTGTACGCCGACTTCTGGATTCAGGACCAGGAATACCGCGACCCGGAAACCGGCGAGATCCTCAACCGCGTGGCCCTCAACGAGGAACTGGAGAAGATCGAAAAACCGGCCGGCATCAGCAATCCGAAGGATTTCCGCAACGAAATCGTCAACTTCGTGCTGCGCGCCCGTGCCAACAACAACGGCAAGAACCCTACCTGGCTCAGCTACGAGAAGCTGCGGGTGGTCATCGAGAAAAAAATGTTCTCCAACACCGAGGACCTGCTGCCGGTTATCAGCTTCAACGCCAAGGCCAGCAAGGAGGACCAGCAAAAACACAACGACTTTGTTACGCGCATGGTCGAACGCGGCTACACCGACAAACAGGTACGCCTGCTTTCCGAGTGGTACCTGCGGGTGCGTAAATCACAGTAAGGCAGCGACAGGCGCGTGCTGCCGGGCTTCTGGCCCGGCAGCCGACCGCTTGTCTCTAAGCTTCCAGCTCGCGGCTTGAAGCTTGTAACGTGAAGCTGCCCGGAGGGCTCCCCATGAGCTATGTGATCGACCGACGCCTCAATGGCAAGAACAAGAGCACGGTAAACCGTCAGCGTTTCCTGCGGCGTTACCGTGACCACATCAAAAAGGCCGTTGAAGAGGCCGTCAGCCGCCGCTCCATTACTGACATGGAGCATGGCGAGCAAATCAGCATTCCTGGACGCGACATCGACGAACCGGTGCTGCACCACGGCCGGGGCGGCAAACAGACCGTCGTGCACCCCGGCAACAAGGAGTTCACCACCGGCGAGCATATCCAGCGCCCCCAAGGCGGTGGTGGCGGTAAAGGCCCCGGCAAAGCCGGCAATTCCGGCGAGGGCATGGACGAGTTCGTGTTCCAGATCACCCAGGAAGAATTCCTGGAATTCATGTTTGAAGACCTGGAATTGCCTAACCTGGTCAAACGCAACCTGACCGGCACCGACACCTTCAAGACCGTGCGCGCAGGGATCAGTAACGAGGGCAACCCGTCCCGCATCAATATCATTCGCACGCTGCGCTCGGCCCATGCACGCCGTATCGCACTGTCCGGTAGCAGCCGCGCCAAACTGAAGGAAGCCAAGGAAGAACTGGCGCGCTTAAAGCGCGAAGAGCCGGATAACTTCGGCGATATCCAGCAAATCGAGGCGGAAATCGAGAAACTCAGCGCGCGTATTCACCGCGTGCCGTTCCTCGACACCTTCGACCTCAAATACAACTTGCTGGTGAAACAACCCAACCCCAGCTCCAAGGCGGTGATGTTCTGCCTGATGGACGTGTCCGGCTCCATGACCCAGGCCACCAAGGACATTGCCAAGCGCTTTTTCATCCTGCTGTACCTGTTCCTGAAGCGTAACTACGACAAGATCGACGTGGTGTTCATCCGCCATCACACCAGCGCCCGGGAAGTGGACGAAGAAGAGTTCTTCTACTCGCGGGAAACCGGCGGCACCATTGTGTCCAGCGCCTTGAAGCTGATGCAGGAGATCATGGCCGAGCGCTACCCTGCCAATGAGTGGAACATCTACGCCGCGCAAGCCTCCGACGGCGATAACTGGAACGATGACTCGCCGATCTGCCGCGATATCCTGATCAACCAGATCATGCCGTTCGTGCAGTACTACACCTACGTTGAAATTACCCCTCGTGAGCACCAGGCACTGTGGTTCGAATACGAGCGCATCGGCGAAGCCTTTGCCGATACGTTCGCCCAGCAGCAACTGGTCTCGGCCGGCGATATCTACCCGGTCTTCCGTGAACTCTTCCAGCGCAGGTTAGTGACATGACCGCCAAAAAAGAGCATAAGCGCCAACCCATTTCCACCGGCTCCGAGTGGACCTTTGAACTGATCCAGGCCTATGACCGGGAAATCAGCCGCATCGCGGCGGGTTATGCCCTGGACACTTACCCCAACCAGATCGAAGTGATCACCGCCGAGCAGATGATGGATGCCTACGCCTCGGTCGGCATGCCCTTGGGCTACCACCATTGGTCCTATGGCAAACACTTCCTCAGCACCGAGAAGTCCTACACCCGTGGGCAGATGGGCCTGGCCTACGAGATCGTGATCAACTCCGACCCGTGCATCGCCTACCTGATGGAAGAAAACACCATCTGCATGCAGGCGCTGGTGGTGGCCCACGCGTGCTACGGGCATAACAGTTTTTTCAAGGGCAACTACCTGTTCCGCACCTGGACCGATGCCAGCTCGATCATCGATTACCTGGTGTTCGCCAAGCAGTACATCATGCAATGCGAGGAACGCCATGGCATCGATGCGGTAGAGGACTTGCTCGACTCTTGCCACGCGCTGATGAACTACGGCGTCGACCGTTACAAACGCCCGTATCCGATTTCCGCCGAGGAAGAACGCCTGCGCCAGAAGGAGCGTGAGGAGCACCTGCAAAAGCAGATCAACGACCTGTGGCGCACGATTCCTAAAAAGGCCGGCAAAAACAGCGACAAGGACAATGCTCGCTTCCCCGCCGAACCTCAGGAAAACATCCTGTATTTCCTGGAAAAACACGCGCCGTTGCTGGAGCCGTGGCAGCGAGAAATCGTGCGCATTGTGCGCAAGATCGCCCAGTATTTTTATCCACAGCGCCAAACCCAGGTGATGAACGAAGGCTGGGCAACGTTCTGGCACTACACCTTGATGAATGACCTGTACGACGAAGGCCTGGTCACCGACGGTTTCATGATGGAGTTCCTCACCTCCCATACCAGCGTGGTGTTCCAGCCCGGTTTTGACAGCCCGTATTACAGCGGCATCAACCCCTACGCGCTGGGCTTTGCCATGTACCGGGACATCCGGCGCATGTGTGAACACCCCACCGAAGAAGACCGCCGCTGGTTCCCGGAAATCGCCGGCAGCGACTGGTTGTCGACCATCAAGTTCGCCATGAGCAGCTTCAAGGATGAGAGTTTCATCCTGCAGTACCTGTCACCTCAGGTGATTCGCGACCTGAAGCTGTTCAGCATTCTCGATGACGACCTCAAGGATGATCTGGTGGTGCCTGCCATCCACGATGAGCCCGGCTACCGCACCATCCGTGAAACCCTGGCAGCGCAGTACAACCTGGGCAACCGTGAGCCAAACGTGCAGATCTACAGCATTGATGTGCGCGGCGACCGTTCGCTGACCTTGCGTCACCAGCAGCACGACCGCAAACCTTTGGGCGAGTCCACCGAGGAAGTGCTCAAACACCTGCACCGGCTGTGGGGCTTCGACATTCACCTGGAAACCCTGCAGGGCGATCAGGTGATGAAAACCCACCACGTGCCGCCACGCACCGACCACAACGATAACGACTACGGCCGCCTGGACCTGGCCGTCGTACATCTCTGAAACAGCAAAGCCTCCATTGGTCCGGCTCAGGCGGTATCCTGTGCCGCTAATGGAGGCTTTTTCATGAAAATCTACACAGTCGGCGGTGCGGTGCGTGATCGCCTGCTCGGCCTCAAGGTCACCGACATCGACCGCGTCGTGGTCGGTGCGACCACTGAAGAAATGCTCGCTAAAGGCTACAAGCCAGTCGGTGCTGACTTCCCGGTATTCCTGGACCCAAAGAACGGCGACGAATACGCCCTCGCCCGCACCGAACGCAAGAGTGGCCGGGGTTATGGCGGCTTTGTGTTTCACGCAAGCCCCGAGGTCACGCTGGAAGAAGACCTGATTCGCCGTGACCTGACCATCAACGCCATGGCCGAGGATGATGACGGCAACCTGACCGATCCCTATGGTGGCCAGAGCGACCTTGAAGCACGGATTCTGCGTCACGTTTCTCCCGCGTTCGCCGAAGATCCCCTGCGAGTGCTGCGTGTTGCACGCTTTGCTGCGCGTTACGCTCGCTTGAATTTTACCGTCGCCCCGCAAACCCTGGAACTGATGCGCCAACTCAGCGAGTCTGGCGAACTGCAAGCCTTGACCCCGGAGCGCAGTTGGAAAGAAATTTCCAGGGCGCTGATGGAGGATCAGCCGCAGGTGTTTATTCAGGTACTGCGCGACTGCAACGCGCTGAAAACCCTGATGCCCGAAGTGAATGCACTGTTTGGCGTGCCACAACCCGAGGCTCATCACCCGGAAATCGACACCGGCATCCATACCCTTAGCGTGCTCGAGCAAGCCGCCTTGCATCAGCAGCCGCTGACCGTGCGCTGGGCCTGCCTGCTGCACGACCTGGGCAAAGGCCTGACGCCTGTGGATAAGTTGCCGCAGCATATTGCCCACGAACACACGGGCTTGAAGCTGATCAAGGCGGTCAATGAACGCTTCAAGGTGCCGAAGGATTGCCAGGAACTGGCCCTGCTGGTCGGCCAATACCACACCCACGGCCACCGTGCGCTGGAGCTGAAAGCCTCGACGCTGCTGGAGTTGCTGCAAAGTTTTGACGTGTATCGCCGGCCGCAGCGCTTTGAAGAGTTTGTGGTGAGTTGCGAAATGGACGCCCGGGGCCGCAAGGGCCTGGAGCAGAGAAGTTATCCACAGGCGGATTATTTACGCGGCGCAGCCAAGGCCGCTCGCGAAGTACCGGTGGCGCCCTTGCTGGAGAAAGGTTTCAAAGGCCCGGAGCTGGGCGAGGCGCTCAAGCGTGAGCGACTCAAGGTGCTCAAAGCCTACAAAGAGCAATACAACCTGTAGTCGTTACTCTTTGTGGCAGACGGGTTTGCATCAATGCCGTTCAGTTAAACGCAAAACGTGTGGGAGCGGGCTCGCCCGCGAAGACATCGGCACAGTAAACATTGATGCTGACTGACCCACCGCTTTCGCGGGCAAGCCCGCTCCCATAGTTGAATCCGGTCAAGCCAGGCGCATCGGCGGCTACAGTAGATCCGCCGGGGTCAACTGCTGGCCCCGCCATTCAAACGCAACTGGCGCCAGCACCTGGTCGATCTGGGCATCGCGCCATAACTCGGCCATTGTCTTATCGACTTCAGGGTGCACGCGATCCGGCGCCATCAACGACAACGGCCACAGCACAAAAGCATTCTTCAGGATCTCTGCGCGGGGCAGGATCAAACCATCGAAATTCCCCACCAGGTCACCGTACAGCAGCACGTCGATATCCAACGGCAGCCCTTTGCGGTCCGGGGCATAACGACCATTGTCAGCCTCGATGAATTTCAACCGACGATCCAGCTCCATCAACGGCAGGTCGGTATACGCCGACACAACAAGGTTGAAGAATGGCCCGCTCTTGATGCCCACCGGCTGGCTTTCAAACACCGCGGAGCAGCGTACATCGGTCAAGAAACTCGCCAACGCGTCCAAGCCGGCACACAGGTGCGGCTCGCGCTCGATATTGCTGCCAAGGCCAAGGTAAACCTGAGTTAGCGACATCCGCGCTCGATCTCCACGCCCACGCCTTTGGCAGCCGGTACGGCGCCGGGCTTGGTCAATTTGAGGTGCAGCCAGGGAATCTGGAATTCGTTCATCAGCACTTCGGCCAACCGCTCGGCAAAGGTTTCCACCAACTGGTATTGGGATTGCTCGGCAAAGGCCTGGATACGCGTGGACACACTGGCGTAATCCAGCGCCAGGGTCAGGTCGTCACCGGCGGCCGCCGGGCGATTGTCCCAGGCGAAGCTAAGGTCCAGGCGCAGGCATTGCTTGATGCCGCGCTCCCAGTCGTAGGCCCCGATTACGGTGTCGACTTCCAGGCCTTCGATAAACACTCTGTCCAAGCTCTTCTCCGCAGCACGACAAGGGCGCATTGCCCCGGTTAGAATCAGGGCGTCCTCGCCCGGAATAGTTAGCATGTTTTGGTTACTGGCGATTCTCGCCTACCTGCTCGGCTCGCTGTCCTTCGCCATTTTGCTCAGCCGCCTGACGGGAAATCCCGACCCGCGAATGAGTGGCTCAGGCAATGCCGGCGCCACCAATATGTTGCGCCTGGCCGGCAAGAAACTCGCCGTACTGACGCTGCTGGGTGACGTCTGCAAGGGCTTGTTGCCCGTACTGATCGCCAGCTTCGCCGGTCTTACCTTGCAACAGCAGGCCTGGGTGGGCGTGTGCGCCGTCCTGGGCCATCTGTTTCCGCTGTACTTCCGTTTTCGCGGCGGCAAAGGCGTCGCGACCGCGGCCGGCATGCTGCTGGGGGTTTACCCTCCGGCAGCGCTGCTGGCCGTGCTGGCCTGGCTGCTGACGTTCTACCTGACCCGCACCAGCTCGCTGGCCGCACTGATCGCCACGCCACTCACCCTGCCGCTGCTCGCCTGGCAGGCACCGGCGGCGTTGCTGCCGATGAGCGTACTGACACTGCTGATCGTGTGGCGCCACCGCGGCAATTTACGCGACCTGTTTGCCGGGCGCGAACGGCATTTTTAAATACCGTTGATGAGCCCCGCGCAAGCCAAGCCACTTAAAGCGGTGAAAGCTGCTCCATCGGCCAGCGTGCCTGCACGCTGATCGCCAGGCTTTCGTGCTGCCCGGCCTGCAAGCGCTGGCAACCGGCGTAGGCAATCATTGCGCCGTTGTCGGTGCAAAACTCAGGGCGCGCGTAGAACACGTCACCCTTCATGTCGCCGAGCATTTTTTCCAGCGAGGTACGCAGCGCCTTGTTGGCGCTGACGCCGCCTGCGATCACCAGACGCTGCATGCCTGCCTGTTTGAGGGCGCGCTTGCACTTGATGGTCAAAGTCTCCACCACGGCCTGCTGGAACGCCAGCGCGATGTCGCAACGGGCTTGTTCACTGTCGTCCCCGGCGCTGACGCTTTGCTGCCAGGTGTTCAGTGCGGAGGTTTTCAAGCCGCTGAAACTGAACATCAGGCCTGGGCGGTCGCACATCGGGCGCGGGAAGGTGTAGCGGCCCGGCACACCTTTTTCGGCCAGCCGCGCGATTTCCGGGCCACCGGGATAATTGAGGCCCATCATCTTCGCGGTTTTGTCGAAAGCTTCGCCGGCGGCGTCGTCCAGCGACTCACCCAAAAGCGTGTATTGGCCGATTCCATCCACCTGAACCAACTGCGTGTGGCCACCGGAAACCAACAAAGCGACGAACGGGAACTGCGGCGGTGTTTTTTCCAGCATCGGTGCCAGTAAATGGCCTTCCATATGGTGCACGCCGAGGGCTGGAATACCCCAGGCAAATGCCAGCGCCTGGGCGCAAGAGGCCCCAACCAGAAGGGCTCCAACCAATCCGGGGCCTGCGGTATAGGCGATCGCGTCGATCTCGGTCGGCACGCAGCCGGCCTCGTCCAACACCTGGCGAATCAAGGGCAGCATGCGCTTGACGTGATCTCGGCTGGCCAGCTCCGGCACCACCCCGCCATAGGCGCGGTGCAGGTCGATCTGACTGAACAGTGCATCGGCCAAAAGCCCGCGTTCACTGTCGTAAAGTGCGACACCGGTTTCGTCGCAGGAGGTTTCAAGTCCCAGTACTAGCATGGGTTTGCGCCTTGTAGAGGCTGAATTCGAAGGCGCGCATAATAGTCGCCACTCCCCCTCCCGACTAGCGGTTTTCGATCAGAGGCTTTGCATTCCGGTCAATGAGGGGTTAACATCCGCAACCCTTAAAAACCGACGACCTCAGCCGCGAATTTTTTGCGACGAGAACGTTGATTCCCGGTAATGAAAGAAGGTAGCTCTGGATGCCAGCCGTCAAAGTAAAAGAGAACGAACCCTTCGACGTAGCTCTGCGTCGTTTCAAGCGCTCCTGCGAAAAAGCCGGTGTTCTGGCTGAAGTTCGTAGCCGCGAATTTTATGAGAAGCCAACTTCTGAGCGTAAGCGTAAAGCAGCAGCCGCTGTTAAGCGTCACGCCAAGAAAGTTCAGCGCGAACAGCGCCGCGCCGTTCGTCTGTACTAATACACAGACTTACGTAGCAAGCTTCTGCCAAGCCCGGCCCTCAGCCGGGCTGTTGGCATTTGCGGATATCGCTTGATGCTTCACCGTCGACGCCGCACACGCGACCGAGACACTGCTTCACACGTCAGGACTGGCTCTTCTGCCAGCGGTGCGCGTCTCTTCTGACGAGCCTAACAAGGCTACTGACGAGCACACCCCTTTTTCTTGCAACACAGATTCTACAAACAGACGATCGACTGTGTCGGCTGTGCCCATCAAGGCTTTTCCGAGGCTGCTATTGGCCAACACCGGACGTCAGGGCAACATTTCCAAGCCGAAGACTGATACAAACTAACGTCAGTGAATGCTCGGCAGATACACTCCCCATGCAAACGATAGATGTTCGAGCACTCGATACGTGCGCTTGATCACTTCACGGGCCCTCATTTACACGCAGTGATGACGAGAACGCCATGGCCGGGCTGATTCCCCAGAGTTTTATTGACGACCTTCTTAACCGCACCGACATCGTCGATGTTGTCAGCTCGCGCGTGCAAATGAAGAAGGCCGGCAAGAACTACACCGCCTGCTGCCCGTTCCACAAAGAAAAAACCCCGTCATTCAGCGTCAGCCCCGACAAGCAGTTCTACTACTGCTTCGGTTGCGGCGCGGGCGGCAATGCCCTCGGCTTTATCATGGACCACGACAACCTGGACTTCCCCCAGGCTGTCGAGGAACTGGCCAAAGCCGCCGGCATGGAAATCCCCCGCGAAGAAAGTGGCCGCTCGCACAAACCGCGTCAACCCACTGATTCGCCGCTGTACCCGCTGCTGACGGCCGCTGCCGACTTCTACCGTCAGGCGCTTAAAAGCCATCCGCAGCGCAAGGCCGCCGTCGAGTACCTCAAGGGTCGCGGCCTCACCGGTGAGATCGCCCGGGATTTTGGCCTGGGCTTCGCCCCGCCGGGCTGGGACAACCTGTACAAGCATCTGAGCAGCGATACGCTGCAGCAGAAGGCCATGATCGATGCCGGTCTACTCGTGGAAAACGCCGAGACCGGCAAGCGCTATGACCGCTTCCGCGACCGCGTGATGTTTCCGATCCGCGACAGCCGTGGCCGCATCATCGCTTTTGGTGGCCGCGTGCTCGGGGACGACAAGCCTAAATACCTGAACTCCCCGGAAACGCCGGTATTTCACAAGGGCCAGGAACTCTACGGCCTGTTTGAAGCGCGCAAAAACAATCGCAACCTCGATGAAATCATCGTGGTGGAAGGCTACATGGACGTCATTGCCCTGGCGCAGCAAGGCCTGCGCAATGCCGTCGCTACCCTGGGCACCGCCACCAGCGAAGAGCACATGAAGCGCCTCTTTCGCGTGGTGCCCAGCGTGCTGTTCTGTTTTGACGGCGACCAGGCCGGCCGTAACGCCGCCTGGCGTGCGCTCGAAGCCACGCTGTCGAGCCTGCAGGACGGGCGCCGCGCGCGCTTTCTGTTCCTGCCCGAAGGCGAAGACCCGGACACCCTGGTGCGCTCCGAAGGCACCGACGCCTTCCGCGCCCGCATCAATCAACACGCACAGCCGCTGGCGGACTATTTCTTCCAGCAGTTAACCGAAGAAGCCGACCCGCGCTCCCTCGAAGGCAAGGCCCACATGGCCACCCTCGCAGCGCCGCTGATCGACAAAGTGCCAGGCGCCAACCTGAAGTCACTGATGCGCATGCGCCTGCTGGAAATCACCGGCCTGAGTGGCGAGGCCGTCAGCCAGCTGGTGCATAGCGCACCGCAGGAAGCCCCACCGGCCTACGACCCAGGCATGGATTACGACGCCATGCCGGACTATTCCGACTTCCACCAACCGCAGGAGGCCTATGCGCCCCAGCAGGAGTGGACACCGAAGAAACCCGGCGCCGGCGGTAAAAAATGGGACAAGAAACCCTGGAACAAGAACGGCAAACGCGGTGACCGCGACGAGGCATACGCGCCGCGAACTCCTGTCGCCGTCGAAGCTCCAACGCTCATTGCGCTGCGAACACTTATTCACCACCCGCAATTGGCAAAAAAAGTTGAGAGCGCCGATCACTTTGCCAACGAGAGCAACACGTATGCTCAGGTACTGATCGCCTTGATTGAGGCGGTACAGAAAAATCCTAAGCTAAACTCAATTCAATTGATGGCTCGTTGGCACGGCACCGAACAAGGACGCTTGCTTAAAGCACTGGCGGAAAAGGAGTGGCTAATTGACGGCGACAACCTTGAACAACAGTTTTTAGACACCATTACTAGGTTATCCGCAGGTCAGCACACGCAGACCCTGGATGAGCTGATCAAGCGTGCAAGGCAGCCGGGATTGTCGGCTGAAGAGCAAATTCAGATAGCAAAACAGATGCGCGACCTCTTAAAACAGAATGTTTGTACATCTAACCCGACCTCAGCTGGCGTGTGAGGTCATAGCTCGGGTATAATCCTCGGCTTGTTTTTTGCCCGCCAAGACCTTCAGTGGATAGGGTGTTATGTCCGGAAAAGCGCAACAACAGTCTCGTATTAAAGAGTTGATCACCCTTGGTCGTGAGCAGAAATATCTGACTTACGCAGAGGTCAACGATCACCTGCCTGAGGATATTTCAGATCCTGAGCAGGTGGAAGACATCATCCGCATGATTAATGACATGGGGATCCCCGTACACGAGAGTGCTCCGGATGCGGACGCCCTTATGTTGGCCGACTCCGATACCGACGAGGCAGCTGCTGAAGAAGCGGCTGCTGCGCTGGCAGCGGTGGAGACCGACATCGGTCGTACGACTGACCCTGTGCGCATGTATATGCGTGAAATGGGTACCGTCGAGCTGCTGACACGTGAAGGCGAAATCGAAATCGCCAAACGTATTGAAGAGGGTATCCGTGAAGTGATGGGCGCAATCGCGCACTTCCCAGGCACGGTTGACCACATTCTCTCCGAGTACACTCGCGTCACCACCGAAGGTGGCCGCCTGTCTGACGTTCTGAGCGGCTACATCGACCCGGACGACGGCATTGCGCCGCCTGCCGCCGAAGTACCGCCGCCCGTCGATGCGAAAGCCGCGAAGGCTGACGACGACACCGAAGACGACGATGCTGAAGCCAGCAGCGACGACGAAGATGAAGTTGAAAGCGGCCCGGACCCGATCATCGCAGCCCAGCGTTTCGGTGCGGTTTCCGATCAAATGGAAATCACCCGCAAGGCCCTGAAAAAGCACGGTCGCTCCAACAAGCTGGCGATTGCCGAGCTGGTGGCCCTGGCTGAGCTGTTCATGCCGATCAAGCTGGTACCGAAGCAATTCGAAGGCTTGGTTGAGCGTGTTCGCAGTGCCCTTGAACGTCTGCGTGCGCAAGAACGCGCAATCATGCAGCTGTGTGTACGTGATGCACGTATGCCGCGGGCTGACTTCCTGCGCCAGTTCCCGGGCAACGAAGTAGACGAAAGCTGGACCGACGCACTGGCCAAAGGCAAGGCGAAATACGCCGAAGCCATTGGTCGCCTGCAGCCGGACATCATCCGTTGCCAGCAGAAGCTGACCGCGCTTGAGACCGAAACCGGTCTGACGATTGCTGAAATCAAAGACATCAACCGTCGCATGTCGATCGGTGAGGCCAAGGCCCGCCGCGCGAAGAAAGAGATGGTTGAAGCGAACTTGCGTCTGGTGATCTCGATCGCCAAGAAGTACACCAACCGTGGTCTGCAATTCCTCGATCTGATCCAGGAAGGCAACATCGGCTTGATGAAGGCGGTGGACAAGTTCGAATACCGTCGCGGCTACAAGTTCTCGACTTATGCCACCTGGTGGATCCGTCAGGCGATCACTCGCTCGATCGCCGACCAGGCTCGCACCATCCGTATTCCGGTGCACATGATCGAGACGATCAACAAGCTCAACCGTATTTCCCGGCAGATGTTGCAGGAAATGGGTCGCGAACCGACCCCGGAAGAGCTGGGCGAACGCATGGAAATGCCTGAGGATAAAATCCGCAAGGTATTGAAGATCGCTAAAGAGCCGATCTCCATGGAAACGCCGATTGGTGATGACGAAGACTCCCACCTGGGTGACTTCATCGAAGACTCGACCATGCAGTCGCCAATCGATGTCGCCACTGTTGAGAGCCTTAAAGAAGCGACTCGCGACGTACTGTCCGGCCTCACTGCCCGTGAAGCCAAGGTACTGCGCATGCGTTTCGGCATCGACATGAATACCGACCACACCCTTGAGGAAGTCGGTAAGCAGTTTGACGTGACCCGCGAGCGGATCCGTCAGATCGAAGCCAAGGCACTGCGCAAGTTGCGCCACCCGACGCGAAGCGAGCATCTGCGCTCCTTCCTCGACGAGTGATACCAGAACCCCCGGCCCAGGCCGGGGGTTTTGTTTTCCATAGATTACTTTCTATGGATTAACTTCCCCCGCAACACCCCCTCCCCCGCAATGCCCGTCTACACTCGAAACATTCCCCGTGCCATAACGAGACCGTTATGCCCAGACTGCCGACCGTGATACTGCTGTCGCTGCTCGCCTGGACCGCAACGGCTGGCGCGTTGACTCTTACTGATGATGAGCGTGGCTGGCTGGCGGACCATCAGGAGCTGCGCCTGGGGGTGGACGCTTCTTGGCCGCCCTTCGAATACCGTGATGAAAATGGCCGTTATCAAGGCCTCGCAGCCGACTATGTACGCCTGATCCAGGACCGCCTGGGCGTGCGGATCAAGCTCATCGAGCCGGAAAACTGGACCGCCGTGCTCGAACAGGCGAAAAACAACCAGCTCGACCTGTTGCCCGGCATCATGTCGACGCCCGAACGCCAGAATTACCTGGCCTTTACACGTCCGTACCTGGATTTCCCGATCGTCATCCTCGCCCATGAGGGCGGCGCGAAACCTCGCAACCTTAAAGACCTGTACGGCCTGAAGATCGCCGTGGTGGAAAACTACGCGCCGCACGAATTACTGCGCACCCACCATCCCGACCTCAACCTGGTGGCCATGCCGAACGTCAGCTCGACGCTGCAAGCCCTGGCCACCGATGAAGTGGATGCGGTTGTCGGCGACCTCGCCTCCAGCGTCTGGAGCCTGCGCCAGCTCAAGCTGGATGGTTTATACGTCAGCGGCGAAACGCCCTATCGGTACCAGTTGGCGATGGGCGTGCCGCGCGACCAGAAAATACTGGTGGGCATCCTGGACAAAGTCCTCGCTGACCTCAGCTCCGACGAAACCGACGCGATCCAGCAACACTGGGTCGGCAGCTTCACCGATCACCGCACCTTCTGGGCCGACTTGCTGATGTACGGCCTGCCGGCGGTGCTGCTGCTGAGCACCGTGTTGGCCATCGTGATTCGCATCAACCGCCGGCTCAGCTCGGAAATTGCCCGGCGAGTCGCCCTTGAGCAAGAGTTGCGCAGCAGCGAATACCACTATCGCGGCCTGGTCGAGAGCCTGTCCGCGATTGCCTGGGAAGCCAGCATCACCGACTTCACCTACAGCTACGTTTCGCCCCACGCCGAAGACCTGCTGGGCTATCCCCGCGCCCATTGGCTGATTCCAGGCTTCTGGCGCAACATCATCCACCCTGCCGACCTGACCCGAGCGGAGGCATTCTGCTTCCAGGAAACCCGCGCCAACCGCGATCACAGCCTCGATTATCGAGTGATTACCGCCGACGGCCGTTGCTTGTGGGTGCGCGATATCGTCAGCCTGATCGAGCACGGCCATGAGCCGGTGTTGCGCGGTTTGATGATCGATATCAGCGAAGCCAAGCGCACAGAGGAGGCTTTGCAGCTTTCCGAAGAGAAGTTTGCCTCGGTGTTTCAGCAATGCCCGGACATCCTGGTCATCGCCCGCCTCTCTGATGGCTGCCTGCTGGAGGTGAACAAGGCATTCGAGGACCAGATTGGGCTAAGCGCCGAACAAGTCGTGGGCAAAACCGCCACCGAGCTGAACATCTGGGGCATTCAAGGCGTCGGCCCCGACCTGCTGCAACGTGTGCAGACCACCAGCATCCGCAACCTGGAAATGCCATTTCTGCGCAGCAATGGCCAGGCGTTTACCGGGCTGATCTCCGCCGAACCGTTCCAACTCGACACCACAGAAGCCTTGGTGGTGGTGGTGCGTGACATCACCCAACTCAAGGAAACCCAGCAACTGCTGCAAACCTCCGAAGAGAAATTCGCCAAGGCCTTCCACGCCTCACCCGACGGTTTGCTGCTCAGCCGCCAACGCGATGGGCTTTTGATTGAAGTGAACGAAGGCTTCACCCGCCTGACGGGCTTTAGCAGTGCGAACTCGCTCGACCAGTCGACCCTGGACCTGGGCATCTGGGTCGACCTCAACGAACGCAAGCACATGCTGGAACTGATGCAACGCGACGGTTTTGTGCGTGACTTCGTCTGCCATATCCGCCGCGCCGACGGCTTGATTCGCCTGTGCGAAGTGTCCAGCCGGCCGCTGCCCATCGGCGAGGATGACTGCATGCTGACCATCGCCCGTGACATCACCGAACGCCAAGTGATGCAGGAAAAACTGCAACAGGCCGCCACGGTGTTCGAGAGCACGGCCGAAGGGGTATTGATCACCGACACCCGGCAGAACATCAGCGCCGTCAACCGTGCTTTCAGCGAAATCACCGGCTACTGCGAAGCCGAAGCCCTTGGTAGCACGCCGCGCCTGCTCGCTTCCGGCCTGCATGACAGCGCGTTCTATGCGGCGATGTGGCATCAATTGACGGCTCACGGCCACTGGCAGGGCGAGATTTCCAACCGCCGCAAAAACGGCGAGCTATACCCCAGCTGGCTGACCATCAGCGCCGTGCGTAACCGCGACCAGTTGATCACACACTTTGTTGCCGTGTTTGCCGACATCTCCAGTCTCAAGCACGCCCAGGCTCGCCTCGATTATCAGGCACACCACGACCCACTGACCGGCCTGCCCAACCGCACCCTGTTTGAAAGCCGACTGCAAGCCGCCCTCACCAGCCAGGAAGAAACCGGTCACCAAGGCGCCGTGCTGTTCCTCGACCTGGACCGGTTCAAGCATATCAACGACAGCCTCGGCCACCCCGTCGGCGACCTGCTGCTCAAGGACATCGCCGTGCGCCTCAAGGAGCAACTGCGCGACATCGACACCGTGGCACGCCTGGGCGGCGACGAATTCATCATCCTGCTGCCCGGCCTGCAACAAGCCAGCGATGCCGAACACCTGGCCAATAAACTGCTCGCCTGCTTCACCCCGCCGTTCCAGGCCGGCGAGCATGAGTTCTTTATCAGCGCCAGCATCGGCACCAGCCTCTATCCACAGGACGGTACCGACGTCGCTACCCTGGTCAAAAACGCCGATGCCGCGATGTACCGCTCCAAGGCCAAAGGCCGCAACCGTGTCGAGAGCTACACTCGCGACCTCACCGCCCAGGCCAACGAACGCGTGGCCCTCGAGCACGAACTGCGCCGTGCCATCGAGCGTGAAGAGCTGTTTCTGTACTACCAACCGAAGCTCAGCCTGGTCACCCAGGAACTGATCGGCGCCGAAGCATTGATTCGCTGGCACCACCCGACCTTTGGCGACGTGCCGCCGGAACACTTCATCGCCCTGGCCGAGGAGAACGGCACGATCCTGCAGATTGGCGACTGGGTACTGGAACAGGCCTGCCGTCAGATGCACACCTGGAAACGCGCCTTCAACGATTTCGGCCCGCTGTCAGTCAACCTCGCCGGCGCACAACTGCGTCACCCCAACCTGCTCGCGCGCATCGAACAACTGTTGCACGACTACCACTTGGAGCCCGGTTGCCTGCAACTGGAGATCACCGAAAACTTCATCATGAGCCAGGCCGAAGAAGCCCTCGAAGTGCTGCACCAACTCAAGCACCTGGGCGTGCAACTGGCCATCGATGACTTCGGCACCGGCTATTCTTCACTCAGTTACCTCAAGCGCCTGCCACTGGACTTCCTCAAGATCGACCAGTCTTTCGTGCGCGGCCTGCCCGACGACCCCCACGACGCCGCCATCGTGCGCGCCATCATCGCCCTGGGCCACAGCATGCAATTCACCATCATCGCCGAAGGCGTGGAAAACCCCGCACAACAAGCCTTCCTGGCCGCCGAAGGCTGCGAACAGATGCAAGGCTACATCGTCAGCCTGCCGCTGCCGCCGGAGCTTTTTGCCGAGACTTTTCTTCATATGCGGGTTTCAGACTTTTCGGATGGCACAGCACGGAAACCGTCGCTATAATCCGCGTCCTACTGAGGGCCTATAGCTCAGTTGGTTAGAGCAGAGGACTCATAATCCTTTGGTCGTAGGTTCGAGTCCTACTGGGCCCACCAAACAAGAAAGCCGCGCATTGCGCGGCTTTCGTCGTTTTTGGCACTGTACTATTGATGCGTTTTCTCAACCTCATAATCCGAAAGTGTCCAAAAAGTGTCCACCGTCGTTCTCTTAGGGACTCACTCTCTGCACCGTTGTGCCTAATTTATTGGGGAATCCATGCGTGCCGTAATCAATGCGAGAGCCTTCATAGCCACCTAGGTGAAAAATAATTTCGTAGAAAAGCTTCAGATTGTTGAAAGTCAAATCCAACTGGCGCTGCTGGGCTGTGTACCCCTCACCCGCACGTACCCCATGCGCAGAATCGTTACGTAATTTCGTCCATTTACTTGGAAGCCCCTTGGAAACCGCGCCATTTTTCTCCAAGAGGTGCAACGCAGTCTTAGCCTTGAATTGCCCCGCATTGCGAATACTCCCCTTGAGCAACTCAATAACACGGCTATCAATCTTTAACTTGGAAACCTCAGATAACGAATCTTCAGCCAACTTATGAAATTCAGCATCCTGCCCTTGCGGGCCAAAATACTCTCTGAGCATCCCCTCAATAAATATGCATATAGATAAACTTGCTGCTTGAAAACCTCCTTGCCAAGCCCTATTCAACTGATACCAATAATCATAAAGCTTTTCACCCTCCATCAGAAAAAAACCATAAAATTTTGAAAAAAAATCTTCTAAGCTTTTTCCAGGCTGAAGCGCTGACAGTTCTATTGGTGGATGCAGCTGTCTATTGGAAAGATCTGAATTTATAGAGCGCAATTCCATCCAGCAAGCTCCAGAATAATGAAACTCAACTGCCCTGACTTGGAACAGGCAACCCGAAACCATCTCAAGTACTTTTAGTATTGCACTACTGGATACTTCAGTTACTTGTGAACCTGAGATTGATAGCTCACATCCGTACTCATCGATACTGGCGCAGACGTTTATATCTTGGACGGTAAAATCCAAGCGCCCCTCCGGCATTGCTCCCCGCCGAGGAAAAAAGCCATTGACTGCAATAAGATAATTAACGTAGTTCTCTTCTATAGGTGCAGATTTTTTTTCGGTGCGTAGACACTGCAATTCACCTATCACAACCGCCCCATTCCGACCTAAGACCCCTCGATGAGTATCTGTCTCTAAAGCGTCCCACTTCCGCCCATGTACATCTACCCCAGAAAATCTAAACGACTGTTCGGCGGTTATAACTTGCCCTGCCTCACCATAAAGGCCGGTTTGCAACGTTCTATCATTCGCCTCATCAGTCAACGCATGGTGAAGAATATACTCTAGCCTTCCATCCTTTACGGACACTGTTCCCGGACCACTATACTGTTTCGGATTGACTTCCGTATTCTGAATAATATCAATTTTACGAAAATGAACTTCTAGTTCCTCCCTTATAAACAGGTCTAACTCCCACTGAGCAAGGCTCATGCATAACTCCCTTTATTCATCTCTGTTCAATTTCGCTAATGGGTTGAGCCTCACGACTTCAACCATATGCCTAGGACTAAAATGCGCATATTTCTGAGTCATAGCTAACGTCGCGTGCCCCAACGCTTTTTGCAGCGTGAGAATATCTCCACCATTCATCATGTAATGCGTCGCAAAAGTATGCCGCAATACGTGCGTTAGGGATGGTCTGAAGTAGCCATGTATTTCCCCGGCATACCACCTAGCGCAACTTTTAAACTCGCCAAATGATCAAAAAACAATCAATTCGACGAGTATTTCTTACGTTTTCGCCACCCGGACCCCACTC
>NZ_JAAQWK010000033.1:0-48795 GCF_012985445.1 Pseudomonas sp. WS 5532
CGATTTCAGATCAAGATCAAAAGCGCAGATCAAAAGACCGCTGACTTCGTCATCGAAAAGGATGTAAGAGCCAGAGCAACAGCAACAGCAACAGCAACAGCAACAGCAACAGCAACAGCAACAGCAACAGCAACAGCAACAGCAGAGCCATACTCGGTCAAAGGTGGGAGCTGGCTTGCCTGCGATGGCATCAACCGGTTGTACCTGATGTACCGAGGTGTCTGCATCGCAGGCAAGCCAGCTCCCACAGAAAAGCAGCTCTTCAGTGTATGCAAATCCGCTTTTCGCTTTTCGCTTTTGATCCAACCACTCAGGTCGGCTTTCAGGCCGCCGTGCTGTAGATCTTGATCTTGATCTGCTTTTGATCTCAGGCGCCCCGTTAACCACGATGGCCGAACGCAGGCTTGAATCCGTGGGTAACCCGGCAGGACGCCGGGTTAGCCGCGCTGGGCCAAGGATGGCCCATCGCGGCGGCCCACGGATTCAAGCCGGAGTGAGGGCATGCCGAGCCTAAGCGAGGCACCGAGTGGTGGGGCGAAGACCTTTTGGTTACTTTTGGGGCGTTTGCCAAAAGTGACCCGCTGTAAGAGCGGAACCAATAGCCGCCGTTACCCAAATAACGGATATACCCCCAACCTACGGCTCCCCCTCCCCAGTCTCAAGCCAGACCCTGCTCAAACTCAACGCGCTCGCCAGTCCCTCCAGATGCACATCCGGCAAACCCCGCAAAAACCAATTATTCAAACGTTGCGGACTAATACGCAACCACTCGGCAAACGCCGTCGGAGGAATTTCGCACGCTTTGAGCGCCACCCGCAGGCGGTGCCCCGAATGCACAAGACAAGTTGGCTGTGCCGCCTGCCCCTGAAGATGCTTATTGCAGATATTCATGAAGGATCGGCTCCCTGCCGTGCTTTTTCCCAGCAGTGACTATAAACACCGCCCGTGGGATTGGGCAGCTGTTCAAAGAGGCCGAAAAAACACAACGAGAAGACACCTACAATCACCGAGGAAAAAATCCTACACACCAAGCAGTGTTTAAAAGCGGACGCAGAGCGTCCATGGCGGCATTCCCACGCAGAGCGCGGGAACGATCAACTGAGCAACGATCAACTGAGCAACACCACCCCACCCGGCAGCTCAGTACACTTGGCCCCATACGCATCCCGAATCAACAGCGCCACGCCCGCTAATTGCTGCAAACTGAACCGCGCCTGCACCCGCCGCTGCCCCAGTTCTTTATTAAGCAACACCAACATCCCCGGCCGATAACGATTGATCTCATCCACCACCGTCGCCAATGTCGCGTTGTTAAATACCAGCACCTGTTCACGCCAAGCGACGACCGCCTGCGCATCCACCCCAATCGGCTCGCCCACACCTCCCGCGCCATAAGTCAGTTGCCGGCCACTGTCCAAGCGCACACTGCGCCCGGAAACATCCACCGTCAGCGAACCCTCGATACAGGTCACGCACACATTGCGGTCGGTGTTGCGCACATTGAACCGCGCCTGCGCCGCAGTCACCCAGCCCTCGCCGGCCTGCACCTTGAGCGGTTGCGCCAGCTGTGCAAGCACTTCGACTTCGCCTTCAAGCAACTCAATCCCCTGCCCGACCCGGCTGATACGCGTCTGTGTGTTGAGCTCCAGGCTGACGCCTTGGCTCAACAGCACCTGGCGCTGCTCACCCACCTCGGTGCGATAGTCGGCCCTCAATCCGGCAAACCCGCCCGGCACGCCCACACGCACCATCACCACTGCCGCCGTGGCCGCAATCGCGCCACCCAGGAACGCACGACGCCCAAACTGACGGTGCGGCGCCGACTGTTCGGTGGCCGCGCCCAATTGCCGCCACAACAGCTTGGCCTGCTCGAACGCCTGGGCATGCGCCGGGCTTTGCGCGACCCAGGCCTGCAGCGCCTTGGCATCAGCCACGGTGGCCCGGCCCGAGGTCAGCAACAGCAACCAATCACGGGCTTGTTCGTGCACAGGGTCAGCGGGCGATTGCCGGGTGGAGGGGAAACTGAAAATGTTCAAGCGCGCACATACTCACGGTTTTATCAGGGACTCGACACTAAGACGGTTTTCCGGCCCCGGGACCGAACCGCTGAATCACTTTTCTTTCCAGGCGCTTGGCACAATGGCCCAAAGCAGCCTTGATTTCCTTCTCTACCATGCGCGTGGAAATACCGAAGCGCTGGGAGATTTCCAGGTGCGGCGCTTCTTCCAGGCGCGCAGCGATCAGGATCTTGCGTCGGCGCGCCGGCAGTTCGTACAGGGCTTTGACCAACGACTGGATCTCTTGCTGGCCACCCACCACCCGCGAAGGGTCCTGGGCCTCATCGGCGCTTTGCAGCAACGCCTCGACTTCACTGCCGGTGAGCAAGCGCGCATCCGCCTGGCGGCGGTCGGCGGCGATGTTCAGGGCCATGCGGTACAGGTAGGCGTTGGGTTGTTGCAGGTTCGGCGGCACGTCCATGCGGTCGACCCGCAGGTAGGTTTCGTGCAGCACATCATTGGCCAGGTCCTCCGAGCCCAAGCGTTTGCGCAGGCGCACCTTGAAGTCTTCATAGGAGGCCAGAAACAGACTGACCATCGCACTGTGCCCGGTGTTCTTCATGCGCCCGCGGCTCCCGTCCCTGCTGTGCATTCCATGCGTATTCCTGTTGTGTCGGGCATCAAAAGTAACGTCACCGGCTGGCGCAGCGCGCTGGGTGCCGGGCGTTCGACCCGGGTTGTCCCAAGGCTGCGCACCAGTGCTTCATCGCGTTGTTCATCGCCGGTGGAGCTGACCAGCCGGCTGTGTTCAATCACGCCATCAGCGTTGACCCACACCTGCACCAACGCCCGAAAGCTGCCGGGCCGGGTCAGTGGCGAACGGCACAGGCTGGCTTCGATCGCCTGTTGCAGCGCGGCGGCGTAACTGGTGTTGATGCGTGCCGTATTGCGCGCTGACGCTCCCCGCAGCAAAGGCGCCGGGGTCGGCGGGACTTGCAGGGTGACCGCATCATCACGTGCATAACGCGCCATCAGCCCACTCCCCGTCAGCAGCACCGCCAGCGCCTCCTGCGCAGTGAACCGCCCGCGCACACCGATGGAGCGCCGGCCCCGCGTCAACTCACGGTCGACCAGCACCGCCATCCCGGTGGCGCGGCTGTAGGCATGCAGCGCGTGTTCCAGGTCCTGCGCGGGCAGGTCCAATGTCAGCAGCGATGGCGCGGCGCTGGCGGGCGTTATGCCAACCAACAGCAACAGCAAGGCCAGGGCACCCATGGCGCGCTTCCAGCCTCCCTGTTCACCCCCCACGCGGCATCGCTGCACGGCTGACGTGTCCTTGAAAACCGTCATCCTGAGGCCCGTTTATGAACCTGATGTTACGGTGATAGCAAAAAAAACATCACGGTGACGGCAAGCCCGCTGAACTACACTTCGCAACACTAACGGCCCCTCTGTGCGGGCCTGCCAGGAGGCTCCGATGAAGCGTTACACCCCATTCGCCGGCCTGTTGCTGTGCGTCGCATTGCCACTGGCCGCCCACGCCGAAACCGCTGCCAAAGGCTGCACGGAAGTCACGGTAGATGGGTACAAGGCACCCGACTATGGCTGCCTGAGCCAGCAAATGGGCAATGACCCGGACGCGGCCAAGGCCGCGCAAAAGAACCGCGAGGCGCAGAACCTCCCGGTACACAAGCGGCCGCCGAACCAGGTGGGGTTGGCCACGCCGGCGGCGACCAGTAACCGCATGGGCAATACGTTCGGGACGTCGGTAAAACCCCAACGCCCCTGAGCAATCAGGCCAACGCCGCAGCCGCAGGCGGCACAACCACCGGGCTACCGCTGGCAACAAAATCTTCTTTGCGCAACACCACCAGGGCAATCAGCGATACCACACCGGTGGCCACGTAGAAGTACCACGGTGAAGTAATGTCGCCCGTCACTTTGATCAGCCAGGTGGAGATCAGCGGCGCGCTGCCACCAAACACCGCGACCGGCACGTTATAGGCCACGGCAATCCCGGTGGAGCGGATGCGCGTCGGCAGCAACTCACTCATCAGCGCGTAGGTGGATGAGGCGTACAGCCCGAACAGGATCGCCACGGCCATCAACGGCGCGAAGAACGACGCGGGCGTTGCGGTGGGTGCCGACTTGAACAGCCAGAACATCGCCAGCGTGGCCAGGGTGCCGATCACCATCAGAAACGGCTTGCGCCCGTATTTGTCAGTGAAGGCGCCACCAAACGGCATCACGAATGCCGCCGAGAAGCTGGCGACAAACACATAGAGCAAGGTGGTGCCGCTGTCGAACTTGAGGATCTTGGCCATGTAGGTCGAGGCGAAGGTCAGCACCAGGTAAAAGATCGAGCTGTGCAAGGTGATGATGAAGAACACCAGGGCGATGGCGCGTTTCCACTGCCAGACCTCGCGCAGCGGCGCGCGGGAGGTTTGCCCGGCGCGTTGCAGGGCCAGAAACTCCGGGCTGTCTTCGAGCTTGAGGCGGATATACATGGAGATAAAACCCAGCGGTGCCGCGATCAGGAACGGCACGCGCCAGGCCCACTCCTGCATCGTGTCGGCGCCCAGAATCCAGGTCATGCCGTTCGCCACGGCGCCACCCAGCAGCAGGCCGAGCACGGCGGTAACCATCAACCAGCACGTGGCAAAACCGCGGCGGCCGGGGCCGGCGTATTCGGAGATAAAGCTGGTGACCGTGCCGATCTCGCCGCCCGCCGAAAAACCCTGCACGCAGCGCACCAGAATCAGCAGGATCGGCGCGGCGATGCCCAGGGTCGCATAAGTGGGCAACAGGCCCAGCATTACAGTGGAGCCGGTCATCATCACCAGCGCCATGATCAAGGTTTTGCGCCGGCCGATCTTGTCCGCCAGCGGGCCGAAGAACAGCCCGCCCAACGGCCGGATAAAGAAGCTCAGGGCAAACGCCGCGAAACTGGCGAGCAGGCTGGTGGTGGGGTCGTCGGAGACGAAAAACGCCTGGCCGATGTACACGGCGAGAAAGCCGTAGACGCCATAGTCGTACCACTCGATCAGGTGGCCGGAGGTGGCACCGAGAAATGCACGGCGGCGCTTGCGCTGCGTGTCTTGCGCTGTATTGCCCATCGAAGGGACTCCTTGTCGGTTGTTCTGTCCATGAAAAGCTAGGAAAGCGCGGCGATACTCGCTGCTTTCAACCACTGCCGCAAGTCGGTCTTGAGGGTTTTGCCGTAGCTGTTCTTCGGCAAATCGGCCCTGAACACATACTTTTTGGGTTTCTTGAATGACGCCATGCGCTGCAGAAACCACGCGGTGAGTTCGGCCTCATCCAACGCCTGCCCGCTGCGCGTGACCACAAAGGCCACCACTGACTCGCCCCATTGCGCGTCCGGCTCGCCCACCACACACACCTCGGACACGTCGGGATGCTGCACCAGCACTTCCTCGACTTCACGCGGGTACACATTGCTGCCGCCGCTGATGATCACGTCTTTGGAGCGGTCGGTGAGGGTCAGGTAGCCGGCCGGGTCGAGAAAGCCGATGTCGCCGGTGAGCAACCAGCCATCCACCAGGGTTTGCGCGGTGGCCTGCGGGTTGCGCCAATAACCTTGCATCACCGTGGCACCGCGCACGGCGATCTCACCGCGCTCGCCGGTCGGCAGCGGTTGGTGCCGGGCATCCAGAATACGGATTTCGACACAGGCTTGCGCATGGCCAACAGACGCCGCCAAGGTTGACCAGCCTGGGCGCTGGCGGTCCGCGATCAGAGCGCGTGGCAATACGCTGATGGTCATCGGGCTTTCACCCTGGCCGTAGATCTGCACCAAGCGCGCGCCGAAGGTGTCGAGCGCCTCGCACAGGTCGGCCAGGTACATCGGCCCGCCTCCGTAGACGATGGTCTTGATGCCGTCGCCGCCATAACCCTGGCGCCGCGCCTGTTCGACCATGCGCTTGACCATGGTCGGCGCGGCGAACAGCGATACATTGCCCAGCTGCGCAGCCAGGCCAAACAGCTCGCCGGCATCAAAACCGCCGGAAGCCGGCACCACATGCCGGGCGCCGCAGCGCACATGGATAAAGTTATACAGCCCCGCCCCGTGGGACATCGGCGCGGCATACACGGCTGCGTCGTCGGCACTCACCGGGTCGACATCCGTGGGGTAACACAGCGACATGGCGACCAGGTTGCCGTGGGACAACATCACGCCCTTGGAGCGCCCGGTGGTGCCGGAGGTGTAGAACAGCCAGGCCAGGTCCTCGTCCAGGCGCGGCACCGGCTGCTCCAGGGTCGGCCAGCCGCGGGTCGGCGGCAGTGTGTGAGCGTCCAGTTCCTTGCAGCGCGCAGGCAAGTCCCGGGATGACGCAAATACCCGGCCGCCGTCGGTAAAGATCAAGCGGGCCTCGGCATGGGTAGCAATCCACGCGGCTTCTGCCGGGTGCAATTTGGCGTTGATCGGCACCACCACGCCACCCAGCCACCAGATGGCGTAGAGCACTTCCAGGTAGTCGCAGCTGTTCTTCATCAACAGCGCCACCGCATCGCCCGGCACCAGGCCATATTGATCGACCAGTTGCGCGGCGCGTTGGCGGACATGGGCGGTGAAGGTTGCGTAGTCGGCGACTTGCCGCGTGCCCTCAAACAACGCCGGGCGTTGCGGATCGCGGCGCTGGGTGTCGTGCAGCCAGTTGGCAATGTTCATGGTTCAGCTCCGACGCGCGTGCAGAACCGAGGCATAGTTGGCCACGGCCATCCCGCCCATATTGAACACCAGGCCGAATTCGGGGTTGGGTACCGCCAGGCCGATCGGCTCGCCGGTCAACTGGCGAAACGCCAGGGCATGCATCGACACACCGGTGGCGCCCACCGGATGCCCCTTGGCCTTGAGCCCGCCGGACAGGTTCACCGGCAACCGCCCGCCCGCGCGCACCACACCGCTGTCGAGCACACGGTGCCCCTCACCTTTGGGCGCCAGGCCCATGGCCTCGTAGATCAGCAGCTCAGCGATGGTGAAGCAGTCATGCACCTCGGCGAAGCTCAGGTCGGCCAGGGTGATATTCGCCCCGCGCAACGCCGTATGGATCGCGCGTTGCGGGCCTTCAAAGGCGAGGATGTCGCGCTGGGCAATCGGCAGGCAATCGTTGACCTGGGTCAGTGTACGAATCTGCACATCACGGCGGAACGCCCGCGCGCGCTTGGGCGAGGCCAGGATGATCGCGGCGGCGCCGTCGCTGATCAGCGAGCAGTCGGTAAGGCGCAGCGAATCGGCCACAAACGGGTTGCTCTGGGACACGTTGTTGCAGTGCTCGAAATCCATCACCCGGTGCATCTGTGCCAGCGGGTTGGCCATGGCGTTGGAGTGGTTCTTGGTGGCGATGGCCGCCATCGAGCCCAACGGGCAGTGGTAGCGCTCGGCATACTGGCGCGCCGCACGGCCGAACAGCTGCGGGAAACTCAAGCCCGCTTCGGCCGGGTCGTTCTGATAACCGGCGCCGGCCAAGGCCTGGGTCACCTCGGCGGTGGTGGTGTGGGTCATTTTTTCCGCGCCCACCACCAATACCAGCTCGGCACTGCCTGACAGGATCGCCTGGACCCCGGCCAGGATTGCCGCCGAGCCGGACGCGCAGGCGTTTTCACAGCGGGTCGCCGGTTTGAAGCGCAGCCCAGGGTCGGCCTGCAGCAGCAGCGAGGCCGGGAACCCGTCGGGCACCAACCCGGAGTTGAAGTGGCCAAGGAACAACGCGTCGATCTCGCTCGCGTCAATCGCCGCGTCCTTCAGGGCTTCGCGGGTGACCTGTACGATCAGATCCTCCAGGCTGGTGCCTTCAAGGCGACCAAAACGTGAATGACCGGCAGCAACAATGGAGACGCAATCAGCTGGCATAATCAATTTCTTCTATTTTTGGCGCGGACATTTACCTACAATGACCCACCGTTGGGCGCGCGCCAATTCGTGCAACTACTTACATGGCTAAGTAGCCCCAGTTGAGAAAAGCGACGAGGCAGGATGCCCAATGAACGCGTTTGCACAGCAGTTCCACGACATAGAACGCCTGGCGTTCCAGCTCTCCCCCGCGCCGCAACTGGTCACCCGCAACCGCGTAATGGTCGACTGTAATGAGGCTTTCCTGCAGTTGTTCGGCTATTCGCGCGACGCATTGGTCAACCAGCTGACGCTGCTGATCTACCCTTCCCAGGCTGACTACCACGCCATTGGCAAGCGCAGCCATGAATGGCTGCTGGAAAGCGAAAACGGCTTTTACTCCGACGAACGTTTCATGCAGCACCACAACGGCGAAGTGTTCTGGGCCAGGTCCCACGGCTACACCCTTACGCCCAAAGACCCGTTCAAGCTGATGATCTGGCACTTCGAACGCCTGGACCGCACCCACCAAGGCACCGGCGACCTCACGCCACGGGAGCGGGAAATCGCCATGCACATCGTCAATGGCCTCAAGTCCAAGGAAATCGCCTTGCGCCTGGCGATCTCACATCGCACGGTAGAGGTGCACCGCGCGCGCTTGATGAGAAAGTTGCAAGCCAAGACGGTGGTGGAGTTGGTGTCGAAAATTATTATGGTGGCGTGACGGAGGTAGATTTTTGTCGGGTTGCGATATCACTCGAAGCTACAGCAGTGTTGCGCGCTGAAAAACGCACCTGTCATGCCCTGTGACTTTCCTGCCTCAAGTGTTCCATCGAGCACGCCCGTACAATTCGCATCCGTGCCGGCCGCCTAAGCTCCTGACTTTCCAAAAACGGCTGGAGAGCAGGCATGGGTAGAAACGCGAATACGGTAAGCCTGGCATTGACGCTGTTGGTCGGGGCCATGATGAACAGCGCGTTTGCGGCAACGCCGAGCGTGGCAGTGGCACCGCAATACGACACCAGCCACGTCTACGTGGCACCCGCTGATGTGGACCGCTTTGCCACGAGCTTCCTCGCGACCTTCGGTGGCAAAAGTACCCCACAGGTGGTGGTGAACGTACTGCCAGTGCCAAGCAGTACCACCTCGCAATTGCTGCAGACGCCAGTCGGTACGGTGTCACTGTTCGGCTTCAGCACACCTATCCCACATCCGTTTGGCCAAGAGCGCAACGGTTATCTGGTCAAAGACATGGACGTGGCACTCAAGGCCGCACGGGAAAATGGTGCAGCCGTAATTGTCAGTGACTTTCCCGACCCCATCGGCCGCGATGCCGTGGTGCAGTGGCCAGGCGGTGTGAACATGCAGCTCTACTGGCACACCCAGGCGCCGAACTACGCAGGGTTCCAGACGGTGCCGGAAAACCGCGTCTACCTGCCAGCCGAGCGGGCCGAGGCGTTTATCAACGCTTTCCTCGGTTTTTCCCATGGCAAGGTCCTGGCTGACGACAAACACGCGCCGGGTATCGATATCGGCCAGGGCGGCCTCTACCGGCGTGTCGACCTGCAATCGCCGTTCGGACGCATGGCCGTACTGGTGACCAATGGCCAACTGCCCTACCCGTTCGGCCATGAGACCACCGGTTACCAAGTCGACGACCTGACGGCTACCCTGGCCAAAGCCACAGGCTCTGGCGCCACTGTGCTGGTACCGGCGTTCGCGAGCAAAGGGCGGCGCAGCGCAATGGTCGAATTTCCCGGTGGATACGTCGCGGAAATTCACCAGCTCAGCGCGACAAAATGAATCGTCGTGCCCCCTGGGGCTTGGCCGTGCTGTGGCCGCTGCTCACCGCCAGCGCCCACGCAGAGGAGCAAGCCACCCGACCGGTGCTCAAAACCAACCGCTGGCAGGAAAACTGGTCGGTGCTGCAAGACCCGGTGCTGCGCACGCAACCGCTGGACAACTTGAAGTACATCCCGCTGTCAAGCGCCAACCCGTTGACGTACCTGTCGTTGGGCGCGAGCTTGCGCGAACGCTTCGAGATGAACGATGCCAGTGGCTTCGGCGTGCGCGATGTGAAGCGTGATCGCTACCTGATCCAGCGCTTTGAGATCCACGCGGACCTGCACCTGGACGAAAACTGGCGGGTGTTCACCCAACTCGAAGATGCTCGGGCGTACGACAAAACCACAGTGGGTGGTGCCGATCAAAACCGTGTCGACTTGCGGCTGGCATTTGCCGAGTACGTGAACACCTTCAGCAGCGGGACGTTCAAGGGCCGTATCGGCCGCCAGGACTTCGCCTTCGACTTGCAGCGTTTTATCTCGTCGCGGGATGGGCCGAATGTGCGCCAGTCGTTCGACGCGCTCTGGGCCGACTGGGAAACCACCCATTGGCGTTTTATCGCGATCGCCAGCCAGCCGGTGCAGTATCAGGACGAGAGACACTTCGACGACCGCTCCAACAGCGACGCTCGCTTTCACCTGCTGCGGGTCGAGCGACTGGTGGGCGGCAGCAATGAGTTGTCGGCCTACTACGGCGTGTATGAACGCAGCGCTGCGCATTACCTGGACGCCGACGGCGAGGAAACCCGCCAGCTGTTCGACGCCCGCCTGGGCGGTGTGGCCCGGGGCTTCGATTGGGACATCGAGGCGATGCTGCAAAGGGGGTCGGTGGGGAGCAAGTCGATTCGGGCGTGGGCCGCTGGCAGCCGTACGGGCTACACGCTTGACGGCCTGGCATGGAAACCACGGCTCGGCGTGCAACTGGATATCGCCTCCGGCGACCGCAAAGCGGGTGACGCTACCGTCGGCACGTTCAACCCGCTGTTTCCCAACGGCTACTATTTTTCACTGGCCGGCTATACGGGCTACAGCAACCTGATCCACGTCAAACAGTCGATCACCGTCAAGCCCATTGCCAAACTGAGCGTACAGACTGCCATCGGCCTGCTCTGGCGACAGACCACCGAAGACGCGGTCTATACCCAACCGAACTTGCCCGTGGCCGGCACTGCAGGCAAAGGTGAACGCTGGACCGGCGCCTACACTCAGCTGCGCACCGACTATGACTTCACACCGAACCTTACCGGCGCGGTGGAAGCCGTGCATTACGCGGTGGGCCGCACCCTGCGCGAGGCCGGTGGTGACGACAGCAATTACCTGGGAGTCGAGCTCAAATTCAGTTGGTAAACCCAAGCAAGCACAGGTGTACAAGCCCTTCGACACGTGCAGGGCAATAGTAACGCGCAGTCATCCCCCTCAATCAAGGAGTTATGCATGAGCACATTCGTTGCCAAAGATGGTACCCAGATCTACTTCAAGGACTGGGGCAGCGGTAAACCTGTATTGTTCAGCCACGGCTGGCCGCTGGATGCGGATATGTGGGAATACCAGATGGAATACCTGAGCAGCCGCGGCTTTCGCACCATCGCTTTCGACCGCCGTGGTTTTGGCCGGTCCGACCAACCATGGACCGGCAATGACTACGACACCTTCGCCGACGATATTGCCCAGTTGATTGAACACCTGGACCTCACCGACGTGACCCTGGTGGGCTTCTCCATGGGCGGCGGCGACGTCGCTCGCTACATCGCCCGCCATGGCAACGCACGCGTAGCCGGCCTGGTATTGCTGGGTGCCGTGACGCCGATCTTTGGTCAGAAAGCGGACTACCCGCAAGGTGTGCCCGCCGATGTATTTGACGGTATCAAGGCCGGGCTACTCAAGGACCGCGCGCAATTTATCAGCGATTTCAATACCCCGTTCTTTGGCATCAACCAGGGGCAGAAGGTCTCGCCAGGCGTGCTCACCCAGACCTTGCAGATCGCCTTGCTGGCATCGCTTAAATCGACGGTTGATTGCGTCACGGCATTCTCCGAAACCGACTTTCGCCCGGACATGGCCAAGGTCGATGTGCCGACCCTGGTGATCCACGGTGATGGCGACCAGATCGTGCCGTTCGAGACCACCGGCAAGGTGGCGGCGCAGATGATAAAAGGCGCGCAATTGAAGGTGTACAAGGACGCGCCGCATGGTTTTGCCGCCACTCACACCCAGCAGTTGAACGAAGACCTGTTGGCCTTCCTCAACCGCTGAAACAACGGCGTCACCCTCTCCTTTCTTTGGCCGGGCTTGCCCGGTCTTTTTTCGTTCAGGCTCAACCGTGATCAAGTGCCAGGCGACCGGGCCCCGCGATCAGAATGCTGGAAAACAGGATCAACAGCAGCCATCCAAACTGCCCTTCAAACAGCGACCACTGCGGGTGTACTACCAGCAAAGCCACCAGCAGCACTGCAAGGATCGGCAAACAGGCCAGGCGCACCCAAACCCCGGCGATAATCAACAACGGGCAGACGACTTCAGCGCCAATCGCCAAGCATAACGTGACATTGGCACCCAGGTGGAACGGGTCTTCGATCAGCGTCAATTGTTGGCTGTAGTGGAGCAGTTTGGGCAGCCCATGTACCCACAGCAAGAACAGCGATGCACTCACTCGCAGAAACAGCAGCCCAAGCGCCTGACTTTTTGATTCATTCATCTGCAACGTCCATAAAAGAAACCGACGTCGATTGTGTCCGCAGAGCCGCGCCCGAGCTTGCAAGCCTGTGCTGACCTTATGGCAAAGAGCCGGCTATGCTGGGCGCCACACAAACTACCCCGGTTGAATCAACCACCCCAGGCTGCGGTCCCACTTCATACGCTCATCGCTACAGGAATCGTAAACATGACTCTGCCCCACGACATGACCCAGATTGAAATCACCACCTTCGGCGGCCCCGAGGTTCTCCAGCCCCGTCAGGTTGCAGTGCCCTCACCCGGCCCCGGCGAAATTCTGATCCGCGTGCATGCCGCCGGGGTCAACCGTCCTGATGCCCTGCAACGCGCCGGCAAGTACCCGATGAAGCCCGGCATGAGCCCGATACCGGGCCTGGAAGTGGCCGGCGAAGTGGTTGCGCTGGGCGATGGCGTCAGTGAATACAGCCTGGGTGACAAGGTCTGTGCCCTGACCAATGGTGGCGGCTATGCACAGTTCTGCGCCGTACCCGCCAGCCAGGCCCTGCCGGTGCCTGAAGGCATGGATTGGATTCAAGCCGCTGCCGTGCCAGAAACCTTTTTCACTGTCTGGGCCAACCTGTTCGGCCTGGGTGGCGCGCACACAGGCCAACGCGCCTTGATCCACGGCGGCACCAGCGGCATCGGCACCACCGCGCTGATGCTCTGCCAGGAGTTCGGCATCCAGGCGTTCGCCACCGCCGGCAGCGCCGACAAATGCGCGGCAATTGCCAAACTGGGCGCCGAGCCGATCAATTACCGCGAGCAGGACTTTGCCGAGGTCATCGCCAAGAAGACCGGCGACCAGGGCGTCGACGTGATCCTCGACATCATGGGAGCCTCCTACCTGAACAACAACCTCAAGGCCCTGGGCATGGACGGGCACTTGGTGATGCTGGGCTTCCTCGGCGGCGGCAAAGCCAATGACGTCGACCTGCTGACGATCCTCGGCAAACGCGCAGTCATCACCGGTTCCTTGTTGCGCGCTCGCACCAAGGACGAGAAAGCCGCAATCGCTGAGCAGCTGCGCGAATACATATGGCCGGTGCTGTCCGCCGGGCGCTGCCTGCCGATCATCGACAAGGTGTACGCATACACCGACGCCGCCCAGGCCCATGCGCGGATGGAAGGCGGGGATCATATTGGCAAGATCGTGTTGCAAGTGAAGTAATCGAGCCCCGGCGACGCGGCGGCACAGGCGACATACAAGTTGCCTGACCCACCGCTTTCGCAGCCTCGCTAAAGCTCGACAGCTCCCACAGGGAATCGGCTGTGTTGCTGGGGGTTCGGTTTGCAGGGCCATCGCATCGAACGCAGATTCACCCAGCGACAAAGCTCAAATGTGGGAGCTGTCGAGCCCCAGCGAGGCTGCGAAGACGGCGGCACTGGCGAAACATAAACCACCTGAACCACCGCCATCGCAGCGGCTTGGCGCACTTACCCGGCGTACACCGGGTAATCGGTATAGCCCAGCTCAGAGCCGCCATACATGCCCTCAGCCCGCAGCGGGTTCAATGGCCAGCCGTTGAAAAGCCGCTGTGGCAAGTCCGGGTTGGCGATGAACGGGCGACCGAATGCGATCAGGTCTGCCAGCCCCGCCTCCAGCAGCTTTGCACCGCGCTCAGCGGTGTAGCGCCCGGCGTAGATGATGCGCCCGCTGAAGGTGCTGCGCACCGCCTGGCGGAAGGTTTCCGGCAGGTCAGGCGCGTTGTCCCAGTCGGCTTCGGCGATGGACACATAGGCAATGCCGGACGCCTCCAGCACCTTGATCGCCTCGATATAGGTGTGATGCGGGTCTTCCTCCACCAGGCCGATGTACACGCGGTCCTGATCAGTGCCGCTGAACAACGGCGAAAAACGCACACCAAGGCGCTCAGGCCCAACCACGGCCGTCACTGCTTCAACGATTTCGCGCAAAAAGCGCAGGCGATTGTGCAACGAGCCGCCGTATTCGTCGTCGCGCTGGTTGGCGTGAGCCGAAATGAACTGGTTGACCAGGTAACCATTGGCAGCATGGATTTCCACGCCATCGAACCCGGCGTCCAAGGCATTGCGCGCAGCCTGTGCGTAATGCCCAACCAACTCCTCAATCTCCAGCACACTCAATGCACGCGGCACCGGCGGCTGTTTCAATTCGCCCACGCCGGGGCCGGTTTCGATAAAGGCTTTCGCCTGCTCCGCCCTCAATGCAGAGGGCGCGACCGGTGCCAACCCTTCTGGCTGCAGGGCGTTATGGGACACACGGCCAACATGCCAGAGCTGGGCGAAAATCACCCCGCCATCGGCATGCACCGCCTCGGTGACTTTGCGCCAGCCGTCGATCTGCGCGGGCGTGTAGATACCCGGCGTCCACGCATAGCCCTGGCCGCGAGGTTCGATCTGTGTGCCTTCACTGACCATGAACCCGGCGCTGGCGCGCTGGCGGTAATATTCGGCCATCAGGTCGGTGGCGATATTACCCGGTTGCGCACTGCGTTGACGGGTCAAGGGCGGCAGCACAACCCGGTTATTGAGGCTGTGATGCCCCAGCTTTACCGGGGTATTTAAAACACGCATGGTCATGAGTAAAAGTCCAAATTCAGGGCGAACAAAAGCATTGGCGGCTCTTGAGAGCCGCCAATGCCTACAACGGTTAGTTAATTTAAGCGGTGAGTTTCAGCAGGGCCTTGGCCACATCGCTGGAGCTGGCAGGGTTCTGCCCGGTCACCAGCAAACCATCTTCAAGCACAAAGGATTGCCAGTCGGCGCCCTTCTCATACAGGCCACCGAGCGCCTTGAAATCATCTTCAATCAAAAACGGCACCACATCGGTCAGGCCCACGGCGGCTTCTTCGGAATTGGAGAAGCCCGTCACACGACGGCCCTTCACCAACGGCTCGCCGTTGACCGCCTTGACGTGACGCAGCGCGCCCGGCGCATGGCAGACAAACCCGATCGGCTTACCGGCGCGCTCAAAGGCTTCGATCAGCGCGATCGACGCTTGCGATTCGGCCAGGTCCCACAATGGCCCATGACCACCTGGGTAAAACACCGTGTCGAAGTCGGCAGCATTCACCGAGTCCAGCTTGACCGTGTTGGCCACGGCCTGCTGCGCGGCCGAATCGGCGGCAAAGCGGCGGGTATCGTCGGTTTGCGCATCCGGCTGGTCACTGACCGGGTCCAGCGGTGGCTGACCACCGGCCGGCGATGCCAGCACCAGTTCGGCACCGGCGTCCTTGAAGGTGTAATACGGAGCGGCAAATTCTTCGAGCCAGAAGCCGGTTTTACGACCGGTATCGCCCAGCTGGTCGTGAGAGGTCAGTACCATTAATACTTTCATTTTCCAGTGCCTCGATCGATGGGTTGCAGTAGATGTTGTGTGAGTAGCAGCGCCTCATCAAACGGCGCGGATGTTCGGGTGATCTTGCTCATGACGCTGGTCCCCAACCACAACGCATACAGGCGCCGGGCCAGGCTTTCGGGGTGTAGCTGTGCCTGCAGCGAGCCGTCTTCAATGCCGTGCTGCAAGGCCTGGGCAAGCAATTCAATGGTGCGTGCAGTGCCGCGCTGCAGGGCCAGACGCATCGGCTCTGAAAGGTCTGACACCTCGGCACCGAGTTTGACGGCAAGGCATTTGCCCGTGTCGGTGCAGCCGGTCTGGTTGTCGACCCAGGATTGCCAATAGCGCATCAACTTGGCAAAGCCTGACAGCTCAGGCTGATTGAACAACTGCTGCATGCCGTTGACGTAGTGGTCGAAGTAACTGTCGAGCAACACCACGCCGAACGCATCCTTGGAGTTGAAGTAGTGATAGAACGAGCCTTTGGGTACTTCGGCGGCTTGCAGTATTTCGTTCAAGCCCACCGCAGAAAATCCTTTACGGCCGACAATCACTTGCGCCGTGTCCAGAATGACCTGCCGAGTACTTTTAGCTTGGTTGTTCATCACGCTTCCCGTCCGATTAGACCAGTCGTCTAGTTCGTTGAGGGGATGTTAGGCGCCACGCAAACCTTCAACAATGTCAGATGCGCAAGGATTCCGGACATGCCACAAAGCCGGTTGCCGTTTACCTGGCACGCGCCGACAATCACCCCTCCCGAGCCCTTGGCCCGCGTTTTTTGGAGAACAATGATGCACAGCGTTGCGCTGATGGTTTACCCGAACTTTCAATCCCTGAGCCTCAGCCTGGGCTCGGTATTTGAATGCGCGAACCTGCTGCGCGGCGAACCGGCCTATGAGTTTCACCTGGTGTCCGAAAGCGGCGGTGCCGTGATGACCTCCCAAGGCTTTTCGGTGAACACCACGCCGATCCGCGCGCAGGGTTATGACACGCTGATCGTCAGCGGCTATCTGGAATTTCGCTTGCCGGAAGCCAACCTGCTCGAGCTGGTCAAGGCCGCCTCCGCCCAATCACGGCGTGTGGCCTCATTGTGCATGGGCATCTTCGTGTTGGCCGAAGCCGGCTTGCTCGAGGGCAAGCGCACCACCACCCACTGGATCCACGCGCCCGCCTTTCGCAAGCGCTACCCGCACATCCAGCTTGAGGAAGACAAACTGTTCGTGGTCGACGGCCAGATCTGGACCGGCGCCGGCATGAGTGCCGGCGTCGACCTGGCACTGGCCATGGTCGAGGCTGACCTGGGCAGCGACCTGGCCCGGCGCATCGCCCGCAAACTGGTGATCGCCCAACGCCGCGGCAGTGAGCAGTCGCAATTGTCAGCCCTGCTGGAACTGGACCCCAAATCCGACCGCGTGCAGCTGGCCCTGGCCTATGCCCGCGAAAACCTGACCCACGACCTGTCGGTCGAAGCCCTGGCCGAGGTTGCCCGCCTGAGCCCGCGCCAGTTCAGTCGGGTGTTTCGCGAAGAAACCGGGCAAACGCCGGCCAAGGCCATCGAATCACTGCGCGTGGAAGCGGCCCGGGCGCTGATGGAAACCAGCCGTCACCCGGTCGAAGTGGTGGCCCGCGAAACCGGCTTTGGTGATCGCGAACGCATGCGCCAGGCGTTTCTGCGTGCCTTCGGGCAACCGCCCCAGGCCATGCAACAGGTGTTGTTCAATCCGGGTTAGGCGCATAACCGAACATCGACTTCACCTCCAGGTAATCCTCCAAGCCAAACACGCCCCACTCGCGACCATTGCCCGACTGCTTGTACCCGCCAAATGGCGCGCCATTGTCAGCCTTGCTACCGTTGAGGTGGACCATGCCCGTGCGCAGTTGCCGAGCCACGAAACGCGCGCGTTCCAGGGTGCCGGCGCTGACGTAACCGGAGAGACCGTAGGGGCTGTCGTTGGCAATTGCGATCGCCTGCGCTTCGCTGTCGTACGGGATGATCACCAACACCGGCCCGAACACTTCTTCACGGGCAATCGGCGACTGCGGGTCGACGTCGGCGAACACCGTGGGCCGCGTATAAAAACCCGTCGTCAGCGCTTCGGGCCGCCCCACGCCACCGCATACCGGCGCCTGGGCGACTGCCCCCAACACCCTCTGCACGCGTTCGAACTGCGCCTGATTGGCCAGCGGCCCGATGGCCGTGGCCGGGTTGCTGTCGTCAAAACACACTTGCGCCGCCACCTCTCGGGCAATCTGTACCGCACCGGCCTGCATGGCCCGTGGAACCAGCAGGCGCGTCGGTGCGTTGCATGACTGCCCGCTGTTGCGAAAGCAACTGCTGACGCCGTGGCGCACCGCTGCATCGAAGTCCGCATCCGCGAGGATCAGGTTGGCCGACTTGCCGCCCAGTTCCTGGCAGACCCGCTTGACCGTTTGCGCGGCCGCCTTGGCCACCGCAACCCCTGCGCCGGTCGAGCCGGTAAAGGAAACCATGTCGATATCAGCATGGCGGGCAATCCCCTCGCCGAGGGTCGGCCCATCACCATTGACCAGGTTGAACACGCCCTTGGGCACCCCGGCGCGATGCAGGATGTCGGCCAGCAACAGGGCCGACAGGGGCGCCTTTTCGCTGGGTTTGAGCACCAGGGTGCAGCCCGCTGCCAGGGCTGGGGCGAGCTTGCAGGTCAGCTGATTCAGTGGCCAGTTCCACGGCGTGATGAGCCCGCACACGCCAATCGGCTCACGGCTGATCAGAGTGCTGCCGTGGAGGCGCTCGAATGCGTAGTCTTTCAGCAGTTCATAGGCCCGTTGCAGATGGCCCAGGCCTGCCGGCACGTGTGCGCTGCGCGCCAGCGACAATGGCGCGCCCATCTCCTGGTGCACGCACTGCGCGAGGGCTTCGCTGTGTTGGCGATAGCCGTCGATGATCGCCGCCAACAGCTCCAGGCGTTGCTCGCGTGACCATTGGCTGTAGCAGTCAAAAGCGCGCCGAGCGGCAGCCACCGCCAGGTCCAGATCGGCGACAGTGCCCAGGCTGATGCGGGTGATGACGCACTCGGTGGCCGGGTTGAGCACCGCCAGGGTTTCGGCCCCCAATGGCTTGACCCATTGGCCGTCGATGTAAAAGTCCCGGTGATTCATCGCGTCGCCTCCAGCGCAGCGCCCAAGGTATGGAAAACCAGCGCGACCTGCTCCTCGCTGATGATCAACGGCGGCGACAGCAGGATATTGTCCCCGGACGCGCGCACCAGCACGCCCGCCTCGTAACAGCGCTGGGCGACTTCCCCGGCCCGCGCACCCGGCGCACCCTCGCGCGGCTTAAGTTCGACCGCACAGAGCAAACCTGTTGCACGCACATCCTGCACCCACGGTTGTTCACGCAGCGCCAGCGCGCGGGCTTGCCACAGCGGGGCAAGCTGCTGAACATGGGTGTTGATAGCCAGTTCCTCGTGCACCTGCAGGGTCGCCAAACCCGCTGCGCACGCCAGTGGATGCGCTGAATAGGTGTACCCATGCATCAACTCGATGGCCTGCTCCGGGCCTTGCATAAAAGCCTCGTACACCGCGCCGCTGACCAGCACGCCGCCCATGGGCACCGCACCGTTGGTGAGGCCTTTGGCCAGGGTCATCAGGTCTGGCGTAACACCGAAAGCCTGGGCGGCGAACCCATGACCGAGGCGGCCGAAACCGGTAATCACTTCATCAAAAATCAGCAGCACGCCATGACGATCACAGATCTCGCGCAATCTTTGCAGGTAGCCCAGGGGCGGTGCGTACACGCCGCCTGAACCGGTGACCGGCTCGACAATCACGGCCGCCACGGTTGCCGGGTCGTGGATCTCCAGCAACTGCAACAAGGCATCGGCATAGTGCGCGCCCTGCTGCGGCTGACCCGGGCTGAAACGTAAGCCCGCGTCATAGGGCAGCGGCAAATGCGCCACATCACCCAGCAACGGGCCGAAGTCGCGCTTCTGGCGGCCAATCCCCGACACCGACAAACCGCCAAACCCCATGCCATGATAGCCCTTGGCGCGGCCGATCAGCTTGGTGCGGCGGCAGTCGCCGCGCGCCTGATGGTAGGCGCGAGCGATCTTTAACGCAGTATCCACCGCTTCGGAACCGGAGTTGGTAAAAAACACTTTATCCAGGCCCGTAGGGGCGGTTGCCACAAGACGATCAGCCAGGGTCAGCGCCGCAGGGTGGCTCATCTTGAATGAGGACACAAAGTCCAGGCGCCCCGCCGCTTCCCGAATCGCCTCGACGATACGCGGCTGGCCGTGACCGGCGTTGACGCACCAGAGCCCGGCCATGGCGTCGAGCATCTCGCGCCCCTCGGTGGTGGTGTAATGCATGCCGGCAGCGCGATCAAACAACATCGGCTGACGGTTGAAGGCGCGCATCGCGGTAAAGGGCGCCCATAGGGAAGAGGTCATTGCGTGCACTCCTTAAGACTGTGTGCGTACGCCGAAAAGGGTTGGCCGTTGCAAGGCACCGGCGTTGGTGTTCACACCTCGGTCGCAATACAAGCGACCCTCCAGCAGGCGGCAGCGCACGTGGTCACCGAATGCGGTTTCAACAAAGCGCCAATCCATGTGCAACTCGCCCTCGGGCATCCACCGCGCCTGGGCAACCACCTGCGTTTGCTCGGGTTGATACTGGTGATGCAGATAGTTGCCGGTCATGCTGGTGGTGGTTTCGATCGGTTGCCGCAAGCCGGCACGTATGTGGTGGGTGCCGCGGTGGTCAACCAGGGTGAAATCGCAGTGCTCTCCCTGGAAATCAAAGGCCAACTCGCGCACACCGTCCTCATTGGGTTCGATGGCGAACCGACCTTGCATGGCGGCGCTGGCGGGCGAGGCATGCAGGCCTGGCAGCCCGGGCAGGCGCAGGCCCTCGATCAGCGCGTCCAAGTGCATTTGGCTGGTTTGAGCATCCGCAGCAGTGCGCCCCAGCGCCGGGAACAGATGCTGCCACAGCGCCTGGTGCAAGCGTTTCTCGCCCAGGCGCAGGCCGCAGGTGAAGACAATCACCGTGTCCTGCTCCGGCAGCACCATGCACTGCTGGCCGAACACCCCCGAGGCGTAATAGCCGCCGTGCTCGGTCATCCACCATTGGTAGCCATAGCCTTCGCGCTGGGCTTCGTTGCCCTTGTTTTTGTCCCGTGGCAGGTACTGCTTGCCGTCGAACTCGCCCATCCATACGTCCTGTACCTGGTTGCGCGTGGCCTGTGCCACCCACTGTGGCGACAACAGCTGGCGGCCCTGCCACTGGCCGTGGTTGAGGTGCAACACGCCGAATTTCAACGCGTCTTCGCTGGTGCAACTCAAGCCATTGCCGCCGGCGTTGAAGCCCCCCGGCGCCAGGTCCCACGCAAGCTTGTCGAGCCCCAGGTAATCAAGGACACGCGCCTGCAGCAGGGCATGCATCGTCTGCCCGGTCACCTGGGTGACAATCGCCGAAAGCATAAAGCTGGAAGCACTGCTGTAGATAAACGCCTGGCCCGGCGGCTCGTCCACCGGCTCGTTGAGAAAGGCCTCGACCCAACTGCTTTGCAGGTTGCGCCAGTCCCCGCCGGAAATCCCGCGTGCATGGCCGGTGCGCATGGTCAGTAAATCCTCCACGGTCATGGCCGCGAGGTTGGCGCTGATGGGCTGCGGGCACAACTCGGGGAAGAAACTGACGACCTTAGCGTCAAGCCGCAGGCGACCGTCGTCCACCAACAGGCCGATCGCGGTGGCGGTCCAACTTTTAGTTGCCGAATGCTGCACATGCATGCGGTGCGCCGAGTAGGGTTGCCAAAACGCCTCGACCACCACCGCACCTTGGCGATAGAGCATGAAACTGTGCAGTTCAAGACCCGCCAGGGACACGGCCTGGATGAAATCGGCAATGCCGGCGGGGTCGACACCGCGTTCATGGGGCAAGGCCCTGGGCAACGGAATGTAGGTCATGATGTCCTCTTTGATGTTTTTATATTTCAAATAATGCAGATAAGGTTTTACTCACGACGGCCTTCATGTATTTGAGCCGCCTATAATTCAGTTTTCCGGGTATTCTTGCCTCCCTTGTCACAGGATCGACTTCACGCCATGCCCCAACTCACCTCGCTGCAGACCAAAGTCGCCGGACAGATCCTGGCCGCCATCGCCAGCGGCGACCTGCAACCCGGGATGCACCTCAAAGAAGTGGAACTGGCCCAGCGCCTGGGCGTGTCGCGCTCGCCGATCCGCAGCGCGCTGTCGTACCTGGCCACACAGAAAGCCATCGAGCCGCTGGCGCAGCAGGGCTTTCGTGTGCCACTGGAAGCCGGCGATGGCTTGGCGCAACAGGTCAGTGCGTTGCATAACGAAGAAGATCAGCTGTACACCCGCTTGATCGATGACCGTTTGAACCAGGTGCTGCCCGACCAGATTTCCGAAAGTGATTTGCTGCGCCGCTACGGTGTCGGCAAAAGCGTGCTGCGCCGGTGTTTGCTGCGCTTGTCTGATGAGGGTGTGATGCAGCGCAAGCACGGGCATGGCTGGCAGTTTTTGCCAACGCTGAACAGCCCGAAGACGCGCTTTGAGAGCTACCGCTTCCGCATGTTGCTGGAGCCGGCGGGGCTGTTGGAGCCGACGTTCACTATCAACCCTGAGCAGTTTCGCCGCTGCCGGGAGCGGCAGATGGAGTTGTTGGAGGGCACGGTTGATGGGCAGCGTTTTATCGAGTGCAACGCGGAGTTTCATGAGCTGCTGGCGGCGGCTTCCGGTAATGGCTATATCTTGCAGGCGATCCAGCAGCAGAACCGGTTGCGACGGTTGACCGAGTTTCACACGGTGAACAATGTGGAGCGGGTCCGGGTGTCGTGCCAGGAGCATCTGGCGATTCTGGATGCGTTGGAGCAAGGCGATAATGAGTGGGCGTCGACGTTGTTGCATCGGCATCTGGATGTGGCGAGCAAGTTGCGGGTGGCGCGAAACAAGAGCTGAGGCGTGTGGATTGGGGGCATATCCGCTGCAGCGGTTACGCCCACCTGGGGCTATGTACCCCGACCCAAGTCTTCCAGCGCCTGACACATGGCTCTGGCGAGCAAGCCCGCCATCGCAGGCCAGCCAGCTACCACACAGAGACAGCGTCTTCAGGGCAAACACGTGCATCACCAAAGCGCCACGGTGTAACCGACGATCACCCGGTTTTCATTCATGTCACGCAGGTAATTGGCCTTGCTCAACCCATTGCGCCAGCGCAATGAAACGCCTTTCAGCGCCCCCGACTGGAATACATACCCCACATCAATATCCCGCTCCCACTCCCGCCCTTCCCCCGCAAACCCCTTCACCTGCGCCCGGTCACCCTTGGCCCAGCGCGTAGAGAATGTCAGTCCCGCAACCCCCAGCGCCGCAAAATCAAAGTCATACCGCGCATGCCAGACCCGTTCATTGGTTTGCGAGAAGTTACTCAGCTGATACTCGGAAAACAGATAGGTATTGGTGCCGTCCACATAGGTAAACGGCGTTGTGCCGTACTGCTCCTGATACCCGCCACCCATGCTATGCCCCTTGTAGCTGAACATCGCCCGCGTACTCAGCGCGCGGTTATCCACGTTGCCCGCCGAACCGGCACCTGAGATGTCCGCATCGAAATATCGGATATCCGTCTTGAGCAGGCCGCCGCCCAGCGCAACGCTGTTTTTCAGCCCAATAAAGTGCTGCTGATAAATATCTTCCAGCTGCGCAAAGTGATAACTCAGGGTCATGCCCGGCGTGAGCCTGTAATCGCCGCCGGCAAATCGAAAACGATCACTTCTGGCGGTGCTTTTGTAAGCCCCGCTCTGACTGGTCAGCCCCATATCCTCGTACTCGGTGGACTCACGCTGTTTGGTCTGGTCAATCTGCCCGCCAATCAGCGCCAGCCCGGCGATATCGGTGGAGGTCACCTGCGTGCCCCGGAACGTCTGCGGGAACAATCGGCTGGTATTGGGTTGCAATGTGGGCAAGTCCGGCAGCAGGTAGCCGCTGCGCAACTCGCTCTGGGCAACACGCACCTTGCCGGTCACGCCGTATTTGGAGTACTCGTCATGCGCACGCCTGGAGTAACTCGGTTTACCCGGCGCAGCATCGTTATCGCGCGACAATAAACCGGAGCCCGAGCGGTCCGGGCTGGAATCGAGTTTCAAGCCGAGCATGCCCACCACGTCAACACCCAACCCCACGGTGCCTTCGGTAAAGCCCGACTTGAGGTTGAGGATAAAACCCTGCGCCCACTCCTCGCGTTTGGATTGCCCGGCGTCTTCGCGGTAGTCACGATTGAAGTAGTAGTTTTTCAAGTCCAGATCTGCATTGCTGTCCTTGATAAAGTCCGCCTGGACCGGGGCGCACAGCAGGCCCCCGCTCATAAGACCGGCACGCTTGAAGATCAGGTTGAGCGTGTTGTTAGGCATGTTGTTGGCTCCTGGCAGTCATTTCGGTGAGTAGGTCTTATTGTTTTTCTGGGCACGACGTTCACCCTCGCGCAGGCATGAAGGCCCGCGCGCCGGATGAAATCAGGGGGTTAAATTGCCGGTCGTATTCGGTAGCCGCCGCCCGGCAGTTTCTCCAGTGGGCTGGCGGCCGCCAGTAACTGGCGGGTGTAGGGGTGCTGCGCGCAATCGAAGATCTGCTCGCGTGCCCCCACTTCCACGACCTCGCCCTGGTGCATCACCGCCACGCGATGGGCGATGCGCTCCACGGCCGCCAGGTCATGGGAAATGAACAGGCAGGCAAAACCGTACTGCGCCTGCAAGCGCTCGAACAGTTCGAGGATCTGTTTCTGAATGGTCATGTCCAGGGCCGAAATCGGCTCATCGGCGACCACCAATTGCGGGCGGCGCACCAGTGCGCGGCCAATAGCGACACGCTGGCGTTGGCCACCGGACAGTTGGTGGGGAAAGCGTTCGACATACTCCTCACCAAGGCCGACATCCTTAAGGGTTTGCGTGACGCGCTCACGCCGCTCGGCGGCATTCAAACCGGGCTCGTGGCGCAGGGGTTCAGCAAGGATCTGGCCGATTTTCATCCGTGGGTTCAGTGATGAATACGGGTCCTGGAAAATCATCTGGCACTGCAGCCGGTGAGTACGGTTGGCGGCCTTGAGGATATCCACGCCCTTGAAGCGGATCGACCCGGCACAAGGTTTGATCAACCCGACCAGCGATCGACCCAGGGTGGTTTTGCCCGAGCCACTGCCGCCCACCAGTGCCAGGGTTTCGCCAGGTGCAATCGCCAGGCTGGCCGAATGCACCACGCGCTGGTACTGGCGCTTGCCCCAGAACGAAGTCGGCCCAGGGTGCTCGATGCACACCTGGTCAATCTCCACCAACGGCGTACTGCTCGCCGGCAATGCTGGCAGCTCGCCACGCCGTGGCAAGGCTTCAAGCAGTTGGCGGGTGTACTCGGCCTTGGGCGCCAGCAGGATGTCTTGGGTACTGCCCTGCTCCACCGCCTGGCCGTGACGCATCACTACCACTTTGTGCGCATAGCGGGCCACGAGTGACAGGTCATGGCTGATAAACAGAATGGCCGTGCCCTGTTCGCGAGTCAGCTCCAGCATCAACTCGATCACGTCCAACTGCGCCAGGCAGTCGAGGGCAGTGGTGGGTTCGTCGGCGATCAACAGCGCCGGGCGCAACAGCATGACCGAGGCGAGCATGATGCGCTGGCGCATGCCGCCGGAGAACTGATGCGGGTAGGACTCCAGGCAACGTTCAGCCGCCTTGATCCCGATGCGACGCAGCATGGCCAGGCAGCGCTCGCGGATCTGCGGCGGGTCGAGGTCAGTGTGCAGCCTGAGCGCCTCACTCATCTGTTGGCCGATTTTTAACGCCGGGTTGAGCGACACCATCGGTTCCTGGAACACCATGCCGATGCTCGCACCACGAATCGCGCGCAATTCTTCAGTGCCGGCCTTGACCAGGTCGCGGCCCTGGAAATCCAGGCGCCCGCCACACACTTGCATCGGCAACGGCAGCAAGCCGATGGCAGCGCGAGCGGCCATGGTCTTGCCGCTGCCCGACTCGCCCACCAACGCCACAATCTCGCCCGGCGCGATACAGAAACTCAGGTCATCGACGGCCAGCGGGCCGTGTTCCCCGACGCGGATCTTCAGGTTTTGCACACTCAACAAAACACAATTGGCGGGCATGTTCATTTCCTCATCCGGGGGTCGAGACGGTCACGCAGTGCGTCGCCAAACAAGTTGATCGCCAACAGCGTCAGGCAGATAAACAGCCCCGGAAACACACCCAGCCAAGGTGCCGAGGCGATATACGGCCGACTGCTGGCAAGCATGTTGCCCCAGGTGGCAGCCGGTGGCGGTACGCCGAGGCCGAGGAAGCTCAGGGCGCTTTCCGAAAGCAGCGCCCAACCGAACATGCTGGTGGCCAGCACACACAGTGGCGCGAGGCAGTTGGGGGCGATGTGCCGCAGCATGGTGTACAGCTCGGAGTTGCCGATGACCCGCGAGGCTTCGATGTACTCCAGCTCACGCAGGGATAACACCGTGCCGCGCACGACCCGCACCACCGAGGGCGTGTAGGCAATGCCCAGGGCCAACACGATGCCGTATTTGCTGGCACCGATAATCGCCATGATGCCCAGCGCCATGAGGATGCCGGGAAACGCCAGCAGCGCATCGTTGAACATCATCAACACGCGGTCGGTCCAACCGCGCAAGTAACCGGCGAGCATGCCGATCACGGTGCCGGCCAGTACCGCCACCGTCACCGTGAGCAAACTCACCCACAGGCTGGTGCGGGCACCGATCAGCAAGCGGCTGAACACGTCGCGACCAAACTCATCGGTGCCCAACCAATGGGCCGCTGATGGTGCTTGGAAACGCGCGATCAAGTCGATCTTCAGCGGATCGAACGGCGACCACACCAACCCCATCAACGCCAGCGCGATCAACGCCACCAGCAGCCCGCCGCCGATCACGGCATTGGCCGGCGCCCACCCACGTCGGCGCTTGGCCGCTACGGGCACGGCAATAGTCGAACTCATAACTTCACCCTTGGGTCGAACAGCGGATAGAGCAGATCCACACACAGGTTGACCAGCACATAGATAAAGGTGATCAACAACAGGCAGCCTTGCAGCACCGGATAGTCGCGGGCAAAAATCGCATCGACCATCAAGCGGCCGATGCCAGGCAGGGTGAACACCGTTTCCAGCACAGCGATTCCACCCAGCAGGTTGCCGAGGATCAGCCCGACCAGCGTCCAGGTCGGCGCAAACGCATTGGGCAACGCGTGTTTCCACAGCACCGCACGTTCCGACAGGCCTTTGGCGCGGGCGTGGGCGATGTACTCCAGGCGCAGCACTTCGATGGTGCTGGCACGCGCCATGCGGGTAATCGCGCCCACTTCAACCAGGGTCAGCGTCACCACCGGCAGCACCATGTAGCTGATCGCTTGCCACGGCGCCTGGGCAAAACTCACGTAGCCCACCACCGGCAACCAGCCCAGTTGAATACCAAAGGCATGCAGCAGCAACAGGCCAAGCCAGAAACTGGGAATCGACAGCAACAAGGTGGCGACGGACACCAACCCAAGGTCGAGCGCGCTGTTTTGTTTCCAGGCCGCGATCAAGCCAATCGGCACGGCGATCAACGTGGCAAACAACACCGCCACCAGCACGATGGTGGCGCTGACGCTGAAGCGGTCCAGGATCAGCGGCAATACCGCCTGCTTGGTGCTGATGGATACACCCAGGTCGAAGCTCATTACGGCCTTGAACCAGATCAGGAACTGCATGACCAGCGATTGATCCAGGCCCAGGGTGTGGCGCATATCGGCCAGGCTTTGCGGGTCGGCCATATCACCGAGCATCAACAGCGCCGGGTCGCCCGGGATCAGGCGAATCAGTGCGAACACCATCACCGAGATCAGCAGCAGTGTCGGAATCGCCATCGCGAGTTTTTGCAAAATAAAACGCAACATGCTCAGGCCTCGTTAGTGGGCCGCGAGGCTGACGCCCCACAGCCTTGGCGATGACACCGGCCAGGAATGGAAGCCCTTGACGCTGTCGCGCAGCGCCGCGGCTACTGTGCCGTTGTAGATGATCACCATGGGCGTGTCGTGGATCATCATCGAGTGCAACTGGTCGAACAGCGCCTGGCGCTTGGCCGTGTCGCTCTCGCGCACCGCCTCACGCAGTACCGCCTGGGCCTGGGGGTTATCCCAGACCTTGCGCGGTTCCTTGCTCTTGTCACCCATCAGCGAATCGAAGCTGGTAGCGGGGTCCAGGCGCGAGGAGTAAGAGAACGCCATCATCTGGTAATTGCCACTCTGGTAGCGCTCCAGTTGGGTGCCCCACTCCAGGGTTTCCATCTGGATGTTCAAGCCACTGGCCACCGCCATTGCCTGGCTGAGCAGGCCCATGTCGAACATCTGCGAATAGCGTTTATTGACGATCATCTTGATCGGCTGGCCGTGGTAGCCGGCCTCTTTCAACAGGCGCTGGGCCAGCTGCGGGTCGTAGCGGTAGCCCTGCTTGGCGGTGGCACTGTAGAAGGGGCTGGTTTGTGCGATGGCCGAGTTGTTCGGCTCGGAGGTGCCGTTGGACAGCGCATTGACCATTTGCCCGTAATCCAGAGAATGGGCGATGGCCTGGCGGATGCGCACATCTTTGAGCAGCGGATCGTTGGTCTGGAACAACAAGCCACAGATGGCCATGATCGGGCTGAATGAAATCTGCACACCCGGTGTGGTTTTCAACTCCTGCGCATCGCTGGCGCTGACATTGGGCAGCAGGTCAATGTTGTTGGACATCAATGCCGCCTTGGCCGACGACGGGTCGGGGATCACCATAAAGCGCACTTCATCCACCAGGGCCTGCTTCTTGCCGGTAAAGCCGTCCGGTGCAGCGTCGTCACGAAGGCTGTAGTCGTGAAAGCGCGACAGCACCACGTATTGCCCGCGTTTCCATTCGGTGAGGCTGAACGGGCCGGTGCCGACAGGGGCTTTCCAACTGCCATCGGCGGCCAGCGAATCGGGGTGCAGGATGCCGCTGCCGGCGCAATCGGGGCGCGCCATCGAAGCCAGGAACAGGCCGCTGGGCTGGTCGAGATGGAACACGACGGTGAGCGGGTCCGGCGTGTCGATGGCGGTGATTTTCGCCCCGCCACGCCCGTCGAATTCGGCCAGGCAACGCCACTGGGTCTTGGGGTTGAGGTAGCGCTCCCAGGTCCACTTCACATCATCGGCAGTTAATGTCGCACCGTTCTGGAAGTGCACGCCTTCGCGTAATTTGAAGGTGTAGGTCAAGCCGTCGTCGGCGCGTTGCACCTCGCGGGCCAGCAACGGGCCAACCGAGGCGTCTTCGCGGTGGGCTACCAGGCCCTCAACGATGTGCAGCATCACGGTGTCGGTATTTTCGTCACGGTTGACGCCCGGCTCGGTGCTGCGGATGTCGGCGTTCAAGCCGACGCGCAAGGTGGTCTGGGCCTGCGCAAAGCCGGCGCCGAGTACGAGGGTGACGCACAGCGTGCCATTAAGTAAGCGATTCAAGGGAGATGTTCTCCTTCGCACAGAAGCGGCCTGGGGCAGGAGCCGGCTTCAAGCCTGTTTGAGGTCGTTGTTGTTATGGCCTGAACGGGATCAGTGCCGCGGATGTTTTTGTTTTTTTAAATTCGCCCGGACATACTCACAGCATGGAGTCGGCTTGTAAATGTTTTTTTAAGTACTTAAAAACATTAAAACCTTCTATTCTTCAACCGATGATGGTTTTTCAGCGCAATAAAAAAGAGGCCGAAGCCTCTGTGGGTGTAAACCAGCGTGCGCCCGCAGGCGCTCGCTTAATGCAGGACCGCTCGCGTAATCAGGTAACTCACCAACTGCGGGTCATCCTCCAGCTCCAGGGTCTGCACCGGGCGCGGCAAATCATCCAGCACCGCACGCCAGAACGCCTGGGACACTTCATCCTGGTCATAGAAACGCACCAGCCAATCGGCCTGGCCGCTGCTCAACACCTGGGTGGCGATGGCACGGCCAATGCCTTTGCGGCGGTAGCGCTTGAGAATGAACAGGTCGGCCAGTTCCAGGGCGTCGATGCCTGGCAGTTCGCTGCCTTCAATCAGCAGGAAGCCGGCGATATAACCGTCCACCAGCAGCAGGTTGGCGCTCCATTGCGGGTCTTGCCAGTAGCGGGTCAGGTGCTCATCGTGGATGTAGAAGCGACCATCCGCCTCGACATCTTCCTGTTCCCAGTCCGAGGACTCATAGGCGTAATACTGGTAAAGGTTGCGGATCAACTCGGACTCTTCGGGGCCAGTCTGGATCAGTTCAACGGTGGTTTCAGGCATGGGGCTCTCGGTGACAAAACGCAGGGCGCCATTGTTCACAAAACACGCGCGCAGGCCAATACATTGCATAACCTTTCTGTTTGCTGAACCGATTGCGGATTTGCCCCGTCCAACCGAAATTCCTGAAACATTTAGAATAAACTTCGTCAGCTTCGACCTTTTCCTCAAGGACCTCTATTTTGACCAACGTCTGTTCCGCCGGCCTGGATGTGGGCTTTGCCTCCCTGGATTACCTGCAGATTTTCATCCTGGGTGTGATCCAGGGCATTACCGAGCTGCTGCCGGTGTCGTCCACCGCCCACATGCGTGTGGTGCCCGCCCTGCTCGGCTGGCAAGACCCCGGCTCGGCGTTTTCGGCGGCGATGCAGTTGGCGGCGCTGGCGGCGGTGGTCAGTTATTTCTGGCGCGATGTGCGCCAGGTCACCACGGGCAGCATCGGTGCGGTACGCCGGGGCGACTACAACGACCCGTGGTTCAAGCTGGCGGTGGCGATTGTGCTGGCGACCATCCCCATCGGCATTGCCGGCCTGGCCTTGTCCTCGACCCTCAACAGCTGCAACTCGCCGTTGCGCGGCCTGATGGTGATCGGGATTTCCTGTGTGGTGATGGCGGTACTGCTGGCAGTGGCCGAAGTGCGTGCACGCCACACCCGGGACATGGGCCAGATGCGCCTGCGCGATGCACTGATTGTCGGGGTTGCGCAGATCGGCGCATTGATCCCCGGCGTATCGCGCTCGGGTTCGACGCTGACCGCTGCGCTGTTCCTCAACTTCAAGCGTGAAGAAGCCGCGCGCTTTTCATTCCTGCTGGGCCTGCCCGCCATCGCGCTGGCCGGTTTGAAAGAGCTGTGGGTGCTGCTGCACGCCGACATGCCCGCCCACGCCTGGCCGCATTTGCTCTTCGGCCTGGTGGTGGCAAGTATCTCGGCGTTCTTCGCGATCTGGGGCCTGATGAAGTTCCTGGAGCGGTTCTCCACCTGGCCGTTTGTGATTTATCGCGCGCTGCTGGGAGTCTTCTTGATTGTGGCGGTCAGCACCGGGTTGCTCAGTTAAGCCCCCGGTTGACGGTCGGCCAGCTCTTCAAGCAAATCGGCCGAAGGCACAAAAAACAGGCCGCCGGTCACGGCGGTACTGAAGTCCAGCAAGCGGTCGTAGTTGCCGACCGGGCGGCCGACGAACATGTTTTCCAGCATCAACTCCAAGGGCTGCGGCGAGCGCGCGTAGCCGATAAAGTAGGTGCCGAACTCGCCGGCGCCTGGGCGGCCAAAGGGCATGTTGTCGCGCAGGATTTTTACTTCTTCGCCGTTTTCGTCGGTGATCACGGTCAGGGCGCTGTGGGAGTTGCTCGGTTTGGTCTCTTCATCCAGCTCGATGTCGGCCAGTTTGGTACGCCCGATCACTTTCTCCTGCGCTTCCACCGTCAGCTCGTTCCAGGCGCTCATGTTGTGCAGGTACTTCTGCACCAGCACGTAGCTGCCGCCTTCAAATTCCGCGTCTTCATCGCCGACGATGGTAAAGCCGACGGCCTTGCGCCCCACCGGGTTCTCGGTGCCGTCGACAAAACCGATGATGCTGCGCATATCGAAGTAACGGAAACCCTGGACCTCATCCACCACCTTGACGCTGTCGCCCAGGGCCACCATCAACTGCGTGGCCAATTCGAAGCACAGGTCCATCTGCTCGGCGCGGATATGCAGCAGGATATCGCCGGGCGTCGACGGCGCCATGCGCCCTGGCACGCCGAACTCGCGAAACGGGTGCAAGGCCGCCGGGCGTGGCCCGCCGAACAGCCGGCTCCAGGCATCCGAGCCAAACCCGCAGACGCAGGTCAGGTTGCCCGCCGGCACGCGCTTGCCCACCGAACGCACCAGCCCGGCGATATCGCCGCACCAGGCGCGCACCTGGTCTTCACTGCCGGGAGCGACGGTTGCCACCATGAAGATCGCGCTGCTGGTGATGGGATGGCAGACGGACTGCGGCTCAAGAGGTGGCTGAACAGGGCAAGTCTTCATGATGAAAGTCCACAGGCTAAGGGCGGTTTTAACCCGCGCAGATTAGCAGATCATCGATGGCAGCTCTCCCACACCTGGCGAATCAGGGTCTTCAGCTTCAGCGCCTCGGCCCAGCGGTCGCTGATTTCACCGCCGTTTGCATCCGTGATTGCATAGGGCGGCGGGCCCAGCTCACAGGTGAACGACAGGCTATTGGGCGCATCGGGCCGGGCCAGCCAGTCTTCGATCCCGTAGCGCCACCAGCCGGTAAAGCGCTCGACCCAGGCCTGGTGTTGGGGGAAGTCCATTGAGACCTGCACCTGTTCACTGCTGGCCACCCGCCCGTGAAAGCCCCAGCTGTGGCGCAATATCGTGCGTATCTGCTCGTCGTCCTCGAACGCACCCGGTTCCGGTAACTCCCGGCCGACGACGTAATGGGACAGGTCGGCAAGCAGTTTCAGGTCGGGCATCTGTGCGAGCAGGTCGAGGGTGAACAGCAGGTCGTTGGTAAGGCGGTAGCGATGGGTTTCCAGCAGGATCGGAAAGTCCACCTGTTCGGCCAGGCGCTGCCAGCCTTCGACCAGGCGGGCCGCCTCGGCCAGCGTGCGCGGGCGCACATCGGCCTGCAGGGTGAGGTGGTGGCAGCCGTAGCGGCTGATCACATCCAGCACGGCGGCCAGGTCATCCACCGATTGCGGGAACAGTTGGCCTTCGATCTGCAAGCCCCTGGCGCTGGCGGCAGCGTGCAGGCGCGCGACCTCGGCGGGTTTCCAGTAATGATCGGTGATGCCGTCGAAGCCGGCGGCGGCGATGCGATCGAGCCGGGCTTCCAGCGGCCCCGGTTCGGTCTGCATGGCCCAGAGGGATTGGAACACCAGCAATTGGTGCATATCAGCCTCGCAGCACGTGTTTAAGGGAAACGTCCGGGTTGGCCAGGTCGGCCGTATTGAGTGCAATGCGCGCGCTGATCAAGCGTTCGCACAGCTTGATGTCCTTGGCCACGCCATTGCCGAGCGCCCAGCCGCAAGCGCCTTGCAAATGCCCGTCGGTATCCAGGTGGAACAACAGCAAACCACCGCCCGGCAGTGCGCGGCTGACCGTCAGCGGGGTCATCACGCCAACGGTCTGCAAGCCCCAGTCGTACTGGTCGGACCAAAAACCCGGCATGGCCTCGAACGGCAACTCACGCCCCAACATATTCAGCGCAGCATGGCGACCTTGGGCTTCGGCATTGCGCCAGGTTTCCTGGCGTTGATACAGGCCTCCCAGGCGAAACTCACACACATCGCCCGCCGCATAAATGTTCGGCGCACTGGTGCGCAGTTGCGCATCGACGCGAATGCCCTGCCCTACTTCCAGCCCCGCTGCTGCAGCCAGTTCGAGATTGGGTTGCATGCCAATGCCGACCACCACCCGATCACACGGCAAGCGCTGCCCATCGACCAGTTGCACCGCGTCGGCGTCGATGGATTCGAGTGCCACATTCAAGCGCACCTCAACGCCTTGCTGGCGGTGCAAATCCAGCAGCGCTTCGCTGATCACCGGCGGCAACACCCGGCCCGCCAAGCGTGGGCCTGCTTCAAGCACCGTGACCTGGCAGCCCAGGCCGCGCGCGGTCGCCGCCACTTCCAGGCCGATAAAACCACCGCCGACCACCACCAGCCGCGTGCCGGGGCGCAAGGCGTCGCGCAGGGCCAGCGCCTCATCATGGGTGCGCAGGTAAAGCACGCTCGCCTGCTCCACAGGCCAGCGTCGCGCCCGGCCGCCAGTGGCCAGCAGCAAACCGGCAAAGTCCAGCCATTGGCCGTCAGCCAGTTGCAGCCGGTGCTGGTGCGGCTCCAGGCGCGTAACCGGGTTGCCGGCGATATGTTCGATGCCCAGCGCGGCCATGCGCTGGCTGTCGCACAGGCTGCAACCCGCCAGGTCCGTACTGCCTTGCAGCAAGCCCTTGGATAACGGCGGGCGCTCGTAGGGCAAGTGCGGTTCATCGCCGATCAGGATCAGGCGCCCGGTGTAGCCTTCTTCGCGCAAGGTCAGCGCCGCACGGCCACCGGCATGGCCGGCGCCGACAATAATCAGGGGTGCGTTCATGCTCACGCCGTCACGGCGAGCAGAACCCGCCCCGCTTCGACCCGCACCGGGTAGGTTTTGAGGTTGACGCACACCGGCGCGCCGAGGGCCTTGCCGGAGCGGTAATCGAAGCGCCCGTTGTGTTTGGGGCACTCGATCACGTGGTCCATCACCAGGCCGTCGGCCAGGTGGATTTTCTCGTGGGTGCACAGGCCGGCAGTGGCAAAAAACTCATTCTCGGCCGAGCGGTACACCGCGTAGGTGTGCGGCCCATGGTCGAAGCGCAGCACGTCTTCTTCGTCAATTTCGCCCACGGCGCAGACGTCGATCCATTGATCGTTCATGGTGTTGTTCTCTCTATGCATGGCCTTCCTTGTGGCGAGCGAGCTTGCTCGCGCCGGGCTGCGAAGCGGCCCCAAGGTCGGCAGTCGAGTATTGTCTGAAAGAATGCGGTGGTTTTTATTGGGGCTGCTGCGCAGCCCAGCGCGAGCAAGCTCGCTCGCCACTGTGAGTGGGGCGCTGCACGAAATAGCTCGGGTCGCTGCGCTGCTTCCAGATCGTCGGTAGGATTTCCTTGTACGCCTCAAGAATATTCGCGTATGGCGGCGGGCAGTCGCTGCGGATCTCTTCGTGCAGTTGCGCCAACGCGTGGTACGGCACCATCGGGTACATGTGGTGTTCGAGGTGGTAGTTCATGTCCATGTAGATAAAGCGCAGCACGCGATTCATGTAGATGGTGCGGCAGTTGCTGCGGTGGTCCAGCACATCTTCCGCCAGGCCCACATGCTGGGTGAGGCCGAACAGGTAGCCGAGCCAGGCGCCATACAGGCTCGGCAGGCCGACCAGCATCAATGGCAGCCAGCTGTGCAGGTACAACGCGGTGCCGATCACCAGCGCATAAATACCGACCCAGATCCGCGCTGCACGGAACACCTTGGGCCATTCGGACTCGGGGATAAAGTCCTGTTCCTGGGCGCTCATCTTGCCGATCGCATGGCGCGCCACGCCGCTGAAGGTTTTCCAGGCCAGCGGCAGGTTGAACAGGCTCAGGCCCATCATCAACAGGCTCGGCGGGCGCGGCTCGACGATCTCCGGGTCACGCCCGACCACGATCGTGTCGGTGTGGTGCCGCGCATGGCTCCAGCGCCATACATGCGGCTCGAAAATGCACATGAAACTCGCCACCTGGTACAGCCCAACATTCATCCAGCGGGTCTTGAAAGCGGTGCCGTGGCCGGTCTCATGCCAACGCGGGTTGGACGCGGTGCCGTAGAGCACGCCGTAAGCCATAAAGAATGGCACGCAGGCCCACGAGCCCCAGAACCAGTAGCCGCCAAACCCCGTGACCAGCAGCGCCGACACCCACAGGGCCGTATCGAGCAACGCCGGGCCGTCGCGGCGCTGCATCAGTTCTTTCATGCGTTTACGCGAGATCGGCGATTGATACCAACTGGCCGAGACCAGGCCCTTTTCTGCGGCGCGGGCAGCTTCAGGTCCGGTGAGGCTGTAGTCGCGCCGGGCACGGTGAGGCGTGTGTTCAGGCATTGTTATTGTTCTCCGCAAGCGGTGGGTAACTGGTGCTTTGCGAACCAACCATAGAGCGCGGATAAATCCGCCTCAAGGCCTTGAATCCATTCCCTATCAAGCTATCATCCAGGCCCAGCGAGGCTTGATAGTTTTCTATCAAGACGCTTGAGAGGCCTGTCATGAATAATAATAAACGCCCGACCATCGCCACCGTTGCCGCCCAGGCGGGCTTGAGTGTGGCCACCGTCGACCGCGTACTCAACGCCCGAGCGCCGGTGAATCCGCAGACCGCCGAACAGGTGTTCCAGGCCGCCGAAGCCGTGGGTTATTTTGCTGCACGGCTGATAGGCCAACGCATTCGTGAGCGGCGCCCCACCTACCGTTTCGGCATCCTGCTGCTGGGCACCACCCAAGCGTTTTACGCCAACCTGGCGCAGTCGATCAGCACGGCCGCGCAGCAGCACGCTACAGCCAACCTGACCTGCCAGTTCGACTACATTCTCGACCGCACGCCCAGTGCCATCGCTACGCAAATCGAGCAACTGGCGGTGCAATGCGACGCGCTCGCCGTCGTCAGCTTCGCCCACCCGTTGATCAACGCCACACTGGCGCAGGTTCGCGAAGCCGGCGTGCCGGTGGTTGCGCTGCTCTCGGATATCCAGGAACAAGCCTTGGAGCCGTATGTGGGCCAGGATAACCACGTGGTCGGGCGCACCATGGGCTGGCTGCTGGCGCGCACCTGCGGCGCACGCAAAGGCAGCGTCGGCATCCTGTTGGGCGGCCATCGTTTTCTCGGCCACCAGGCGCGGGTTGAAGGCTTGCACAGTTACCTGGCCGAGCATGCGCCGGGGCTCAAGCCGCTGGAACCGCTGATCAACCTGGACAACAGCGACATCACTGAAGAAGCCACCCTCGACCTGCTCACCCGCCACACCGACCTGCGCGGCCTGTGCGTGGTGGGCGGCGGCGGCGACGGCGTGATCAATGCCCTGGCGCAGCTGCCCAAACGGCCGGCGCTGTGCTGCATTTTGCAGGAGTCCACCGCGTTGTCGCGTGAGGCGCTGAGCCGGGGTTTGATTGATGTGGTGATGGACTCGCAGCCTCGGCAGACGGCGACCGCGCTGATCGAATTACTGGTGGAGTTGCAGGCCGCCGAGGCCTTCGATCCACTGCGGCACAGAGTGCATATCCCACCGCAGATCGTGACCTCGGAGAACCTGTCCAACTGATACACAACGATCAAAAACTGGCCCACCGCAATCGCAGGCAAGCCAGCTCCCACAGTTTGATCGAGTTTCAGTCCAAAATCGGTGTATTTCAACCGCCTCGGCCAGCGCAACGTGTGGGTGCAGTTCGAGCAGCGCTACAAATAGTTTGGAAGAATATGGAGGTCTAAATGTGGGAGCGGGCTTGCCCGCGATAGCGGTGGGTCAGTTGCAAATTTATCGACTGACACTCCGTCATCGCAGGCAAGCCAGCTCCCACAATTTGACAGCGTTTCAGTCCAGATCGGTGGCGTCGTGCCGCTCAGCCAGTTGCTCCGCAGGCTCGCCGGACACCCGATTCACCCGCCGCCCACGCTGTACCGCCGGACGTGCTTCAATCGCCTCGGCCCAGCGCAGCACGTGCTTGTACTCGTGCACCGACAAAAACTCCGCTGACGCGCCGTACAAACGGCCTTTGACCAAGCCGCCATACCACGGCCAGATCGCAATATCGGCAATGGTGTACTCATCGCCGGCAATGTACTCACTCACCGCCAGGCGCTGGTCGAGCACGTCCAGTTGACGCTTGGTTTCCATGGCGAAGCGATTGATCGGGTATTCCATCTTGCTCGGCGCATAGGCGTAAAAATGCCCGAAGCCGCCGCCCAGGTACGGCGCGCTGCCCATCTGCCAGAACAGCCACGACAAACACTCAGCCCGCGCAGCAGGCTCGGTGGGGAAGAACGCGCCGAATTTCTCGGCCAGGTATTGCAGGATCGCACCCGACTCGAATACGCGAATCGGCGTGTCACCACTGTGGTCCATCAACGCCGGGATCTTGGAGTTGGGGTTGACTGCCACAAAGCCGCTGCCGAACTGGTCGCCATCGCCGATCTTGATCAGCCACGCGTCATATTCCGCGCCGCTGTGCCCCAGGGCCAGCAGCTCTTCGAGCAGGATGGTGACCTTCTGCCCATTCGGCGTGGCCAGGGAATACAGCTGCAACGGGTGTTTGCCGACCGGCAACTCTTTCTCATGGGTCGCACCGGCAATGGGCCGGTTGATGCTGGCGAAAGTGCCGCCACTTTCGGTGTCCCAGGTCCACACCTTCGGGGGTAGGTAGTCGGTCATGCTCACTTCTCCTTGATTTGAGTACTGTTCGATGCAGCCAGTTGGGCCACGTTCCATCCGCCGCCCAGCGCCTTGATCAGGCCCACATTAGCGCTTAATTGCTGGGTTTGCAGTTGCAGCACACTGCGCTTGGCTTCCAGCGCAGCCACTTGGGCGGTGACCACATCCAGATAAGCCACGGCGCCCTGGCGATAACGCGAGGTCGACAGGTCTTCGGCGTATTGTGCGGCAGCGGCAGCGTCACGCTGGTCATCCAGGGCGCTGCCCAGGCCCGTAATCTGCAACAGGTTGTCTTCCACTTGCTCGAAAGCACCCAGCACTACGCCACGGTATTTGGCCGCGGCTTCGTCAGTGGCGGCCTTGGCAATATCCACCTGGGCCTGGCGCGCGCCGCCATCAAAGATTGTGCCGACCAGCGACGGGCCGATGGCCCAGAACAGGTTGGGTGCGCTGAGCAAACGCGCAAACTCATCACTCTGATAACCGCCCTGGGCGCTCAAGGTGATCTGCGGGAACCACGCGGCCTTGGCCACTCCGATCCGCGCATTGGCCGACGCGATGCGACGCTCGGCAGCGGCAATATCCGGGCGGCGTTGCAGCAGGCTCGACGGCACGCCCGTGGGCACGTTGGGCAAGGCAATCGGCGCCACATTCACGGCGACGGTATAGGTTGAGGCGGACTCCCCCAGCATCGCCGCAATCGAATGCTCCAACACCGCCCGTTGCACCAGGCTCTGGTTCAATTGCGACTTGACCGTCGACAGCTGCGTGCGCGCCCGCGCCACGTCCAGCCCGGACACGATCCCGCCGCCGTGCAAGCCTTCGGTCAGGCTAAGGGCTTTGGTGTAGGCGTCGCGGGTCTGTTCCAGCAGTTGGTTCTGCCAGTCGATACCGCGCAGGCGGATGTAACTGTCAGCCAATTGCGCTTGCAGGCTCAGGCGTACCGACGCCAGGTCGGCCCTGGCCGCCTCCGAGTCACTGATGCCGGCCGCAACCGTGTCGCGCACGCGGCCCCACAGGTCGACTTCATAATCCACCTCCAGGCCCAATGTCGCGGAGTTATAGACGTCCGGCGAGGTGGCCGAGCGCAGCGGTTTGGTGTCCGACTGGCGAATACGCTGGCCGCTGCCGATGGCCGAGAGCTTGGGGAACAGCCCCGAACGGTCCTGGGCCAGGAACCCCTGGGATTGCTGGTAATGCGCGAATGCCGCGCTCAGGTCCGGGTTGTTTTTCAGCAACTGCTGCTGCATCGCATCCAGCTGCGGGTCGTTGTAGATACGCCACCAGCCGTCTCGGTTGGCCTGGTCGTCGGGCGCGCCGACGGTCCATGGGCCTTGGGTGTGAAACTGCGCGGCGACAGGTGTTTGCGGCACTTCAAGCGGCGGCGCCAACGAGCAGGCTCCCAGGCTCAAGGTGGCGAGCAGGCCCAGCAAGTTGCGCTTAGCCATGGGGTTTGGCCTCGACGGAAGCAGCAGCCAATTGCACCGAATCATCATCGGCCAGGCCATCCGGCGGCGTATCGATCACGCGGTCAGCCGCTTGCAGGCCGCTGGCGATCTCCACGCTGTCGCCAAAGTCACGGGCGATGGTGACGGTCTTGAAGTGCACATGGTCCTGGCTGTCGAGGGTGGCGACGCGCATACCCTTGTCATCGAACACCAGGGCACTGGACGGTACGCGCAGCACGTCGGCCTGAACCGGCAAATCAAACTGCACGCTGGTGTAGCCACCGGGCAGCAGGCGGCCGCCGGGGTTGTCCACCAGCAGTTGCACCAAGGTGCTGCCGGACGCGGCGTTGACCGCATCGGCGGTGGCGATCACCTTGCCGGTGAAGGTTTCGCCGCGATACTCCGGCACGCTCAGGCGCGCCGTGGTGCCTTCGCGAATCTGTGGCGAGAAGGTCTGCGGCACCTGCACATACACGCGCAGGCGGCTGACATCGGCCACCGCAAACAGCTCTTTGCCGGCGGTGCCCCCGGCGCTGATCAACGCGCCCACGTCGGTACTGCGCGCGGTGACCACACCGGCAAACGGCGCGACCAGATGCTGGAAGCCCTTGGTCGCCACCAACTGTTCGACATTAGCTTTGGCCGCCGTCACTTTGGCCTGCTTGGCGGTCAGGTCGCCGGTGCGCTCGTCGACGTCCTGGCGCGACACCGAGTCGGTCGCGAGCATCGCTTGCCAGCGCTTAGCGGTGGTGTCGGCCAGGTGTTCATCGGCCTGGGCCGAGGCCAAAGTGGCGCGGGCTTGCAGCAGTTGCTGGTCGAGTTCCGGGGTGTCGATTTCGGCCAATACCTGGCCGGCTTTGACGCGCGTGCCGATGTCGACATTCCAGGATTTCAGGTAGCCATTGACCCGGGCAAAGATCGACGCGCGCGAATAAGCCTCCATGCGCCCCGGCAAGTTGAGTACCCGGCCTTGCGCTTGCACCACCGGCTTGACCAGGTTGACGCTGGGCAGTGCCTGCGCGTCGGTCCAGGTCTTGAGGTCACGGGACTCACTGGCACGCACGCTCAGGCCGACACCGACGATGACCACCACCGTCACCCCGCCCACGATCAGCCACAGCAGGCCACGGGACGGCTTTTTTTCAGCAATAGAAACGGACATGTCAAACCCCTTGGGAAACGGTAGTCGCCAGCGTGGCGTGTTGTCGACGCCCGTGGACCAGACTGAAAATCAATGGCACCAGAATCAACGTGGCGATGGTGGCAAACGCCAGCCCGCCGATCACCGCACGGCCGAGCGGCGCGTTCTGCTCGCCGCCCTCGCCCAGGCCCAAAGCCATGGGCGCCATGCCGATAATCATCGAGATGGCGGTCATCAACACCGGCCGCAGCCGCGTGAAACCGGCTTCCAGCGCGGCCTGCACGGCATCGCCATGCACAGCCAGGCGCTCACGGCAGAAGCTCACCACCAGGATGGCGTTGGCGGTGGCCACGCCCATACACATGATCGCCCCCGTCAAGGCGGGCACCGATAGCGGCGTATGGGTGACAAACAGCATCCACACAATGCCCGCCAGTGCCGCCGGCAACGCGGTGATGATCACAAACGGGTCGGCCCAGGACTGGAAGTTGACCACGATCAGCAGGTAGATCAGCACCACCGCGCCCAACAGGCCGAACAGCAAGCCACTGAAGGCCGCGTTCATGGTCTGCACCTGGCCCTGCAAAATCACCTTGGAGCCGGTCGGCACTTCACCGGCGTGGGCCGCGATGATTTTCTGGATATCGGCGGCGACGCCACCCAAATCGCGGTCCTGAATCGCCGTCAGCACCTCAACCACCGGCTGGATATCCGACTGGCTGAACACCGAACTGCTGTGGCTGCGCTGGATATTCGCCAGGCCGCCCAAGGTCTGGTCGGTGGCCGCGCCATTGCTGCCGCTCAGCGGCAAGTTGTGCAGTGCGGCCAGGCTTTCCAGGTTGTATTGCGGGGTTTGCATCACGATCGGGTAGGAAATGCCGTTGGCCGGGTTCAACCAGAACGTCGGCGCCACCTGGCTGGAGCCGGCAAGGTTGACCACAAGGCTGTTGGTCACATCACGCTCGGTGAGGCCGACCAACTGCGCACGGGTGCGGTCCACGTCGATATTGAACGTCGGCAATTGCCGCGACTGCTGGATGCGCGCATCCACCACCCCCGGCACCCGGCGAATATCACGCAGCAACGCGCTGGCATAGGTGAAGTTGCCCGCCAGGTTATTGCCGGTGATTTGCAGATCGATCGGTGCCGAAGACCCGAAGTTGAGGATCTGCCCGACAATGTCCGAGGCCGGGAACGAGAACACCGCGCTCGGGAATTCCCGTGGCAGGGTTTCGCGCAATTGGCGCATGTACTCGGCCGTCGGGCGATGGCCCTCGTTCAGGCTGATCTGGATATCGGCGTCCTGGGAACCCACGGTGCCGGTGTTGTTGTACACCACGTTGATACCGCTGATGGACAGGCCGATGTTGTCGACCAAGGCTTTGAGCTCCTGGGCCGGGACTTTGCGCCGAATCGCGTTTTCGATGTCGGCGATCAGGTGCGCATTACTCTCCACCCGTGTGCCCACCGGAGCGCGGACGTGCAACAGGATCAGCCCGGAATCGACCTCGGGGAAGAAGTTGCGGCCCAGGAACGGCACCAGTGCAAACGACACGGCGACAAACGCCAGCAGGCCAATCACCACCGCGCGACGATGGTGCAAGGCGCTGTGCAACACGCTGTGGTAACGCTCGCGAAAGGCTTCAAAACGCTTCTCGAAACCGCGCTGGAACTTCACCAGCGGGTTGCGCGACGGTGCGTGCCCGTCGTCGCCGTGTAGATGCGGCTTGAGCAGGTAGTTGGCCAATGTCGGCACCAGGGTCCGCGACAGCAGGAACGAGGCGATCATGGCAAAGATCACCGCTTCGGCCATCGGCACGAACAGGAAGCGCGCCACACCATCAAGGAAGAACATCGGCACAAACACGATGCAGATACACAGCAGCGAGACAAACGCCGGCGTCACGATCTGCGCCGCCCCGTCGAGGATCGCCGTCTGCACCGGTTTGCCCTGCTCCAGGTGCCAGTTGATGTTCTCGATGGTTACCGTGGCATCGTCCACCAGGATGCCCACGGCCAGCGCCAGGCCGCCGAGGGTCATGATATTCAGGGTTTCGCCCAGCGCCGAAAGCGTGGCAATCGAGGCCAGGATCGCCAATGGAATCGAGGTGGCAATGATCACCGTCGAACGCCAACTGCCGAGGAACAGCAAAATCATCAGGCTGGTCAGCGCCGCCGCGATCAAGCCTTCACGGGCCACGCCGCTGATGGCCGAACGCACGAACAGCGACTGGTCGCCGATCAAATCGATATTCAAGTTGGGCGGCAACGCAGCCTTGTTGTCGGCAAGCTTTTCCTTGATCCCGGCGATCACGCCCAAGGTCGACGCCGAACCGGTCTTGAGCACCGGCAGCAGCACCGAGCGGTTGCCGTTCACATGCACGATGTTGGTTTGCGGCGGGTTGCCGTCGCGCACGGTGGCCACGTCACGGATCAGCACGGTGGTGCCGTCGGCGGTCTTGATCGGCAGGTTTTCCAGGTCATGGAAGTCCGACGGTGAGTTGTTCAGTTGCAGGTTGAATTCGTAGCTGCCGATCTTCTGGGTGCCTACCGGGGTGATCAGGTTCTGCGTGGCCAGGGCAGTGGCGACGTCCTGTGCCGACAGGCCACGGGCTTGCATGCGCGCCGAATCGAGGTCGATCTGCACTTGCCGGCTCTTGCCGCCAAACGGGTATGGCAGTGCTGCGCCGGGCACGCTGGTGAGCATCAGGCGCACCTGGTTCAGGCCGATATCACCCAGGCGCTGTTCGCTCAGCCCCGGCCCAGAGAGTGCAAGCTGCACAATCGGCACGGTGGAGGCGCTGTAGTTGAGCACCAGCGGCGGCACGGTGCTGGGCGGCAATTGCCGCAGGATCGCCTGGGACACCGACGTCACCTGGGCGTTGGCGGTACTGATGTTGACGCCGGGCTGGAAGAAGATCTTCACAATCCCGTAGCCGTTCATCGACTGCGCTTCGATATGGCGAATGTCGTTCACGGTGGTGGTCAGCACCCGCTCGAACGGCGAGGTGATGCGCCCGGCCATCTGGTCCGGCGGCAAACCGGTGTACTGCCAGATCACCGCAATCACCGGAATGCGGATTTCCGGGAAGATGTCCGTCGGCGTGCGCCAGGCCGCCAGCGGTCCGACAATCAGGATGAAAATGGCCAATACCAAAAAGGTATAGGGGCGCAGCAAGGCGATGCGCACGAGGTTGAGCATAGGAGGTGATCCAGACAGGAGATTGGTCGGTCAAGCAGGCTTCGCCATGCCGTTTTCCCGCCTCGCCCCATGCACTTCCTGGGGATTTTGTAACGACATCCAGGTCACAAAGAGGCATATGCCACGATATCGAACTTAGTGGCATACGCAACTAATTTGTTTCAAGCTGTCTCAGTCTTCATCTGGAACGTCAGTTCGGTCCGAAAGGCCTTGTCCTGACAGGTCGCGCAGGCATAATCAGCCGCGTCGTGTTTTGTATCAGAGAGTATCTGCCCTTGAAATCTGCCCCGCCTTGCTCCGAGAGCCCCAGCGCCTGCGTCAACGGTGCCGTGCGCCGCACCTCGCGCCGCCTGGGCCAGATCTATGACGAAGCGTTCGCGCCCTGCGGGCTCAAAGCCACGCAATACGCGCTGCTCAACCGCATCGCCAAGGCCGGCACGCCGAAAATGGGCGAGCTGGCACAAACCCTGGTGATGGATTTGTCCGCGCTCGGCCACACGCTCAAACCGCTGGTACGTGACGGCCTGGTGGAGCTGCGCGTGGACGAACTCGACCGGCGTACCCGGCGCGTGCTGCTGACCGAACAAGGCAAGCGCACCCACTTGGCGGCCAAGCGTATTTCCACGCAAATGGCCGAACGCTTCGATCAGGCATTCGGCCGTGAAGCGGCGGCGCAACTGCGCCAGACCCTGGACTTTATCGCCTCCGACGAATTTGCCCGCACCTTGTTGGCCAAGGACGCCTAAGCGACCCACCGTGACAGTGAAAATGCACCACTGGCGCGCAGCTTTACCCAATGGTTGCTGATGCATTTGCAGGTAGACCCGACATGAGCGACAGACTCGAAGACATCCTCACCGAGCACTTGAACGTGGTGTTCTGCGGCATCAACCCCGGCAAAGGCTCCGCCGCCTTGGGCCTGCACTTCGCCAACCGCAGCAACCGCTTCTGGCGCACGTTGCACCTGGCCGGCTTCACGCCCCATGAAATTCACCCCGAAGAGGGGCGCACCTTGCTCGACTACCACTGCGGCCTGACCACACTGGTGGAGCGTCCGACGGCGAGTGCGGGGGAATTGGCGCGGCATGAATTCAACGACGCGGCGGTTGCGTTTGAGCAAAAAATCCGCCGCTTGCAGCCACGCTTCGTGGCCTTTCTGGGCAAGGTCGGTTATAGCGCCGTGTCCGGCCAACGCGAGGTTGCCTGGGGGTTGCAGCCGCTGTTGTTGGGCGGCGCAGCGGTATGGGTGTTGCCCAACCCCAGCGGGCGCAATTTGGCGTTCAACCTGGAGCAGTTAGTGGATGCCTATCAGCAACTGCGAAAGGCCATTGCGCAGGACAATCATGTGCCCTTAATCTCCTGATCCCATCACCTGAAAGCAACGGAGGCTTCATGAAACTGATAGGCATGCTGGACTCGCCTTACGTACGCCGCGTGGCAATTTCCCTGGACCTGTACGGCGTGGCGTTTGAACATCAGTCGGTGTCGGTGTTCAGCACCTTCGAGCAGTTCCACGCGATCAACCCGGTGGTCAAGGCGCCGACCCTGGTGCTGGACGACGGCACCTTGCTGATGGACTCCAGCCTGATCCTGGATTATTTCGAAGCCCAGGCCCCCACCGACAAGAAGCTGCTGGCACAAGCGCCGGGCGCCCGCGCCCACGAACTGCACCTGCTCGGGCTGGCCCTGGCGGCCTGCGAGAAAACAGTGCAGATCGTCTATGAGGACAATCTGCGCCCGGCAGAAAAACGCCATGAACCGTGGATAGACCGCGTGACCGGTCAACTGTTGGCCGCCTATTCGCTGCTGGAAAAGCACCTTGCCCAAACCACCGACGCGCCACTGACCCAGGCGGCGCTGACCGCGGCAGTCGCGTGGTCGTTCACCCAACTCAAACTGCCGTCGGTGCTCGACCCCAAGGCATTCCCTAACCTGCAACGTCACGCCGACCAACTGGAACAGCACCCGGCGTTCAAGCGCTACCCCATCGAGTAGCAGGCCTAGACCCAGCCGCCATCCACAATAAAGTTCTGCGCCGAACACATCGCCGAGGCATCGGAGGCGAGAAACAACGCCATATTGGCGATGTGTTCCGGCAGTACGCTGCCGGGCAGGCACTGGCTGCGGCTGATCAGCTCCTTGGCCGCATCATCGACCCACATTGCCAATTGTTTTTCGGTCATGACCCAACCGGGCACCAGGGTATTCACGCGAATATGGTTCGGCCCCAGCTCACGTGCCAGGGCGCGGGTCATGCCATGGGCCGCCGCCTTGCTGGCGGCGTACACCGGGTAGCCAGCAGACGCCATCATCCACCCCACCGAGCCCAGGTTGATGATCGCCCCGCCACCAGCGCGTTTCATCATCGGCACCACGGCCTTGGCAGCAAAGAACGCGTGCTTGAGGTTGACCGCGATCAGCCTGTCGAACATCGCCGAATCGACTTCTTCCAGGGTGTGACGCACATCGTTGGCCGCGTTATTGACCAGTACGGTGATCGGCCCCAACGAGTGCTCAAAGCGTTCGATCGCCGCTTTATAGGCGATTTCATCGGTGATGTCGCAACACACGAACTCAACCTTGTAGCCCTGGGAATGCAGCAGCGCGGCCAGCCGCTCACCCTGGCTTTGCGCCCGGTCCACAAAACCCACCCTGGCGCCCTGCGCGGCGAACGCGCGCACCAGGAATTCGCCGATGCCTGAGGCACCACCGGAAACCAGAACGGTCTTACCCTCAAGGTCGGGGTAAACAGCCTGCTGAGTGGTCATATAAAGGTTGCCTCACTTAATTAGTCTTATTTTATTTTGCAAATAGGCCGTAAAAGGCTATAAATCTGCTGCTGCAACGACAAAATATCGCACATTAGTAGAACTATTCCACTGAAAACAACAAAAGGAAGTTCGACCATGAAGCACCCTCGTCACCTGCTTTCCGGCCTCGCCTTGTCCCTGCTGATTGCCAGCGGCGGCGCCCAGGCTGCGGGCCTCACCAGCGAACACAAACCCTTCGGTAAAACCAATGACGGCACCGCCGTCGAACAGTACATCTTGCGCAACAGCCACGGCATGCAAGCCACGGTGATCACCTACGGCGGCGTGTTGCAGTCACTGCACGTGCCGGATAAAAACGGCAAGGTCGATGACGTGGTACTGGGTTTTGATGACGTGCAGGGCTATCAGAGCGGCACGGCCTTTTTTGGCGCGACCATCGGGCGCTTCGGCAACCGCCTGGCGGGCGGTGCGTTTGAGCTTGATGGCAAGCGCTATCAGGTGCCGCTCAACGACGGGCCAAATTCGCTGCACGGCGGCGCCCAGGGGTTTGACAAGCACGTTTGGCAAGCCGAACCCGTCAAGGGCAAGGACTCGGTCGGCGTCAAGCTCAGCTACCTGTCCAAGGACGGTGAAATGGGCTTCCCTGGCAACCTTAAAACCGAGGTCACCTACAGCCTCAACGATAACAACGAACTGCATATCGACTACAAAGCCAGCACCGACAAACCCACCGTGCTCAACCTCACCAACCACAGCTATTTCAACCTGGCGGGCGCGGGCAATGGCGACATTCTCAAGCAGGTCGCGACCTTGCATGCCAGCCATTACACACCGGTGAATGCCACCCTGATTCCGACCGGCGAGCTGGCACCGGTCAAGGGCACGCCGATGGACTTTCTCAAACCCACGCCGATCGGCCAGCACATCAAGGACGAGCATCCGCAGCTTAAATTTGCCGAGCCGAAACAAGGCGGGTTTGACTTCAACTGGGCGCTCGACACCCAGGGCGATATCAAGCAACTCGCCGCCGAAGTACACGACCCTGCGTCTGGCCGGCGTTTGAAGCTCTACACCAGCGAGCCTGGGGTGCAGTTCTACACCAGCAACTTCCTCGATGGCACGGTGAAGGGCAAAGCGGGCAAGACGTATCAGCACTGGAGTGCTTTTACCCTCGAAACCCAGCATTTTCCTGATGCGCCGAATCAGCCCAAGTTTGCTTCGACTCGGTTGAATCCTGGGCAGACTTATAGCCAGAACACTGTGCTCAAGTTTTCTGCCGACTGAGTGTTGGTGCAACCGGGGTGTGGACGCCGCCGTTTTCCTTGTGACCGGGGGGATACCGGGGCGGTTTTAGGTCTGGGGTTGACTCAGGATTGCTGAGTACATATCCGTTATTTAGGTAACGGCCGCCTATGGTTCCGCTCTTACAGCGGGTCACTTTTGCAAGGACGCAAAAGTAACCAAAAAGTCCTCGCCCCAACACTCGGTGCCTCGCTGTGGCTCGGCATGCCCGCAATCCGACAGTGATTTGGGGGGCCGCCGCGATGGGCCATCCTTGGCCCAGCGCGGCTAAACCGGCATCCCTGCCGGTTTACCCCCCAAATCCCTGTCGAATTGCGGCCATCGTGTTTAACGGGGCGATTTCAGATCAAGATCAAAAGCGCAGATCAAAAGACCGCTGACTTCGTCATCGAAAAGGATGTAAGAGCCGGAGCAACAGCAACAGCAACAGCAACAGCAGAGCCATACTCGGTCAACTGTGGGAGCTGGCTTGCCTGCGATAGCATCAACTCGGTGTGCCTGATGTACAAAGGTGTCTGCATCGCAGGCAAGCCAGCTCCCACAGAAAAGCAGATCTTCGGTGTATGCAAATCCGCTTTTCGCTTTTGATCTAACCACTCAGGTCGGCTTTCAGGCCGCCGTGCTGTAGATCTTGATCTTGCTTTTGATCTGAGGCGCCCCGTTAACCACGATGGCCGAACGCAGGCTTGAATCCGTGGGTAACCCGGCAGGACGCCGGGTTAGCCGCGCTGGGCCAAGGATGGCCCATCGCGGCGGCCCACGGATTCAAGCCGGAGTGAGGGCACACCGAGCCTAAGCGAGGTGCCGAGTGGTGGGGCGAGGACCTTTTGGTTACTTTTGCGTCCTTGTGTACGGACCGGACACATGGTTGACGGGTGTGCGGGGACATGGTGGACACTTCTCGGCGAAGCCAGCTTCGCCGGGAGGCCATCATGCCCTGGAACACGAGAGACGCCATGAGCCTAAAACAAGAGT
>NZ_JAAQWK010000034.1:0-47222 GCF_012985445.1 Pseudomonas sp. WS 5532
CGAAAAAAAGCCGAGGAACAAGCCGCATCGTGACCGATGCGATTACAATCCAGAACCCGCGCAACCGGGGTGGAAGCACCGGTCACGTATTAGCGAAACGCTCGGTCACGTTCACCGAAATCCGCACCTCAACTCTTGAATCTCATCGAACACGATGCGCTGGATATTCAATTCCTTGAGGTGTTCCCGCCACGACTTCAACAACAGGTAGTGGATGACATAGATATGAGCTTTCGGAAGCGGTGCCTTCATTACCCGAGGGGTACAGCTAATCAAGCAAACCTTCAGACCATTTTCGTCCGCAAACAATGGTCCAGCTGAGTCCTCCGTTGTCTCAAGAAACTCAGAAAGCTTGTTCTTCCAGTGCAATATAAGATGGGGGGGAGCCACGACCAAGGCTGGCCAAGATTGGTCCGTTGCAAGGAAGGCTATTCCCTGCACGGTTTTGCCTAATCCCATTTCGTCCGCGATAAGGGTACGCCGATTAGTCAAAGACCAGCTGAGTCCCTCCTCTTGGAATGGACGTAGCACACCTTTGAAGACGACGTCCGGCTTCATGCAAACTGGACTGGCATTAGCCGCCTGACGCTGCTGAACATATTCAACCGTTTCACGATACGCTGCGTCGAACTCTGAACGGCTTTCGATCTTCAGCGGCCACCGATGAAGGAACCACACCAGGTCAGCAAAGGTTCGTCGATTCGCGCTGAATTTGGCGACCCCAGCACCTCGCCCCTGTGAACCCGGGAAGATGCGTTTGGCCATAACTGCTACTTGTGGATCACCATCGATCACCCAGAAATTGCCACGAGCAGCGTCATCCCGCCGTAAGGTTCCAAACGTTTCTGTTGCCTCATGCGGCATAGCCAAATACTGGGGCAATGGCAGACTCATACGGCGATCCCCCATAGCGCATTGAGGCTCAAAACCGAGACAGGTTTGCCGCAGATTGTGGCCGGTAGCGAAATACTTCTTTCCAGGACCACAATCACTGCCCGCACACACTCTTGAGATGCGTAACGGGTTACCTGGTCAAAAAGCGCTGCCCGGGGAGGTCTCATTTTTTTGACTTCAATCACAATACCGTCAACCCAGAGATCTGCCCGGCAGCGTGGGGCAAAAGATCGTTCCCGGCTGTGAAAGATGCCCGCGCTCAGCAACGCACCGGACAACAGATCATGTATTTCGTATTCTTCAAGCCCTGCCTCGGTGATACGCACTTTCCTGAGTGCTGCCATCACATCCAAGACGCACACAGAATGTTCCTGAGGCTCGGTATCAGCAAAGAGCTGTATGGCCTCATGATTCAGCTTTACAGACATTGATCAGCTCTCCGTGTGGGTTTGCAGGTAAAACGCCACCAGTGGCACACAGAGCCTCACTGCGGCCCTCATATGAAAGGTGGTAGGGGCTTCAACGATACGACTCATAACCCAGACCCATGACCAGCACAGGCGATCACCAGCTGTGTACGTGGCTTCGATATGGGCACGGGACTCAGCAAACTGATTGGCACTCATTGCAAATAATTTGGTTGCTTCACACAGCGCCGCAAGTTGTTCGATAAGCGATCGCTGTCTTACCAAGGCTGCAACAATGGCTTCTGGCGAAGAGATTCCGTCCATACCGAGCATCAGTGCCTCCATCATCTGATCAATGTTCTCGCCGATGTCCCGAGTCCACCGGTTCATTGATGCAGAGCACTCGCTGCAGACCCCCTCTCCTGCCTGGTAATCCACGGCCAGCCAATGGCAGGCAAGGCCGTTTTTCACACAAGCATGCCGATCGTCACAGCCACACCCAATACACTTTGCCAGCATGCTCATCTCCCTATCCCCTCAGCTCTGCATCGCAGGCCGCTTGGAATCCGTCTGCCCATTCCACCGCTTTGGCTGAACCGGAGGGAAACGGGTTGTCCTCAAGTGTTTTGCCTGCAGCAAAAGCAGCGAACCCCTGTTTCCATTCCAATGAAAACCCCGACTTAGAAGTCATTCAAAGTCCCCACGGCCTGGCCTTGTTCAATAACAGATGCGATGAAGCCAGCACCTTTGCTTTCAACAAACTGGGCAAGATGTTTCTCGGCAGCAGGGCGCAGCCTTCGAAGTGACCTCTCCTGGAGTACTCCGCACTGCCTGCCAGTTTTGAATTCGGAAATGATAAAGCTGACGGAGTCGATGGGCTCCGCAGGAGGATGAATCGCGAACCGATAAAGCTTCCCGGCGATCGGAAAATCAAATGCCCGGATCACTTTAACCTCACGCATAGTGATGCCACGGCGGTCATGGCTCGTGAGGGGGATCATCATGGAAAATGGTTTTAGGGATCTGGAAGACACAGCGCGAATCCTCAGGAAATAGCGCAGAGCGCCAAGTTATAACAATGTTATTACTTGGCGCATTTGTGTGTCAACTTAACCCGGCCTGCGCATCTGATGCGCGGCACGCCGCTCTAAGGCGTCTTCACGGAACCCCTCATCGGCAGGAACATACGGCGCATCCTCTTTCGGCCAGTAACCTATGGCCCGTGCATCCAAGGTCTGCCCCTTCAGCGCGAAGTCACCGTTTGAGAATGAACTGAACCATTCAGCCATTTCCCGAATGTCGAATCGTTCGATTGAACGCAACATTTCCTGGACACCAGGCTTCGTGATTCCTTCTAAATTCGCTTCCAGAACCTCACCACTTTTTCCTGAAACCAGCAGTCGGTAGCCTTCACCCTGGATCGTGAATGGATCTTTGCCGAGGTAGGTGTCCGAGGACAGCTTGTTCAGAAACTGAGTCGCCGACAGGGAGACATAGTCACTCAGCAACGCCTCATATTCAGTGCGTTTTTCTCGTAAAAAAGCCAGCCCATCCGGCGATGTACAGATGGCGCTGTAGAGGTTGTGGATCTGGGAATAGACATTCAGGAGCCGCGTCGCAGGCTGAGTCCCTACACCAGTTCCTTTTGCCTGCTGATACTTCGCAGTTGTCCCGATCGGAACTTGGTTCAAAGAGTCACAGCGTTTGAACGCAGACTCGACATTGCGGTAAGTCACGTCGAGCGTCTGATTACCAATCGTATCAACGAGCACGAAATTCATTTTGGCGTCGGCTTTGACGACATAGCGCAGCAGCATAAGAGGCATGGTCATTTGCGGTTCTCCTTCTCCGTGTTTCAGGCGGTCTGTAACAATTTCGTGGCCATCAATTTCTCGACGTGTGCAGGGTCCTCACCGGCCTTGCCGAACAAGTCCTTTTCAATGCCTTCCTTATGTTCAAGAAGGAGCACTACTTGCTCATCGATCGTCCCGGCAATCACCGGCACAATCACCGAGACATGCCGCGTCTGGCCGTTGCGATAGGCGCGATCCTCAGCCTGACGCTTGGCTGCGTCGGTCCATGGAAGGGATGCGAAAAAGACATAATTGGCGGCTGTCAGGGTGAGGCCGACGCCCGCAGCTCCTGTCGTGCCGATGAACACACGCGCCGCCGGGTTGCCCATGAATTTGTCGACTGCTTTTTGTTTTTTTGTCCCGGAGTCGGAACCGGTAAAAGTGACGACGTCGATGCCAACTTTTGCGAACTCATCAGCCAGGTAACCAACGGTCTCGGTGTACTCGCAGAAGATGATTGCTTTATCAGCCTCTTCCAAAGCGTTGATGGTCTGGATCAACCAGTTAGCCTTCAAACGCTCAAGTAGTTGCCGAAGCTTCCCAATTTTGACGATGGCGGGCAGAGAGTCATCTGTAGCAGCCAGGCGATACTGGTCGCGTTCATCCTGTGCCAGGTCGACATACTGGACTTCACGACTCTTGCCTTTAAGGGAGGTCAGAACGTCCTTACGCCGCCTCAACATCCATTCCGAGACTCGCTCACTGAGCCCTTTACGCAGCTCTGGAGACCCCGCGAAGTCGGAAAGGAAGTCAGCTAGTGGAATGTTGCCGATCGGATGGCCAGAGAGACGCAGGAGCGTATGAAGTTCACTCTCGCGATTCAAAACTGGCGTGGCAGTGAGAAGGAACCGCCGATCGATGTTTTTTGAAAGCAGAAACGCATTGCGAGTCCGCGTCGAGTCTGGTTCCTTAAGGAATTGCGCTTCGTCACACAGCATTACGCGAAAACGCACCACGCCATCATTCACGGCTTGCACAACAGTGCCGAGGCGCTCGTAGTTCACAATCAGCCAATCAGCTCCAGCCCAGTCTTGGTTGTCACCACTGATCACCACCCGCGCTTGCGGTTGGATCATGTGAATTTCACGCTCCCAATTGATACGCAGGCTTGCCGGGCAAACAACCAGTACGCAGCCCTCACCTGTCACGAGGGTCGCGGCGACCACGGCCTGACGGGACTTGCCCAGGCCCATGTCATCAGCTAATAGACAGCTGGAATAACTAAGCAGATGGCGAACCCCGGCTTCCTGGTACGCATATCCACTATGGAGGCCGTGCAGTTGAACCGCCTCGGCCAATCGCTCCTCGTTGATCCAGAGACGTTTCATCGGCGTCGCAAGAACGGTGAGCATCGAGTTCTCACCTTCAGAGTCGCCGTTTTGCGCAGCGCCACGCTCTGGAACCATTCCACCGACCTGGACGCCCGGGCGGTCGCCGTCGCTTAACGTGGCGTGCTGCTCAAGAACGATTTCGGTATCGCTTACGAAAACGTGCTCTCGACCGACGCCGGCATGCACGCGCAAGGCTTCCAGAAGGTGTTCCTGAGTTACCTTAAGGCGCCATGCGTTTTTGTTGCGCAGGAAATTGCCGTTCAACCGCTGCATCGTGCGCAGCAGGAGTTGATCGAAACGAAAAAGACATACCAGGTCGCCCCCGACTACCGGGAAGATCTGAATATCCAAAAATGGGGCGAATAAGTCGGGGTCAGGAGATGCAAGAGCAGATTTGACCTTCTGCGCAAAAGCAGAAACGTCGTACAGAGAACCTGTTGGAAGGTTCTCTGCTAAAGATGCCGCGAACTCACCATTGATCCGTGCGCGGTCGAAGGTCCACATACGGCCTTGACCGAACCAAACAGCTTCACGATCGCGGAAGAAAGAGCTAATCCAGGGTGCAAAAACTGTTGAAATGCCGAGGCGAAACCCGTCGGTCCTGACACCCTGGATAAAGTCTTTCGGCGGTTTTTTGTAATCTGACAGCTTCATGTGTGGGAGCGCTTTTTGCGATAACCCACACACTATAGACTAACGAAAGTCAAAAAGGATAGAGCTGTCTATCCCTCTCGTTCATCTGCAGCCCACCACTGCAGCACCTTCGCCAAATGAGCTCTTTCGAAGACGGCTAAGCACCAATCTTGAGAAGTACGGAAATCGATCTGATTGTGTGAGCAAGCATCGACCCTGACTTCACTCATCCCTGAAACGGGGGTCGACGCAAATCCTGCCGCACTCATCGCATCTGCAGTCGAAGCAAAAACGAATCGGACCCTTTCGCCGGCCAATAAATAGCTCAACTCGCACGTTCCAACTCCCGATACCGATGAGTCAATGGCAACACCTGGTAGCGACGAGGCCGTGAGTAACCGGCGAGGCACCTTACGCCCCCCAAGCGCCTGTGTTTCAGGTACAGAAATGAGTGCCACTGCGCTACCTCGCAATGGTTCGGCATGTTCCAGCATGCTTGGCTTCAACTGCCGCCCTGCCCCGGAAGTTACCGATGAGTGATCCGACAGCCGGAAAGATCAATCCATACAAACCCATCCCCCAGCCAATAGGGATATGCCAACCAAAGACCTGCTGCAGAATTGAGGGAAGTATGTAGACCGCAGCCAGAAGACTCCCGCCCCAGACTACCGCACCGGTTTTGGCGCCTTCGGCTTTTTCCGCCTCTGTTGCGCCAAAAACCACAAAACCGTGACAGCCCTGGCAAATCTTTACATCAGATGCAAATTCAAAATGGCACAGCCCGCAGCTGTACATATCCTTTTCCGCCTCGGCCATAGACCGTCCCCTACCTGATTGTGTGACAACAACGTTATTACTTGCTTCAGCAGTATGTCAATTGGCCAGTCAAATGCACCGTGGCTGCGGTAACCTAATTCACAAAGGTGAACATTTATGGGGAACGACGAAACGCCGCCCCCTAAAGGTGAAAGGATATGGGGCCACAGGGACCATATTGAAGGGAATCAGCAGGTATTTTGGTGCGGAGCGTGCGCTTTAAGCCCAAAGGTGAACGGATATGGGGTTTGTCAGCCGATGAACTCCATAATCTTTTCACCTATCACCATCCAACCAATTCTTGCTCCAAGCCCAAAAATCACCGATATACCCAGGGCGATTGCGGCCCCAACGGTACAATCGATGATCGATCTGAAGGTTTTTTTCAGCCATGGGTATTTTTCAGCCCAACCCATTTTCGGGCTGTACTCGACTAATTTCCCATCGAGCGTAGCCTTTCGCCCTTGCATGAGGTCAGTGATCATTTGCACTAGGGAGTCAGCAGCATCTCGGCTGGAGAAGAAAATAAAGGCCCCTCCACTGGAGCTTTTCACGGTGAAAACGTCGTCTCGTGGGACCCAGCTGCTATTCCCCAATCGTGAGCGCTCATAGGTATCTGCCAGACCTACTGTGAATGTTGTAAATCCGGAATAAGAAGGATATAGAACAATTTCGCAATAATAGCCCATTGTTGAAATCTGAAGATTTTTTCCTTCTGCTGACACCTGAAAAGACAGCTCATCTACAGATGAATAAACGCCATCTAGAGTTGTTACTTTCGTTAGCGGCTCAGACTGTGAAAAGAGCTGATCAAAATCAATCTCTTGGTTATCGTTCATTACACGCTCCTTGAAATGTAGCACGAACTTCACTAAAAAAAACACAACACATAGAAGCCACACAATAAAAGTGCTTCTAAGGATTAGGTTTGTTATCCAAAGAAGCTAAATAGACGGCATCTTCAACGGGATGGCCGTCGGCAATCAACTTCCATAATGACGGCAATAACTCATTTTCTTCCAAGTCCCGCCAGGCGTCGCCTTGAATGACATGTCCGATACCAATCTCCCCATTCAGTATCGGAACCACACCAACCTTGTTTGTAGGCAAACTTGCTCCATGCGGAGACCAAACAATCGCCGTTTCTTCAGGCTCTGCATTTCCTTCGAACAAAACCTTAAAACTCCCCGCACATCCATCGTCGGAAAGGATTACCACGTTCGCCCATGACGAGCCCGGAGCTCTGGGGATACTGCCTGATAGCGAATCAGCTGGGCTCCAGTGTGCGGGCCTGCCTGTGAAAGCAAAAGCGGCCTGATCATCAGTCAAATCCAGTAGCTCTTCCTCAGAGATCTTAAGGATCTTCGCGGCTACAGGAATATCGCCATCAGCTAACCAAATTGCATTTGTAACAATTTCAAATCGCTTCTGTTCCACTTCTTCACCTCTAACGGCCAATAATCAGCGGAAGTCATCGAAAGTAAATATGCGCGCCAAAAAATAGAATGTGGCCCAAAGTACTTTGGTGACTAGTCACCACTTAAGGCACTAGAATTTACTATGGCGCCCAAATTGGGCTCTTAGATTTTTGCCAAAACATTCAACAACAACATTCATCGCACCAAATTAATTTTGATGACGTAGTTTCTGCGCTATTCACATTCAACAAATGACAAACACAAGACCTTCTGCTACCCCTTACGAAAGCGCATCTCGGTACTTGGTAACTAACTTGCGATCAACGGGGACAAAATCTTGTAATCGCCACCAACAACTGCACTTGGTAAACCAGTTAGGATTCGGCCAACATGAAAACCCTGCACCAGGCCAACGCTTAAATCTCTAAGTCTGCAAAGCTTTTCTTCGCTATCAACATGCTCAGCAATGAGTTCACCGCCAAAAGATCTGGCGAGCTCTCTCAGGGGTAGGATCTCACCACTCTTGCAAAGCCGAGCTACAAGATCACCGCATAGCTTGAGATAGTCCGGCTGAATTTCTCGAACCTGGGCGACAGTAAAAAATCCATCACCGAAATCATCGATCGCAACCTTAGCCCCCAGCAGACGAACTGCGCTCACAAACCGATGAATGCGCTCCATGGTCCGGATCTCTGCAGTCTCAGTTATCTCAAAAATCAGTTGCGACGCGATGTCCATATTCTGGAACACCAAAGCAAGTAACTCGTTATCCGCGTTCTCAATCGTGAGAACGGAAACATTTACGGCAACGCGCACACCCGGCCTATCGCGTAGCAACCGAATGACTTTCCCGATCACTGTCAGATCAATAAGATGGATAAAACCGTACTGTTCGCCGAGCTGCAGCAGCTGCACATGGCCATTGCCACCATCATTGGTTCTGGCTAGGGCTTCGTAATGCGATACAGCACCGGACCGCGCATCCACGATGGGCTGGAAAACAGGTTTGACCACGTTACGCATTCTTACCCCCGGCCGATCTCTGATCGACATGTGCACCTGAAGACTAAAGACCCTTGCTGGTCCAAATCACTGGCGCGTCTTCTATGGCCTCAAGCACATTCAAGTGCACCCAGGTTGAGCGCTTAGCCATTTGTTGAGCCAATGCGGCAATGGAACGAAGCTCAACATCGTTTAAAGACGCGGTTCCGTGCTCTGCAGCCTTGCGTAGCGCCCAAACCATTTCGAGGTGGGTGTAACTGTCTGCGGTACCGCCGAAGACGTCATGAAGTGCGCTGAAAAGTTTTGCCTGGTCACGAATAATGGTGTCGTAAGCACCAAGCCCGACTGGATTCAAATCAGTTTGAATGGGGCAATACCCTGTTTCATCGACATTCAGGTAACCGAGAGAGATGAAACGCCCTCCGGCCTCCACCACATGTGATTGGACGATCTTCCTACCCAGTCCGTTGATCGAATGCGCCAGGTCGTCCACCTCGACGTAATGTCCCGCCGGAAAGGACACCGCCCGTGCAACTACGGCCGCCGGAAAAGAGTGTTTGCTGCTGAGTGAAACAGTCATCTTCAACATCCTTTGCATCTGGAAAGCGATCAACCGTCGCGTGTTAGCGAACCTTCAAAGCGCTTGGTTCGGCATCGTTCAACTTTTCTTCTACCCGACGAACATCTGCTAGCATTTGAGCCTCAGAGAGAAGTGAGGCGGTGAACTCGTCGGTTTTCAGATCGGTAAGCCCGCTACGCATTTCCGCATGCAGATCTCGGCTCACCCGCTGCGCGGCACCCGCTTGGACCCGAGACAAACGCTCAAGCGTGTCGTTTATTAAATTGAGTCCGGCAGCCACCTTTTGAGCGAGCGCATTCAACTTTGGATCTCCTGCACGCAACTCCCGGACGTTATCGACGGCGGGGTGAACCTCTGATAGCGCCCGGCCGTGAGCGAGGTAATCTTGAACCTGCTGCAGGTGACGTCGGATTTCCAAGTGGTAGAAATTTTTTGCGGCTTCGACATACAGAGGAAGACTGAAACCGGCACCATTGGCGGCGCGGCTGCGATATTCCGCGTTCAAGTGCTCTGCAAAAAACTGCTGACGCTCCTCTCTTGCAAGCCCCGCAGGAACCCCATTGAGTTGCTGCCGCCCCATCAGCTCGTCCAACTGATTCCGATAGAGGTACACCACGTCTGTTGCTATCGTGTCCTGAATCCTCATCAGCACCTGTCGGTCCAGGCCGTTCGGTACAGCCGCGAGGTAACGAAGGTCGTCGATGACCAAATCTCTTACACCAATCATGCTCTGGCCCCTTATGCGGCGACTTGTTCAGTGTGCTTGCACCCGGGGTACCCGGAGCAACCGATGAAGAACCCTTTCGGTCCTGGGCGTTTCATGAGCTGTTTGTTGCATTTAGGGCAGTTTTTCCCTGTTGGCTCAGCTGGCACACGCTCTTTTTTGGGACCACCAACCGCGGGGCCGCCGGCGTGGGGAATAAGCAGGGGCTTGGAGCGAATTTCTGCAATGACCTTGGTAATCCAAGCCCTTTGCATTGATTCGAAGCGCTCGACGCTGCTGCGCCCGGCCTCAATCTCACGCATTGCCATTTCCCACATGGCAGTCATATCGGGCTTAGCCAGTGCAGGAGGGAGGGCCTGAATAATTGCCCTCCCCGCTGCAGTCGACACAATGAAATCCTCTTTCTTTTTGCTCCCTTTTTCCGGCTTGATCCACTCAGCTTGGCCGAGGTCAACGAGTTTCGGCACAAAGGTGTGCCGAGTCGCTGAAGTGCCAAGACCTGCGGCAGAGTCCTCATCACCGGATTTACGGTCAGCGAGCATTTGCTTGAAAATGGCCTGAATTTTTTCGTCAGTCACAAATTTGTGAACGTTGATCATGGCGTCCAGCAGAGTGCCATCTGTGAAATGATCAGGAGGCGTCGTTTTCTTCGCCTGGATATCCAGCCCTTTACACAGTGCGGAATCACCAACGGCCATCGGGGGTAGCACGGTGTTGTCCTCCGCCCCGTCCTTTGCCTTGTTCATGCCCGGGTAAAGCACCTTCCACCCGGAAAAGAGAGGGGTAGTGCCCGATGTCGAAAACCGCTGGCCCGATACCTCGGCGATTACCTGAACCTCACGGAAGCGGTAGTTCGGTTGGAATTGCGCCAGATAACGCCTGCAGATCTCGTCGTACAGATCACGTTCGATTTTGCTAAGAACAGAGATGTCAGCCTTACGATCAGTTGGAATAATCGCGTGGTGTACCGGTGCCTTATCAGTGTTCCAAGCCCGCGATTTACGATGCAGATCGGTCTGCTTTAGCACCTCATCATCAAAAGACAGATTGTTAGTTACCGCCGCGAACACCGCAGGAGCTTCAGACAGCTGGCTCTCAGGCAGAAATTGGCAGTCAGAACGCGGATATGTGGTGAGTTCATGCTGTTCATACAAGCTCTGCAACGCCTTGAGGATGGCATCCGACTTGTAGCCATACTTTTTGGAAGCCAGAACTTGGAGCTTGTCGACTGAAAATGGGAGCGGCGGCCCCTCACTCTTGTCCTGGTCGACATACTCGGCGATTCGCCCATTCTGATCTTTAACGGCGGCGTTCAGCTGGTCCGCAACGCGCCGATCGATCAACCGACCCTCGTCATCGAGGCCAGATTGGCCTGGATGCGGCTTCCAGCGCGCTTTAAATTCGCCATTCGTTACCGCGAACCTGGCCGTCAGGAAGAAGTAGTCCACTGGAATGAAGTTTTGAATCAATAGGTCACGCTGCACGATCAAACCGAGCAACGTAGTCATCACCCTGCCGTAGGCAATATGAGAGCCGCCAAACCCGTGCTCTTTGGCATGCAGCGTTATGACTCGACTGAGATTCATCCCACAAAGCCAGTCCGCACGCGACCGTGAAAGTGCCGCGTCACTCGTACCGACGAAGTCAGCGTTGTTTTTTTCCGCCTTCAGTCCGTTGGCAACAGTCGTCTCATCGAATGCAGAAATATGTACCCGACGCACGGGCTTCGTGTTTTTAAGAAAAAGTAGTATTTCATCGATCAAAAGCTGGCCTTCGCGATCGGGGTCTCCCGCATTCACGATGACAGTGGCTTTCGATAAACAGCTTTTGATCGTCTTGAACAAATCTGCTTTATCGCGATCCACTTCCAGCGTCCAACCAGGAAGACCTTCATGCCCCGGAAAAAGAGGCAGATGTGCAAAATCCCAGGTGATACGGCCTTTGCTCCCTTTTTTCGCATCGGGAAATTTGGCCCCGATGTAGAAGTCTGGCTCTTTCTGACTGAGGATGTGTCCGACAGCGCAGCAAACTGCCCAGTCTTTACCCTCCCAGTAAGCGCCACTTTTTTTCAGCACCGGAGAGCTCTTCGACAATACAGCCACAATCGCCCGGCCAAGCTTCGGCTTTTCCGCAATGTAAACTTTCATTTTCGACCGCTCCAAACAGCCATTTTTACGTCGGTTCCCAAGCTGGGAATGCAAGCTTTGGTATCATGAGAAGGCGCTTTGAATAGGAGGCCCGTCCAATGGACAAGCAACTGAAAGACCTCGTGAAAAAAGCCAGCAGCTTTGCACGAGAAAAAAACGGAGGATTGTCGAATCGAATACGCACCAAGCTCGACGAGATCAAACCGGCACTGGCCGTGCTGACCACTGAACGTCTTGCTCCACTCGACATTCAGGAGTTCATCCAACGTGAAACCGGTATGAAAATTGGTATTCAGAGCCTGCGCAGGTACTTGAAAGACAGCTTCAATTACCCGCCCGCAGGCAACGGAAAACCCCCAACGGTCGGTCAGGACTGAAGAATCGTCAGTGCTAAGTATCAAAGGGCATCCCTCTCCGGCACGTAAGCCAAACCCTTGGCGGCGATCAGCAGCCGCTCCATCAACTCAGCGGTTTCCTCAGTAGCGTTAACCACAAACCCTGTGGGCAGCGAAAAGACCACCGCCTCCAGAACCGGCTCACGGAAGAAGCCGGTGCCAGTCCCACTCCAATGACTCAAATGAACCCGCACACAATCGTCAGTCTCGTCGTCGCCTTCGATGAACTCGACATCGGCGTCTGCTCCTGACTCCGCACCTGGTCCAACGAACGCAAAGCGCGCATACGGCTGCTCCGCGCCGAATTCGGCGGGTACCCCTACTTGCTGCCTGAAAATCTCCCAGGGCGCCATGGAACGTCTCCTATGCTCTGTACGCGGCTGTGCGTTCTTCGCTTTCACTTTCGTTAGAGTATACGACGGCGTTAAGTTTGTTAATACCTTCCCTCAATGAGGATTCGGCGTACAAAGAGACACCTTGTCGATACAAAATCGACATGGCTTTCTGAACACTTTCGATGGGAAAACTGGCTTTCATCGACTTACGAGTGCCCGCGAACGGCCCAGTTACCTTCACGAGTTCCTCATTTGCGAAATAGCGACCGCCCCAAGTCTTGCTCCCGGGGACCTCCATAACTGCCTGCCCGTCCTGCAAAAAGAGCGACATGTCGGTATCGGTTTCTTCGCCGAGCCCGGGCGACGTTGAGAGGATGATGTTGGGAAAATGGTTGAGCACCTCACCACACATCAGCGCGGTCTCCACTCGAACAGGCAGGCTCTTGAGGTGCTTCAGGTCGACACCACGACTCAGCAAAACCCCCCGGTGGCGCGATCCTTTCTCATCGGTGTAGATAATGCTGCTGCCGATCGAGCCAGCCGCGGCGATCTGCGCGGCTTTAAACAGGTTCCCGTCCAGGAGAAGTCGCTGATAAGTCACAACACCAGCTTGTGCGGTGTCGAACTGCTGCATCAGCTCAGCCAAAAGGCTACCTTTTGGCATAATCCGGAACTGAACATCGTCTTGCAGACTGTAAAGGCTTCTGTCGATAAGCGACTGTCGGCCCGGCACTGCGAAGGACAACTCATAGCCACCCAGTAGATGGATATGCTTGGGGTTATCGGGCACGACTACGCTGGTGATCACCCCGAAGGTGGTTTCACCTTCGTTATTTGTGAACCGTGCAACACCTCCGACCTGCAGGCCGTCGAGGACGGTGTCCAGCACCTTGAGCCGCTGCAGCATCTTTTGAACCGCATTGGCTCGCTTCGACGACAGCGCTTCGTCCACCGATTTGCAATCTTTTGCGAGTACAGTCTCCAAAAACCGCTGTCTATTAACCGCAAGAAATGCTTTCAGCGCGAGGAAGAAATCCTGATTGCTGCGCTTCTCATGGTTGATGCGAAATGCGCCAACTGCCGCGGCCCCCTGATCAACCAACTTCTTGAGGTCTGTCGTTCGCAGCGGATCAATAGTGACATCGTACTCAATCGTTTTGGCGAACACCGGCTGATTGAAAGCGCTATCTGAGTGAGGATTCCCAGTTTCGTAGATCTCCCTGCTGACCTCTCTCGCTTTGACATCCAGCTCACGAGATTTGAGAGGATTTACACCCTTTGCATCGAGCTCTTTGATTACCCGCACGTACTCGCTGGTCAACGCCTCGTAGATCTGTTCCTGCTCTGCCACACGCAGCATCACTAGCCGGCTGGTGAGCTTATTGATGAAGTAGGACTCCTCCCGATCATCTTCATTTTCAAGATCGATATCGAGTCGATGAGCAATTTTGGGATTTGCTTCCAGGTATCGAAAAGCCACCTCATCACCGATGGTGTTGATGAAATCAGGAACTGAGCGATCAAGCGCTGCGTTGTCCTGGTTCGCCGTGGTGTTGGCAGATAACTTGCGCAGCTTCGAATTCTGCATAGCAATGGGCCGCGCCTCCCCAATTAGCCCAGAGGACAGCGTTTCAATTTCAGGCGACGAGGTCTGACCTTTACGGTTCACCCGGCCAAAAAACTGAACACGCACGTTCACATCTGCTGCAGATTGCAGCTCAATCATCACCCGTTGACGCTGATCAGGGAATTTCTCGCCGGAATGCAGGCTGATGCCGGTACTGCCGGCACGAGTTAGCAACAAAGCATCGGTGGTACCAGTGACAAAGTCCTTAACAATCTGCGCTTTTGGCCGCTCTGGAATGGGGGACGCGAAGAAATTACCGCCTTTTTTCTGAATCTGAAGTTTGCGACCTGAAAGCTCGTCACATATAAAGCCGGCAGCAGTGATGCGCGACCTGATTTCATCAAGAGGCGAGACTGGCAGATCTGGAAACTCACCAATTAGCCGGTCAACCGTGGCCACCACTTCAAGAAACTCGGCAGACGTAACAGGTACTTTTGTCACCTCACCGTAACGAGAAGACTCAAGGTAGTAAGTGAGTCGATGCAACATCCGGTTCAGCACATCCCGGTAAGTGAGATAGCCATCAAGTTCAACTTCACCCATCAGCGAGGAACCAAACTCTTCAGCGTCTGACTCCTCGATGCCCGGTTGTAGCTCATGAACGATATCGGTGAGCAACGACTCCATTGTGTTTTCAAGCACAATGACCGGTTTCTTACCTTCTTCTAACGCAAGGACGGCACGATCAGCAGCCAGGTCAGTTTTGATGGCCATCATGAATTGACGGTAGATCGCATATAGCCTCGATCCAAAATTCGTGCTGACGGCCCCCATACGATTTCCTTTGCGCTCCACCTCGGGGATCTCTTCGAGCAGCTTCTTGATCTCTTTGTTGCGCTTGTTGACCAGCTGGTTGATGTCGCCCGAGAGATAATTCATCAGCTCCAGGATCTCGGCGAGCTTGTCCGAAAGCTCACGGTTCCTCGCCTCACGGGCGATGTCCGTAACAGTTCGGAATGACAGATTGCTTAAGTCGTGCTCCCGACGAACGAATACACCGTCTCTAGCCAGCATGCCGGACAGCACCTCCTGCAGTACTTCGCCTCCCGTAGCTAACGTCGCCGGCAGTGCGCCCATATCAACGGTGTTAGGGAACAGTTCGGAATACAGCAGCACATTCTTGCCGGCCTTCATGGCGGTGGCCGATGAGTAAACGACGAAGTCAGCGGCATCTATCGCCATTCCGATGTTCTGCCCGGTATTGGACTCCCCGGCCGCGTTATGAGCCTCATCCAGCAACAATGCCTTGCCGACTGCAACATCACCGATCCAACGAGCCTTGGCCGACTTACTTCGATCACGATTGAACTGTGAATAGGTGCCCAGCACCAAGTTGTAGGTTCCGTCGACGGAGCCAGAATCCAAAGCCGCATTGATAACGCTTTTTGGCGTTGCTGGAATCAGCCTGCTCCCGGAAATCGGGTCATAGACAGAAACACCATCGTTGATGATCATCGGCGTGAACAGCGACTCAGAACCGATATCGCGTATATCTCGCCAGAAGTCCGTAAACAGCGTCGGGGTTTCAGTAAGAAAGACCACAGTCTTGCCCTGCAGCGCCGCAAATCTCGCCATAGCAGCCATTACTCGGCCCTTCCCGAGGCCCGTTTGATCCGCCTCCAGAAACCCTCTTTCCTTGCGCAGCGCGTTGATTGCCAAAGCAACAGCGTCGACTTGCTCTGGAGACAAATATCCGCCCATTTCGTCAACTGACCATCCCAACTCCGTTGCAACAAAAACGTCGACATCACCCTCAGTTTTGACGACCTCACCCAACGCCAAGCGAGTCGGAGTTGCTAGGTTTCTCGGTATCATGGCCGTGCTTTCGCCTGCCCGGCTGAAAGCTGAATAAGGTGATTGGTAGGAGTTTTCCTCCTGGTCACCTCGATCCGCCGGGGCCGAGGTCAACGTCTCTGCAACAGTAGACCCAGGCTCAGCGAGCTCAACCTCCGAAGGGGCCGTTGGTGCATCACCATCCAGTTTGATATCCGGTGATGATCCTTCGATTGCACCAAGGCGGTAATCCGACGAGCTCAGCGGTGCTGCCCCGTACTTCTCGAACATTGCCCCCGACCACTCAAGAACTTCGTCATAATCGATCAGCACTGGAAGACGATCGGGAATCTGTTCGTTACCCAATCCTTTGCGGCCTACGACGACAATCCTGATGGGGAACGATGCCCCTTGCTTGGCGTAGACCCGTCCGTCTACCTCGACGACGTCAACCTGGTACCGATCAGCTAACCAGTTGAACAGGTACCGTGAACCCCCTGTAACTACGCCTGACTGGGTATCCAAATAGCTATCTGCACCAACGATGAACACGCCCAACCCTTCGTCCTTACGTGTCAGCAATGACCGGACGAGGATGAGGTGGTCTAAACGGGTGACTTTCAAACCAGACAGCACCCGTGGTGGTTGCAAGCCACCAAAAGGTGGATTGCTGATCACGATGTCGAAAGCCTCACCGCCGTTAAGACTTTTGAAATCGACTGCGGTAGCGTCACCCTGCAGTAATTTCACGTCGGATCGATCACGTCGAACATTCTCCAGGCGTCGCGCGTCTAATTCGACACCGGCGATGAATGCGCCTTCAAGATTGGAGATCAAGGAACCGTTGCCTATCGTTGGCTCCAGAATCGATTTGCCTTCGACCCGACCAAAAATCTGTTGAACCGCCACACTTAAGGGTAACGGTGTCGAATACTGCTGCAGAGAAATGGATTCAGAAGTTCGCGCAGCCAGTGGCGGCTGCCCTTCGTGAAGGCGGATAGCAAGCGCATAGGCCGCTTTGGCCGTAATCCCCGACTGCCTCCTCAAATATCGCACCAAAGCAGCCTCAACTGCTTCCTGGACCTCTCTGGCCTTCGGGGAGCTGACTACGTCGTCAACACTGAGCTCTGTGACGATGCTTGCAAAACGTTTGAGGTCATCAAATCGCAGCACGCGACCGCCGGCGATCTCTTGGACGAAGCCATCAGCACAAAGCGCCAACTCTTCTGGGCTGTGACCGTAGAGAAATGCAGCGCCGCGAGAATCAGCCTCACGAATAACCTGCTGCGCTGGGCCATGAATAAAACGGCCATCCTCGCCCAGAAACACTGTTTGTCCGCGGTAGTTGATACCCAGCGGCCTCGCGGCCATCACCGCGTTATTCACAACAACCGCGACCGGAAGCCCCTCCTCCACATTGCTCTCGCCACCGCCAATCGGGTGCGGCACAAACGGTGCAGGCTCCTTGGGAAAGTTGGGAATGACGACCGAGGGAGGCAAAGACCGCTCGGGCATGATTCTGGTCACCCAGTTCATGGGGACTTTTACCGGCTGTGCGTTAGGAAACACCTTCTGGATTTGTTGCAGGCTGAACCTCAGATCATCACGCACCAGGAAGCCTGATCGGCTTCGATAAAAGCCCACGTCGCCGAGCACTTTTAATTGCGCATTCGAAAGCGCTTCGCTCGCGACCAAAACAAGCCGTTTGGTGCCAGACGGAAACTTGACCGCAACCAATCGAGTGTCTGGGTCATCGGTATTCAACTGAATCCAGTTGACGAGGTTTTTTGACTGGGCAGCTGCTGTGGAGGGCTGGTTCATAGCGCTCTTATTTCCAAAGTGTCGTCAAAAAAACAGCCGCACAAGGCGGCTGTTTAACTGCAGGCGATAACGCAGAGGGACGTGTTACGGGCGAGGGCCGGAGGGTGAGTCATCGCCGTCGGCCTTCAACGCGCTGTCAAACTCACTTTCCAGAGACTGGAAATCAGGCGCTGCCTGAGGGGCTTCTTCTGCCGGCAGCTTAGGTGGCTGCGGCGCCGCATTTGGATTGATCAGCGGTGTACGGAACTCGTTGGCCTGAAACGTGCCAGGCTCATCGGCCAGGATGTTGAAAGGAGAGAAACCGGAGATGGAATCGGTGCGCGCAATGCCCGGCAAGATGACCTTGCTGAACAGGTTCGCTTTTTCACCGAAAATCATTTCATAACGCTGAGTTTTGCCTTCTTTGACATCACTGATCAGCTTGTAGGCCGCATTGTTGTCCTTGGTTGGATCGCCGGAGTAGTTCATGCGGTAGCCGGGCACACTTTCGATGCGAGCTTCACCCTCGGCCAAGGCCGCGAACAGGTCATCGTTGGGAATGCCCTTGAAAATGTTATTCTTGAAAAGCTCGTCGATGGTTTTTTCGGTGTCAGGGACATAATCATCGCCATCCTTTTTGAAGGCGACGTAGACCGCACGAGTCAGGATCTCATCACCATCGGTCACTCGGAGCATTGCCAACGCCTTGGTCCCGCGGCCGAGCTGCTCGGTCAGCGTAGCTTTGAGCCCTTCACGATCGGAGATGCTCTTCGCTTCCGAGGGTTCGATGGTATCGATATGCACGGTCGGTTTGTCGTTCGGGCCCAGGGCCGCCAGTTTCTGCACTGCCCATTCGGCAGGAAACTCTTTGGCGAAAGTGCCGTGGTCTGTTTTGACCCGCGTGTCGACGGTTCGAGCGTTGACAGCCAGCGTAATGCGCTCAGGCTCGCCAGGCAGAATGTTCGGATTCTTGAAAGAAATGCGAGGCGCGGTCGCGAGGATGTTCTCGATGAAGGAACGGTTCTCGTGATCGGAGTCGTTGTTGGAGGCCAGCGTGTTCAACCAGCGGGAGCTCAGAACACGCTTGTCGTTTTCGAGTTCTTCAGTAAAGAAGCAGCCTTCGAGGGTCAGAAAGGTACCTTTCGATGCCTCCGGGGTGTCCAGCGACTTTTTGCCATTGCCCTTCAGGAAATTGGCAACGGATTTGGGTGCCGCATCACCACGGAAATTAACGACGATTTCTTCACCGGCGATGATCTTGGGATTGCTCTCATTGAGCAGTTTCCCCGTCAGTTTGACCACACCGTTGACCTGGGTGGCGGTGGCCACCTCGAAAACCGAGCCGAATGCGTCGAATTTTCTCGCAGTGCTACCGCTGTTGACATCTTGGATACGCTTGAGAAGAGACATTGCTGTGTTGCTCCTTGTCGGGAAAGATCAGGGCTTACGCCATGGACGGGCGTGAGGAACGGTTGGCAGCCAGCTCGGCGATGTACTCCAAGTAAGCTTCCAACTGGTCGTTGAGGTGCAGCGATTGTTGAACACGGGTTACAGCGACATATGCGAGGTTGATTTCCTCGATAATGGAGTTGTCGGCTTTCGCCATGTCGAGCAGCTGATTGGTGTCGGAATCGATGAATTCCATGAAGTCGCCGGCGAGGCGAACATTCGGGAACTCAAGCCCTTTCGACTTATGCACGGTCGTTAGCACAATGCGGTTATCCGGGACGACCAAACCGCTCCCACTCACTATGGGAGATAAGGCTGCGCGCTCGATCCGCTCGATCAAGCTCGGGATGTCGCGGCCATAGGCAGTGACAACTTTGCAGCGTGATTTGACCTCACGGTCATTGATCATTTCGGCGTATTCGAGCAGCTCATCAAAACTGCTGAAGGAACGGATGAATGGATCCTTGACCTGCCCCTTGATCGACAGGTTATAGACGTCGAGGATTTGATCGAAGCGATAGCCTTTGATGTCACCAACAAAGGAAAACGGCTCGTTCTTCAAAAGCGCGTTCACCGCACGATCAAACAGCGCCGAGTTGCCACGACTCAGAAAAGCGTGTCCTTCACCGGCGCCGAGGGCCCGGATTTTACTCGGTGCACCCAACCCCCGCAGGTGGACCACGTCCCCTTTCAGGTCAAGGATCTTGTTCGCCACATCGGCAACTTCCTCGCCGAAGCGGAATGAGCCAGTGAGGTAGAACGTTTCGTCAGCAGGGATTTGCTCCATCGCATTACTGGCGCCACGGAAGCCGTAGATCGCCTGGTTGCGATCTCCCACATAGGTTTTTTTTGCCTGCTGCTGGTCGACGATCGCCTGAGTCACTGGATTAGTGTCTTGAGCCTCGTCGAACAAGATGGAGTCGTAGGGAAGGCGGCGGTTAGCGACCTGGTAAAGCTTCAGATAGCCGTCATGCAGCATCGGCACTTCGGAGCGCAAATCCTGCATTTCCGTCCAGATCTGCATAGCATCATGCAGGATTTGCCGAGGTTCAAAATGCGACCGTTCCACCGGTGCATCGCCGATACTGATGTGCTTAGGGACCATCTGGCCGTCACCCGACACCAGATAGTTTTTCAACGTCTCAATCACACGCCCTCCGTAGAGGTTGTGGGCACTCTGAGGGAGGGGCTGTAACGATCGTTGTAACTGCCGGGTGACGTGGAACGGTTTGATGTCACCCTGAAGCTTGTTTGGAACATTGCCGTAGTCCCGGCCGACCGCGCCATATGCCAGAGAGTGCGCGGTTTTACACGTTACGTTCCCGGGAAACTTCGAGGCTGCTTCCAGCTGGATGGACTTGTTAAACGCCACATACAGGTGTCGAAGAGAGCTTTTGCTTTGCGCGATACCCCGCAGCATGGTGGTCTTACCGGTGCCCGCACCGGCCTCGACTTTTATGACATCGGCATTGCTTGCACAGGGAGCTGCTTGCTCCTCTGTCAGTCGGAGTCCATCCATTGCAAAAACCCTCATCGCTTGATAATGACCAATCATAGTCAAACGAAAGTCGTAATGCAAAGCGAAAAAAAAGACCCCGTGGCCTCTTACTCATTTAGGAAGCGAGGGCCCTTTTTAATCAGCGATAGGCAACCCAAGCTGCGACAGCGCGTCATTACACTGAATCCGCAATTCGTTGCGCTCGTAAGCAGCCCTCAGATCCAACCACGCTTCAAAGAACTGCGAGAAAGTCACCTCTATAACTACACCGACTGAAATTGGCCGATCGGTGGAGCCAAGATCGGAAAACTCCAACACAGCGCTAGGCTCTCGGCTGTAAGACACGAATGGGTAGCCATGAGCAACTTCAAACCATTCAAGGAACAGTTCTTCATCACCGGCTCGGACCTGCACGGTGAAGTCAACTCGCTCAGGATTAGAGGTCATGGTTCCCGCTCCATCGACCAGGTACCCCCCCGGCAAGGTGGACACGACGGTCCCTACAACCGATGACTCTGACCAACGTGACTGAATCATTGAACAGCCCTACGCTTCAATTGATCGGTCAACTGGGTAGGCAACCCCTTGATTGTGAGCGTCCCCGCCTCCTCGTCGTAAACAACCTTGGAGCCCAGCAGGTGCGATTCAAAACTGATAGACAAGCCTTCGGCCCGGCCGGTGAATCGAAGGAATTGGTTGAGTGTTCGTTTGTCAGCCGGAATTTCGGGTGAGAGGCCATAGTCCTTATTGCGGATATGGTCATAAAACGCCTTGGGACGGTCCTCATCGATCAGCTCGGACAATTCTTCCAAGCCCATAGCTTCCCCTAGCTTGGATTGGCTACTGGCGTAGTCCACCAACGTTTTGGCCTTCTCACGACTGCTGTCTTCGGGCAGGTCTTCACTTTCAACAAAGTCGCTGAACGCTTTGAGTAAAACGCGAGTTTCACCAGGACCGTCGATCCCCTCCTGACAGCCAACAAAGTCACGAAAATATTCGGTAACCCGCTTCCCGCTTTTACCCTTAATAAACGAAATGTACTGCTTAGAATTGGTGTTGTTCTGCCACTCGGAAATGTTGATGCGTGCAGCGAGGTTAAGCTGCCCCAGATCCAGGTGCTTTGAGGTAGTTACTTCGAGCTCGGTATTCACAGCAACACCCTCACTATGGTGGAGCAATGCGATGCTGAGATAATCGGTCATACCCTGCTGGTAATGGGCGAACAATACGTGTCCGCCGACCGTCAAGTTCGACTCTTCCATCAAATACTGCAGGTGCTCAACAGCTGTCTGGCTGAATTGCACGAAAGTCATATCGCCATCGAGATATAGCTGCAGCCACCCCCTGAGTGGATGGCATCCAGACTCCGCATGAAAGAAGCCCCAAGCCTTACCCTGTTTTGCGTTATAGCTCTCGTTCAGATCCGAGAGCATATTTTCATTGGCCTGCGATTCGTCGAGCTCAGAGGATCGTGTTTCCAAGATGGCCGGCGAACCATCAGGCTTCTTATCGATGTGGTGCACAATGATATGGCGGATGGGCATGTCAATCCTCCGAGCCGTCCGGGATACGGCCCTGTTCAGTTACCGCCTAACGGCAGTGCCAACCGCAAGAACACTTTCAACGGATGGTGCAAACAACTGCTCTAGGCTGGAACGCCATGCACGCATCGAAACTTCATCACCTGCCGCCGGCATGGCCCTGAAGAGTTTTTCTGCAATCCGGTTTTTGTGCGCCAGGGCATTGATGATTTCGGCGGCGATCTGGCTTTCTGTCGACATAACCGCATCGGTCTCGACGTCAGGACCCGCAACGACTTGATCACCAGCGACCAAGCTTGCCTCCAGACGACTGATGATCTCGGAGTTCATGCTTCGATGATTATCGCGAGCAACATCGGCGATTCGCTCGCGCATACCGTCCGGAAGTCGCACAACAAACTTATCAGCCGTTCGCGAAGAATAGAGGGTGTGTAAGGTGGTTTGGCTTTGACTCATGTCGATTCCCTATCTTTAAGTAAAATGAATTTCGCTTTTGTATTCGCGGGTCAATTCGCTTCAGCAATCGCAACAAGTTCCTTTCTGGCCTCGTCGACCTCCCATTCATCCAGTCGGCTTTCAAACAATTCTGCCAAGGTCATTTCGTCTTCTGCCGACTGACCGGTGATATCGCCACCGTTAGCTTCGACCGCAGCACGGATCGAGCCGTTGATCGCAGATTTCAACTCATTCGATTCAGGCATCCGAATGACATAGGTAACGAACTTGCTCATTGGGCACAGCCCTCTTTCGCGGATAAACATGCGTGTTGGAATTTACGGTGGAGAGATGAAAACGATTTAACCAGCAACCAGATACAGTCGGGCGCCGTCCTCAATATCAATGCCGCCGTCATCATCTGCAGGGTGGGAGGCCACAGGGGCCTCACCACTACGCTCAAGAATCCACTGCGCAACGTCAGCTGCAGTTACACCGAACTCGCGAGCCATGAGCGATACGTCTGCCCAACTGGTGGATTCGTCAACCAGATTGAACATACGGTCGAACTCAAAGGTGGTCAGATCTCGCTCGACCAGGTGAGTCCACAAACGAGAATTGGCAGTGATCGAATGATCATCGCTGTCATCCCTCCACGAGGCACCTTTGATCACCTCAGGAGAGATATCAGGTCTACGAAAGAGACTGCGCTTGACGCAGATAACAAGGCGAACCTTGGCGCTTGCCACTAGGTAGAAGGAATAGCCGAGGCGCTCTTTCAATTTGAGCGTTGTGGGAGCGACCGCCGTGATTGAGCACCCCGTCAGTAGTTTCGACAGCTGCGTGATCGAGGCGTAAACACGTTTTTTTTGGCTGAATATCGTGTCTTCGATGTACCAGTAATGGACTCTGGAATCGTCAAGCCGTAAGCCGCCATCGGCCTTGAGACCCATTACAGACATCAAATTCATGACCGACTGCAGCCGGAGATTTTCACGCTTTCCGGCCAGCCAGGAGCGAAGATTTCGCACTGGAAGATTGGCGATCCTGGCCATCATCTCGACGTCCATATCAACCAACTTAGCGAGCAACAGGACCAGCTCGTTTGCTTTCATTCGTTTCTGGGTAGCCATAGCTGTTCCTTAGATTTTTGCCGCAACACTCAACATCATCACGCCAGCAAGCTGGGCCAAAAAAAGCTTCAGTCATCTAGACCTGAAACCTGACACCAGATCCTGATAACCAAGACTCCCGAAAAGAGTATCGATGACCAGAAACCGGTGACCGCTTAACGATGGTTGATGTATTCGCAAAACAATCCAGAAACCAGATGAGCCTATGACTACAGACCCGCCTCAGAAAGCCAGATCAGGTTCCATGAGCCCAAAGCGCCTTCAAGTTTCCCAATACTGCCTGATCATCTGGAGTCTGCCAGAGAGCCTGGATCCGGGAGTCCCCTGCACGATCCAAATCGATCTCTGTCAGACGCTCAACAATCTGAGACAGCCGATCATTGAGCTGTTCGGCTACATCACCTGGCAAGCTTGCGAAAACCACGATCGTCTCGCAGACCTCAACCACCATGAAAACTCGGTACCCACTACCGAGCTTTAAAACAAATCCTTTTTCGACATCGCTTTTCACCAGCAGCTCGCAAAACGCATCGACCATTTCGCTATCGACGTCCCATCGATGCAATCCAGGAGCAAGCATGCCGCCATCCAGCAGGCCGAGATCAAAAAGCACGCCTCGCACCTTCTCCATCGAGATATTCCGGGTAGTACCCCGGGAAGTGATGAATGCAGACAGATTGCTTCGCTGAGTTGCGTGAGCTTCCGCAATACTCTGCAAAGTGACCCGCTTGGCCTTTCTCAAAAAACCGAGCCAATCCGCCATTTCGGCGCTGGCGTCACGTTCCGCTTGGCTGACTTTCATTGATTTATAATACCATGTCAATACAGTGTTGATAGTAAAAAAATAACCGATGATACGCAATCATACGCGGCAGGATGACGTCAGACCATGAAGCTAGCCCTCGAACTCGTCCCTAAGACCTGCTGGTACAGCAACGTCCGATCGAATGTCTCGCCTGAAACCTGGGACCGTTTACAAACAATCTGCTTTCAAAAGGCCTTGTACCGATGCGAAATCTGCGGCGGCAGAGGACGCAACCACCCAGTCGAATGCCACGAGATCTGGCAATATGACGATCACCGCAAAATACAGCGCCTCGAACGACTCATAGCTCTATGTCCAAAATGCCATGAGGTGAAACACATCGGACTGGCCCTTCGGAACGGAAAAGCCCAACAGGTGCTCACTTGGCTATGCCAAATCAATGAAATAACGCCTGAGCAAGCTCTATCTCTGGTCAAGCACGCCTTTGCGGTTCATCAAATTCGTTCGGCCTTCAGTTGGACATTGGACATCGAGGTTCTGAGAAATGGATACCAGGTGAAACTTGGCTCTGATTGTCGAGAACAAGGAATCAACTACCCCCGCTAGCTAGTGAGGGGCAAGGGCCTGCATCTGCTGCAGATGCGCAGCACCTACTCTCTCCATTTCTACCGCGGATTGCCGGTACACCCCTTTCATCCGGACGATGTAGGCCTCATCACTTTCGTTTACAAAACGATCGTACTGTCCGATTTTGTTGTCGTCCGGTAGCGGGCCTGGGATTACTGACGCTGCCGGCGGCCGATAAGGCTGATACAGAGGCTGCCTAGGTTGGGGCTGAACTTGCACTGGCGGATCTTGCACTTGCTGCCCACGCTGCAGGTTCCTCTGCTGAATCGCTATGACCCGACTTTGGGGCTGGGCTGTTCGCCCGGACTCCACATTCTCAGCTGGTGAAATATTAAATATTCCACCGGCGTAGACCATCGGAGGACAGAAAAACAAAACAACAAGGACATGCCTGTTTATTAAGTTCATCGAAGCGCTGCCTTTTGGGTTTCATGATAAGTCTGGAGGATCTCTGCCACTAATCCATCGATGACCCCATCGTCTTTATCCGCGCCGATGAGACCAGAAAGTTCAACCCTCTTCTTACGGGACTCAACCTCCCGTGTAATGCTTCCACCAGGATAAAGTTTCGATAACAACCGGCGCGTTTCTACGGGACCGATCTGTTTGTACAACGTATCGCGAACATACGCATCTTCCTGCGTTGTGGAGAATGCCCAGAGTTTGATGCCACCCATCGTATTGTTCAAAAGGTGAACCGCATCGCCTTCACGAGTTGTAAACATGCCAACAAAAGTTGATCCTTTTGCACTCGGAGGTCGGATAAGATGTCGAACTGCATATTCTGCTGTTGGGGTAAGACTGAACATTTTGCGCATTTTGGTCGCTTTAACTTCATTTTGTTTCGACAGAATAATTTTGCAGGTAGCAAAAGAGAGCATTTCGTCATCAAAGTCATCCACGTCTTGTGAAATAACCGTAACCATGATCCCTTCTTTGCCTCCTTCGCGCATATCCCCAATCACCTGATCACGAACGGGCCTGATTTTTTTGGTCCGGTGTAATTCATCCCACTGCAGGTGCTTTTTGTCCTGCCGGATCTCGCTGATTCGCTTTTCGTGATAAGGGCGGTACCGCTTATCAAAGAAACCAACATCTTCTTCGGTCAGATAGAAATTTCTGGCAACAACGTAACGAGCAAGCATGTAGCACATCGCGGTTTGATGATCAGCAGCAGCCGAACCACTCTTGGCGACCTCCGCGAGATCGAGAGAAACTACCCTGGCCTCGCCAAGATCAAATGCCGTAGGCAAAGCAAGAATCGGATAGCTCCGGATAGATTCAGACATCATCCGTGAAAAGGCATCCAAGAGGGGCTCGCCATCTTCGGTTTTTTTGTTGCCATAAAGATCAACAAACTGCTGTTCACGGCTTACAGCAGCAATATCCGCAAGTGTGGGAACGGCCTGCCGTTGTGCCAAAACAGACGCATGCAGATCTCCCATATCAAACAGCGAATCGACGATCTCCCACCAGGTGGTCCTGCGATCGACCGTGATGCCATATCGATCAATTGCTGCATCCACAAGCTCGGCGCCGCTGGTGTTACGGGTGTATGGTTTTGCTCGGGAGTTGTTTCCGTCCCCAGAATAAAAACGGTATGCCTCTTGAATGGTAAACTTGACTAACCCGACCATGCCATCCGCAGGAGCACTTGCCCCCATAGGAGTGACCAGCAGCGAAAGAAAGTTGGTCACAAAAGCAAATTCGCTCGGCAGCAAAAAGCGCGACCCGGGCTGGGTATCCAAGGGGTTAATTGCGAACTCAGGGGTCATTCGCAATCGAATAGATACCGCTAAATGCCGTGATCCTTCGGGTAATGCGTGTTGCAGCAGCGAAATGAGGCCAGCACTGCCTTTACCCACGTCGACGATACCGATCATTGGTATTCGGGTAATCCCCGGGGATAGGCACAGCGCGAGGTTTACCAGGTTGCCGTTTACCGTTTTACCTGAACGTGGCTCTGCAACGGCACATGTGATCCAGCTCGACTGAACAGGGGAGTTGGGTTGATAGGGCCAGATTTTGCCGTCAGGCGTTCGATAGAGAACCGCTCCGCCGTCCGCCCAAGGTGATGCCGGCCGGTAGAACGGCAGCATGTTGGTAACGTCCCCCAAGATCGCGCAAGCCGGCGTTGCAACACTGTTGAGGCTCAGGCATAGAGCAGTTGATATAAAGCCTTGGAACTGATCACCTGAGACTTCTCGCACATCAGCACCACCCCACCCTTGAACGGCCCGTGCAAGGCGTGATGCCCGGGTTGCAAGAAGCTTTTCTTCGCCTGCCGGCGCCCATGTTGCAAAGTCGACACGCAGGCGCACGTCCAAAGCGTCTTGATGCTTGACCATGTCGCGAACGGCCTGCACAGCATCACGGAACAACCTATTGTCAGGATTTGTAAAGCCGACGATAGCGGCAATCATGTTCTTGAACCCGACCATGGCCAGGCCACCTGACTCGATCAGAAAACTGATCCTCCACGGCAACCGACTTTCACCTACTCGCAGAAACAACTGCTGAAATGGTTTGATCTCGGAGGGATGCAAATGGATATACATCGGCGCATAAATTCGATCGCCTACAGTCAGATATTTTCTACCGAGTTTTTTGGCATCGCGGGGGCTCAACTGCCGATCGAGCCGCGGCCAATACGCACCCGACATGTCTTTAGGATCTCGACGAACAGCGCGGACCGGAATTTTGTCGCCAGGCAACACAGGGCGCCATTCGTCCGCAGTGAAATCGGGATCGACGCTTGAGCGCATCTCTCGTCCTGCAGCGTGCACGTCCAAAACTTCCGCAGAGATGAATACCTCCTTAAGGTCGCTGATCATCGCGTCAACAAACGATTTGTGCCGAGTCCTCAAGGACTGCAAGGCGGCAAAAACGTTGGGTACATCCCGCATTCGCGGCAGCGGATGGGCTTCGAACAATTCCATCTTGGCTTTGATGTCGCGCTTCTGCTCGGCGGAAGTTACCGCGGACGGGCGGGTCAGAAGCGTCAGATAGCCCTTCTCTTTGGTACAGAATTTCGAGAGATGCTTGACGTCCTCTTCAAAGAGATCGTCCAGGGCCAACCCTAGCCGACGTGCAGTAGCACGCGATGGCTCGATAGCTTTCTCGATATCGCTAGCGGCGTTATCAGGGTCCCCACTGAAGTAAACGTGGATCGCATGCCCACCATTATTAAGATAGGCCTTCAAACTTTTGCTGATTAGGCTGTCACAATCAGAGAATTCCTGCTCCCCGATCATACGAAAGGAACCATGCAACTGTATGACGGTGAGCAGCGTTCCATCTTTCAGGGTCAGCGTGCTCTCATCATCGACTGACTCAATATCAATATAGTCCGCCAGGTTCTGCTTGAGCTTTCCACCAAAGTAAGCAAGCAGGCCTTCTACTGTCTCAACCACTGACGTTGCAAAACTCATATTTAAACCTCTGACGCCAAGTGTGTGCGATAGTGATTAGCGACTAACCTGCCATGTTCAACAAACATGGCTCTGGCAGACTCACGCAATCCGCTTGGTAAATTGGTATTGATGAATGTTTTAACCAACTCTAGATCGCGCATCGCCACCTGTAACTGTTCTTCATTTACAGGCAATAGCATCATCCGGTCTAAAGCCATGATTACTCCTACGTGCCTGGAATCACGTAAGGCTACTTCAATAAGCAGCGCATCTTCAGCGTTAGACATGGCCTTGAAGCTCTTCTTGAACCTCAATATCTGAGGAAATATTAGGAGGCGAAATCAAACCAATTGACGCTGCAATCTCATATGCGTCTTTGAAATTATGCTTAGGAATCAAACAAGTAACGCCGCCTGCGCCATATTTTCGAATAATAATCCCTGCACGATGCAATTGCAGAGCGTAAGTGAACATCATGAATCGATCGATAGCGGTCATCCACGCAGCTCGCGGAGATATGGCACGATACTCAGTGCTTTTTGGCTCCAACCGATAGCAATTTTCTCTGGTCAATCCAATCCAGTGATTCATAGAGATAAGTTCGGCTGTAGGAGCCATGGACTGCAATTGTGAGAAGGGCGGCAACGAACAGGCCTTGTCCAGGGACTCGTATCCACTGAAAACAAAAGCAGATATGACTTCGACCTTTGCGTATTGAGAAAGAAGAAGCAATTCTGGCTGCGAAACCCATGAACGATTGCTGCCTGATTTTGCGCCATTTGCGAAGGCAATGACATTCACATAATCAGGGTTAATGTTTGAAACTGTAACACGCGCAAGAACAGGGCTTGGGTTATTAACCACCCACCCAATGCGGTCAGACAGCGAAGCAATTTGTTCAGCAGCAACAAACTCGACTTGCTCACTAGGGATAATGAGCCCTAGCATTTCCTGCGAATACTTCACCGCCGGGACGGAGAATCGCACTACAACCATTTCTTCACGATTGTAATGAGGTGTCAAACAGTACGTATAATATTGATGAGCAGCGGACAAAGCACCGTCTACTTCCGGGCCAATATGCTGGTCTTTATCTGGTAGAATCTTGCACCGAAGTTCATCTGCAAGGTTGTCGTGCATAGGTACTGAACTTTGTGGTTTAAGACCATAGGTTTTCGTAGCAAATACCATTACGCGATGGAATATACCCGACAAAGCTTGCGTGATTGTATCCTCAGTATAAGACCGCCTTAAAAAACCCCAACCATTACAAATGTCATTTTGGCCCTCTTGCAACCATGAGTTCAGATATGTAGTCCGCTTAATGTAAGGTGTCTTATGCAGATTGGCTCCATAGATGGCAGAGAAGGATAAGTTGGTCCACCACAAGGTTTCGTTGTCGAGATTCCCCACCGAAGAAATCCGGTAGCTTTCTTGGCCGTCAACAGAAGCCCACCCACCCATGTTGGGATCATCAGCATCAAACCGGACACAACCAAATCGCATAACACCCATTAGATAAGCCCCGCTACGCCCGGCCAAGCAGCCAGATCCAAGCGACTGAACGACGCACCATTGGCGGCCCAGTTACCAGCTTGCTGGATGAAATAATCCGCGCCGGGCACGAAGCGGCATCCAGCAATCAACATATTCCGGTTGGCGTATTCTTCATCGGACATATCAAGGAGAACGCGGCTAAATACCACCGGATCCGAGAAGCCCTTACGCACTGTTTCGCCTTGTTCGTTCATTTCCACCTGGTGAGCACGCTCCATCAACCTTCGGTAAACGGTGTGCGGGTGAAATTGATGCACATCGGCGACCGGTGTTTTTTCTGTCGAGCTCACCTGCATGGCCATGGCGAAAAAAACCGCTTGAAGCAAATTGTTCAACTGAGCCTGAGACAACTCAGGCAAGAAAATTATTTTTCCGGTGTTGGAAGGCCACTTTTTTGAGACAAGATCAATATGAAACGCTGAGTGGCACAACTCACATACAGGCGCAACATTCTCATTGGAATTGTTTGTATGATCACCGTCGATATGATGAAGATCGAAACTGTCTGTTGTGCCAAATGCGAAATCACAACAAACACACCGACGCCCGAATCGACCTTGGGCAATAACAGCGGCTCGTTGCTCTTGCGCGCTCTTATCATGTTTTGATCCGTGATTGATCAAAGGCACTTTTCTAAGATCACGACAAACAGACAGCTCAATCATTGACATTCTCTGATCTGCCTTATTAACGCTGGATAGTTACGCGAGTTTTGTCACCACCACCAGTTCCCCAGACGGTATCACCCGAGGTAGTAATTACGCTGGCAATGTAAAACAGTGCCCCACCGCCGATAAGGAGAATTGCTGCCGTCGACAGCTTACCTTGCTGCCCGTCGGTCTTGTTGTGTTTGTAAAACGTGAAGATCGATAGCCCGCACATGCACAAGCCGGCAAGTGCAAAGAAGCCTTGGACGGCCAATGAAATACCGTCAAAGCTTCCGTTAACATTCTTTGCAGCATCCCCTGCGCTAATAGCGAAAGCTGCATGCGAGATAGCAAAGCAAACAACGCCGCCCAAAAAGGTAACAAAGCTTTTGAGCTTACGCTCACCCTTCGCTACGTTAGTCTTAACTTGCCGGATTTTAATAGCCATCATTGCATCTCCTATTTAAAGTACATCCCCAAACCCGAAGGTTGAGGAAATCAAATTCGCAGTTCCTACCAGGTTGATTAGTCCAACGCCTGCTACAAGTCTAATCATCGACTTTTTAAAATTTTCATCATTCCCGTTCTGCCCGTGCCCTAATTTTCGAAGACTCAGCCAACCTCTGGCATAAGTTATGTAGCCGTAGAGCCTTAGCACGAGAACAAGTACACCAATCATTTCAGATGTCTGTGCGGGCATGGCGCCCGAACCTTTGTAACTCATTAAGTTCTTAACAGAAGTCGAGCCTCCCCACAGTGTCTCAAGAGCCATATCAACACTTGAGGCAAAGTTGAACAACGCAGCCCCGCAGAGCAGATACAGAACGGGAGTCGACCAACTCATTCCTTGGGAGGCACCTCCTGCTTTATCGACCTCAATGGCTTTAAAGATTGCCATGCCGGTGAGTACAACACCGGCAAGTGCCACAAACGAGTTTAATAACGCTTCAAACCCGGGAATTGATTGGGCAAAAGTCGAGAGCATTGTTGACGCATCTATCATTCCACCCACAGTGTTTGCCTCTTAACGGTAGACCAGGCCATTGGACATATAAACTTCGCCGCGGTCGACGTCGATTTTGCTGACTTTTCCGACACCAGCGATATTGTCGCCTTCAGACACACTTAGGCTTTCGCCGCTCTTAGTGAGAAACCAAGCGCGACCGTCTAACACCGCTTTTAAAGTAATACTTGCCGGGCTTTCTTTTGCAGCGGCAGGCTCCTTAGACGGTGATGTGGCCTTGGGGGGTTGCTTTGCAGCGTGACTGACTTGTTTTGCGGGAGCCGACGCTGGAACTGTTTTAGCAACCGGTGGATTTGCCTTTCCGGAATCAAGTTTCTTGTTGATCTCGTTTAACTGCAGGCTCATCACCTGCATTTGCTCCTGGATCATCTTTAACTGGATGTCGTAGCTCAATACCTGCTGCAGTTGAGGTGCGCTGAGTCCGACACCAACATCTTGAGGTGCTTGCGCCTCAGAACGATGCGGTTCTGGTGACAAATTTTGTAATGAGGCCTGTGCAGATTGGACCTGAGCCGGTGCTGGAGGCGACTCGATCGCTTGTTGCTGATAGTCATGAACCTGCTGCGTAACAGGTTGGGACATACCGGGTTGCGAAAACTGATTTCCCTGTGGTTGACCAACACTCTGCTGCTGGCCAAACCCAGTTGCCTGAGGAGTTGGTTGCTGCGCTTGTCCAGCATAGGGGTCCGCGTATCCACCACCTGCAGGTGCGGTCTGACCATATGCGCCTTCAACGGGAATATAACCAGCGCTCGCGTCACTCTGTCCCATGATCAAGGGGCCGTAAATTTTGAAAAGACCCAGCCCTACGATAGCTACAACTGCGGCCACACCCCCGATAAGTGCAATAGGACTTTTTTTCTTAGGCTTAGTAACGACCGAGGGCTCATCGTCAAATTCATTTGCGCCCAATACGTCCTCTTGATCTAACTCACTCATCCTCGACCCCCATTATTCTTAACTTGCACGTCGTTCATAAAAAGAATACAGACCGCTGTGCCGGAATCCACTGTGTAAGTTGCAGGCCTATTGATTGAGTTAGCCATGTTGTCCCCAACCTTCTTGCCCACATTGCCAAATGCAGCGGAAATGATCTGTTTATTGTTTAGCGCATCCGTTTGAACAACGGTGCCACTCGGGCTTGCTACCAATTGTTGATTTTGGCCACCTTGGATAACAGCGCTCCCATAACCTTCAACAAAGGCTGAAGCCAGGAAAGTTCCGTAGCGCTCGATATAATGATTGTCAACAGCTGTAGCCAGTGCAGTTCTCGATGTAAAAGGGTCTACCGCGTAAGCGTCTACGGTTTGTGCACCAGATACACCCGGAATGTTGGCCGTTGTAAAATGCAGTGTTGGTTTGCCGCCGTTTTGACCATTTTCCGCTTTACCAAGCAGCTTGGTCTTTTTCAGTTTCCCTTCCTGCCAAATTGTCGCCAGCACTGGCCCGGGCTCATCGGTATTGACAGCGGTATCTACTTGGCCGCATTGCAGATCGCCGGCCTTTGCCAATGGAGGAGATGCCGGACCATTCTGCCCACTATCGGGGTTTTGTGAACCCGCGCCAGGTGCACTACCCACACCTTCTTTGCTGGCATATATTTCGTAGGTCTTCGCAGCACCTGGTTGCCAGCTTGTAACCAACAAGTTGACCTGACTCTTCATTGCATCTTTGCGAGCCTTAATTGCCTCGTCATTTTTTGTCCGCTCGGCGTCATAACGTGTTTGTGCGGCAATCTGTTCTGCCGCGTACCGTTCTGCATCTCGTCGCATCTCTTCGGGCGTAGGTGTCGGTTGTGCAACTTCAACTGATTTTTTTTCAGGCTCAACAACTGATTCCTGCACACCGGTTCTGACCGTTGGTATTGCGCTTGTGCCAGTTTCAAGCGCCCGGTTTGCATTAGCGGCATTTTCGTCCGCAACAAAACCGTCGTATTGGGGAGTAGCCTTAGGTAAACCGTTCTGGCCTACCGGTGAGGGTGCCCCTGCAACTCCATTGAATGAAGTAACTCTACTTGGATCCGAAGCTTTACCTTTATTGTGCACAAACACCCAGTACCCAACCCCCACACAAACTAGGATCAGGACGATCGAACCAATGTATATCAATCTGGTAGGACCATCGCTGAATGCGTCCTTCAAATTTTGTATGCGACTAGCTTTAATACTTTCCGACATCATTAATACCCGCTCAAATTGATGGTTACTGCAGCGCCATTGCTGAGTGCAATCAACACTGGGGTGCGCGGAATCTCATAAACTGCAGCACCATCGGCCGACTTTTGCATTGAGAGGTAGGCTGGAGACAACAAAGCGAAGTTTGTACGAACATAAAATTTATCGTTGTACTCCCATGCCTTAACATCCGGATTTGAAGTTTTTAGCGTGGTCGAATCCTTCGGCCCAAAACCTGCGAGCATATCCAATACGACTGGCTCCACACCTTTAGGTAATGTGTTTTGGACAATGTTTCCTACACCCTGGACCCTTACATCTACTCGATCATCAACTTCTCGTTGACCACTTACGAGCGTCAAAGAAACCGGAACGTTTATCCCAGCGAGATTAATTGATACGTTGCCGTAGGCATAAGTTGTTTTGGGAGACAACTTCACATAATTTGAGCCAACGGTCTCGGCCTCCTTACTCCAAGTCACGGTAAAGTTTTTGTCTTCATTTCCTACTGTCACGTCTTTTACGATCAGCGGATTCCCTACCTGATCAACAATAAGCAGAGTTGTTACAAAACCGCTGTACAAACGAACTACTTGTGGAGTTTGGCCTGGTGATAATGAAACCTGAACAGAGTTGGTTACAATTTTCGGAAAAAACCGCGGCTGTGCCGATGCCGCTCTTTCGGCGTCATCAACAATTTTACGAAGCCCCTTGATTTGCTCAGGTGACAAAGGTGCAGCTTCTTGCACAACTTCCTTGTACGCCGTCTGATTGATATCTGGTAACGGCGGTAATTCCGGAATCGGTTGACCAGGGCTGCCGGCCGTTGCAGATCCGGCGGGTTGCGATGCCGCTGCTGGAACTTCTGCAGCTGAGCATGCAAGTGATATGGACAGAGACAATCCGCAGACGATACCGGCGTGCCAGCTTGGGAGTCTTACCATCACAGGTCGCTCCCGATGTATTGAGCAATCCCGAGACCGTCTTCACTTTCGTAATTGCTTACCCGGCTGATAAGCAAGGTCACCAACATTTTCTGGGTCGCGACAGTACGCCCCGACTGGCCACCCTGGTAGCTGACCAAAAAGGGAACTTCAATCTCCCAAGTGTAGATACCCTTCTTGTTGCCTTGACGTGTGATGACCGGCGCTGCGATTGGCACCGCGGTTGTAACCAACTTTTGCTTCTTGACGAGCTCGACGTTCCCAGATTTGTCCAGCGCCTCCATGAATGTTGACCAGCCGTCTGGTGTAAAGCAGCGAGAATTCCGCTGCAGCTGGGTTGTCGTATTCGCAAAATCGAACGTGTTGGCTTGGCCCACACACTCGACTGTGAAGTCGAGGAGTTTTTGCTGTGATACGTATGGATTTCCCAGCGGAACCATTGGCATCTGCCGACCGGTCTTAAAGTCCATGCCAAAATATTCGCGCTCGACCTTTTGATTTTTCGTGACCACGAATGCGGCAAGGAAACCAATATTCAACACGCATGACACGAGCAGTGCGTTTAGCAGCTTCCCGAAATATTTTTTGTAGAAGCTGAGCTTGCTCAGATCGAGCACATACTCTTCATCACGTTGATTTGAAGCTGGCATAGCCAGATATCTCCGCTGACTTTCGTTATACGATACAGGCGGAAAATACGCAAAAATACCTTTAGTGTCAACGAATGTCGTGTGGGGGGGGATGAGCTAAATGGTGTCGGCCGCGATTAAGCGGCCGCTTTGACGTTAACGACGCAGGAATGGTCGAACGAATGATCGTCTGCCGCGATTTTCAGCATGTCTGCCATCACCTGGCGTAAATCGCCCAGCGAGGTAGCCGATTCGACGATGAAGCCGAGCCCCTGCAGATAATTGATTACGAACTCGACATCGCTGGCCACTATAAAACCAGCTTTCAGTGCGCCATATTTATCGACGACATGCCCTGTGAAGCAGAAAACGCTTTCTTCCGGGTAGGGGCGGATCTGTGCCGGGTAAACATCTACAAACTCAGAAGGCTCAACAGCAGGATGCTGCTGAGCAATGAGTTCCAAGATGCTCACTGTTTGCTTCACCTCCGACAGCGAGGTGATAGCAGAAACGACAAAGCCATAATCGCGCATCGAGGCAATCGCCAATTCAGCGGTGTCAGCTACCACATAACCGCTCTTCACTTCTGACGACGGTCGATCTTCGATATGCCCGCAGAAACTGAATACCTGGTTCTCGGGGTAGACGAAAGAAGACATTACCGCCCTCCCCTATCGCGGACGAAACGCATCATTCTTCGGCGGGTTTGGCAGATCTGCCAGATCGAGACGGTTAGAGACGCGGGCAGCTGCTGCCACCGCGAAAACTCCGCGGCTTACTGAACTGGAGTCTTTAGGAACGTCGTAGGTGGGGAGTTGAGATTGCATATGTACCTCACGGGACAGACGGTGCGGAAGCATTTACTTCCGATGAGCCGCAAGGATAAATCAACGAAAGTAAAAATAATAGCGCTTCTAGGGAGCCCCATAAACGTTCACCTTTCAATCAATCGGCCCATGCAGCGCGATCTTGTCTCCCCTACACCTTGCCCATATATGTTCACCTTACACACCGGGTCACCCTCTTTTGTTTAGGTCACACCTAACCATTTTTCAGCAACCGCCTGACTTTGACGGTGTGGGTTGGGCACGATTGTGCGGCCCAAAGGATACTGCCCATAAAACTTCACCTTTCAGGTGAAATTCCTTCGTTAACCCCCCGGATTCATTGGGTTAAACCTATGCTGAAACCATTTCCCCATAACCTTTCACCTTTGGGTAATTTGTTAGCGTTTTTTGACCCGCATTGGCTTGTTTGAATCCTAGGTCAAATGTGACCCATATCCTTTCACCTTTGGCCCGGCTATCGGGTTAACGGTCCTGTTTTCTAGGGATTACGGGACTTTTTTGCGGCCCCATATCCTTTCACCTAAGGAAAAGAAGGCAGCTATTGCGTACATCACCAGGCTTCAAAACGAAGATTTCAGTCCGAAAAACAGATCTCAGGGTTAGGAAGCCTCCATCTCAGCTCTGTACGGCCCCATATCTGTTCACCTTTGAAAGCAGATCGACAAAAAATAAGTCACCGTGCTGCTTCGAAGGCCCCCATAAACGTTCACTTTACGATCCCCATAGCTTTTCACCTCTGACCCCATAGGCTTTCACCCATGCTCCCCATAGCCTTTCACCTGTAAAAAATTGCCTCCCCATAACTATTCACCCCGGGCCCCATAAACGTTCACCCTCACCCCATAAACGTTCACCTGACCACCCCTGCAGCCCTTGTAAATCAAGGCTTTGCAGTCTCCTAAATGCTTGTGCTGTGTTGCTCTAGAAAAAAAACAGACAAACAACTTACGACTGAAATACCATGGGTCATCGTTGAAAAAGACCACCAGTTACAGAAGTTTGAAACGGTCCGGCTGTAAGGCCCGGAAAAGCGATTTGTTTGTTTGTTTTTTTTTGCTATTTTCTTGATCATTCTTGACTTTGGTCATACTATCCTGTGCATCGGAGGAATCAGGGGGAATCCATGGGCAATCTGCAGGTCAGTGGGACCAGCCAAGGTGTACTTGCACCCACAGTGCGAAAACACGCTGGTGCCATTCACATCAAAAACGACATTTCATGCCTTCAACGAAAGGCGTGGAATGTACTTCTGCATAATGCCTACGATGAGTTCCCTGATTCGAACGTTCAGCTGCATACAATCACTGTGCGAGATCTAATGGATCTCGCAGGCTTTGACAGCAAGAATGTTAAATACCTCAAGGATGCACTTGAGGATATGGTAACAACCCCCATCAAATGGGACATCATTGATCACAAGGGCAAGAGTGACTGGGGTGTTACCACGGCGCTTGCCGGTGCTTCGATCAAAGACGGTGTCTGCAGTTACGCATACAGCCCACAACTCAAAAGCAAACTGTACAACCCCGAATTATATGCGCGTATTGACCTTCTTATCATAAGTCGTTTTAGCTCTGGGCATGCCCTAGCACTTTATGAAAATTGTGCCCGGTACCGAGCAATCCGGCAGTCTCCTGTTCTACCGTTGTCCTTGTTCCGTGAGTTACTGGGTGTCGAGTCGACAGCCAGCTATGACGAGTTCAAAATTCTAAACCGCGCTGTAATTCAACCTGCGATGAAAGAGATTAATTCAATTTCAGATCTACACGTTGAGGTTGAACTGCATCGCGAGAAGCGAAAAGTCGTAGGGGTAAAGTTCCTCATTCACGAAAACACCCAAGGTGCGCTCGCGATCGACTCCCCTTCTAGCTTCAACCACGAATTGTTAACCAAGCTCCAGGCTAACTTTAGCCTGACTGAAGCGCAGGCTAAGGAAGCGTTAGCGCTTCACTCTGAAGACCGAATCGATGCCGTCATGGACTATGTCCAGACCCGCTACCTTGAAGGGAAAATCAAAAATGGCGTCAAAGGTCTCGCGCCTTATTTCCTGAAAGTGTTGAGAGATGGTGACATCAAGGTTGCCAAGACTGCCCTGGACAAGCTTGTCGCACCTGAGAAGAAAAAGCGTGAACCTCAGATGCAGGGCGATCTGCTACAGGATGATGCGACTGCTCGCCGAGAGTTCAATATCTTCCGGCGCTCTCAAGTAGACGAAATTCTGAGCGGCCTAAGTGAAAACGATCGTGATGAGCTTCATCACAACTTCGCGCAGACTATCAGAAGCAATCGCTTACTGATGAAAAAGTGGAGTGAGTACCTGGTTGATGGCACCGGCAGCGCAATGGTAGTCAATAATTTTTATACCTTCGTCGCTGACAAGTATCTACCGCCTTATGAAGATGGCCTTCAGCTTTTCATCTCTGTCCCCCCTACAGACGCGTCCGATTGAAATTAGGGTTGATTAACCCTTACCTGGTCACTCTCTAACGCACTCATGACCTCCAAGTTTTCACCGTGAAAACTTGGACTTCTGAGCTCCGCGTAATTTTCTCCCCCTCCCCTCTTCCATACTCTTCCATATCCGCTCTCAAGATCGATCACGTCAAAGGTTTTCACCGTGAAAACCACGTTTGTTTCTACCGCGAGCCCTATAGATTTTTGGACATATAATCCTCAGTAGACACGGTCAATTGGTTTTCACCGTGAAAATTTAATACCCCCGAACTACACTGCTACTCAGCGAAGGCAGCTCGTAACACAAAAAATGAGCCAAAAAAAAGGGGCATCTGTTGATGCCCCTGAGCCCACAGGTTCGACTTTAATCGGCCGGCTCTTCAAAAAGCTTCTGGATCTGAGCAAGTAAATCTGCTGGATCAGTGCCTTTAGGGCACGCAAAAACGACCTTCTGCCCCTGTATCTTTACATCCGCTACAGCTTGCCCTCTCGATCTGAGTGTCACGATCTGCGGCTTTTGTGGGGCATGCGCGCCCTTTTTGATTGATTGTTTTATCCAATTGACGGCCCCTTCCTGTGAGAGCTTTGTATCGAAGACAAGCTGAGCAGCCTCTACGACCAGGTCTTTGTGCCCGGCATCGACAAATGCGGCGAGCTCGGCAACGTACTTCGTACCAATCAGCGCTGGCTCTTCTTCAAGCATCTTGAGCACCTCACTGGGTAGCTTGAAATACGCAAGGCATCGACTGATCGTGGCCATGCTTCGTCCAACACGTCGAGATAGGATCATCTGGTTTTTTACTCGTTTTTCATCGAGTAAGCGTTTGTAGCTCAACCCCCTCTCGAAATCAGTTAATGACTCATGAGCATCGTTGTCGGTAACTGCCAGGACCGCTGCGTCTTCATCACTGAGATCGCGTACATACGCTTCAATCGAGTTCCAACGAAGAATCTCCCCAATGGATCGCCACCGCCTTTCACCTGCAACGAGTTCAAAGCGATCGCCGACCCTACGGACAACAATTGGATTGTTGAGACCTCCATTGTCTTGAATAGAGTCAGCCAGCAGGAGTAGCTTGGCCTGATCAAAAATCCTTCGCGGTTGGAAAGGACTTGGATCAATAAACGTGACCGGTATAGATTCAACGCCTTCTTTGGCTGGAAGGTACTCCCCTTCCTTGACCTGGCTGGTTACAGGCACACGATCGTTAGCCACGTCACCGACGTTTTCACCGTGAAAACCAGCTTCAGATGACTTTTCACCGTGAAAAATTGCTGGTTGTACGGGTTCATCCAGCAACCCTTGCCGCCGCAAAACCTCTTCCATTGAAACATCTAATTTAGCCGGCGGAGCGGCATTCACGCTTATTCCTTGGATATGAGTCGTCTTAACCGTTTCAACTGGCGGTGCGCTACCGAGTGGTCGAGATGCTTTCATTTGGAAGGCTCCAACAATTCACGGATGCGAGTAACAACCTCGCCAAAGACATTACGCATAGCGCCGAGGGAGTTTTCACCGCCCGCTCGCCAAAGTGCCAATGGTAGTCCGTCCTCCAAGCTTTTGGAGTAATCCTCGGACAGGTAAAGAGGGCTTTCTGTGACCTTACCAGGGAAAAGGTTTTTCAAACGATCGAGGTTGGCCTGAATTCGGGGCCGATTACGGATATACATCGTAGGCACTGCGATGATCTCCGGTGAGCGATCAAAGTCTTTGGCGAACTCGCCGAGCTTGTAAGCAAGGCGGGAGAGGGCACGGAAAGAAAACTTGTCCATGCGAATAGGGCAAATCAGGAAGTCAGCTGCAACCATCGAATTGCGTGACAACATTGAGCCAGACGGCGCGTTGTCCATGATGATTACGTCGTACTTCGAGAAATCACAGTGGGGGAGCTTTCCGCTGCGAGCTTGCTCGAAGAAAATCGAGTACCTGAAGTCTGATCCATTTGCGTTGCGCAGCACGATATCCATGTCGTCCAGTGAGTCCTCTGCAGGGATCAGATGAGGACCAAACTCACCAAAGGGCTTGCGGATGACTTCGGACAACTCCATCGGCTGGTACATGTTCCCTACGCGCATAAGGTTGCCGATATGGCCGGTGACAGCACGATCGCCAGGAATTCCCAAATCAACGAGTTCCTCAGCAGTAAGGTCTGGGTCGTAGCCCATCATGCTTGATACGTCTGCTTGCTGATCGTTGTCGATAATTAAAGTTTTGAAGCCTGCAAGGCTGAACATGATCCCGAGATTGCAAGAGGAGGTTGTCTTGGCCGTGCCACCTTTCTGTACATAGGTAGAAATGGTGATAGGCCGGGGGAACCCTTTGATGTGACCGCTATCACGTCGAATGGCAGCTATCCGGAAAATGTCATCCAGCGAGTAGCCTCGAACTGGCACCGTGCCACGCAGGACTCGGTCAATTTGAAGATCGTGTTCTTTTTCTAATAGCACCAGGGTCTGTTGGCTCACCCCAAGACACTCTGCGGCAAATTTAGGCGCAAGCCGCAATTCGTCGAAGTTCGTGTAAGGGTATTGCTCCAATCCGAATTCAGCGTTTTCCATTTGGCACCCGTTTTTGATGTTTGGTGTCGAAATACTAGGCTTAACCCTATAAGGATTCAACAGAAATAGTAGAACGTTATAGGGTTTTTACAAAAAAAATGATCAATTACCCAAAATCAGTTGTTCTAACCTGCCTTTGCCGGCTGGAGGACGGGCGCCGAGCTGGGTTCTATTCGGCGTAATTTGGCCGCAGGTGACCTAAGACGGTTCGCGTGAAGAAAATAGGTCACAAGCGACTTTCGTTTGTTGATGATGGAGCATTATTGTGTAATATAGGTGCACAAGTGCACCACGGAGACCCTGAATGACCTCAGGAAAAACACCAGCAGATACCCTCCGGGCGCTCATTGATGCCGCAGGAGTCACGCAGTTGCAGGCGCTGAACGAATTGAATCAAGGACTGGTTAAGCCGATCGCTGTAAGCACCTGGAAGGCTTATTTGTCAGCAGCTGATAGCAAGCGACGCCGTACCTGCCCAGATTCAATTTTGAGGCATGCCGTTGCCCGGCTTACCCGTGGCAGTAACCATCAACAAGCCGACAGTGGTTCTCTCGAATGAGCCCAAATTTAGAGGTGAAAATGATGACTGATACCCAACAAGACCTTGCTCTCGATACCTTTGATCAGGACCTGGTACACGGCCGAGTAAAATCTGCGATGTCCGGGGTTAAGAGCCGCGACCTTTGGCAGGTCGCGCCGGATCGCCTGAAATTCATGCCTAGTTTCAATCGGCGGGTACCGCGTCCAGGTTTGACTGCACACATCCGGAAGTTGGCCAACTCCATGAAGGAAGAGGGCTACTACATGGACAAGCCCATCGCTGTCTTCGTCGCTCAGGAGGGAGATGTTGAGGTCCTCTATGTGACCGACGGTCACTGCCGAACGGAAGCGGTTCAACTGGCTATACAGGAAGGTGCTGAGATCCTGACTGTGCCGGTCGTGCTCGAAGAGCGTGGGGTTTCGATCGAGGACCTCACGGTCAAGCTCTTCCAAAGTAATACTGGGCTCAATTTAACGCCATACGAAACAGGGCTAGTGTGCAAGCGATTGGTCCGCAATGGTTGGGAACCTGAGAACGTGGCGACCCGGTTGGATTTGGGGGTTGGGTATGTTGAAGGTCTGCTGACATTGGTGGGAGGTCCGAAATTTATACGGGACACGGTTATCGCAGAAAAGATTTCTGCTACCGAAGCGGTGAAGCTACTCAAAAAGCACGGCAATAAAGCAGTAGCTGTCCTGGAAAAAATGCTTGAGCGCGCCCAGCAGGAAGGGAAGGGGAGGGCTACCGCTATTCACGCGCCTGGTGCAGGCATCAAAAAGGCGGTGAAAAAGCATTCTGAAACTTTGTACCAGGCCGCTAAAACCATCCGCCAAGATCCGGGGTTTGTCTCCTTGAACGTCAAGACACGGATGCTTTTGGATGAGGTCCTTAAGGAGTTGGATAAAGCAGAAAAAGATTTAGCCTCTCAACCAGCACCGGCTGAACGTAACCAAAGTAACCAAAACGACCAAGCGGAGCTCGTAGCTTGATAGTGACGAGGGTCATTTCCTGCCATCTGTTTTCACGGTGAAAACAGAGTGCAGAGAGACTGTCGCATCATTTCCGTGTCCGTGAACGAAGGCGTAAACATGCAACATAAAATGCTCATTGCCCTTAGCTGCGCACTGTTTGTAGGTACTGCCCAGGCTGAAGCCACCACTGCCAAGCTAAATTTCAAAGTCGAGGGTGCAAATACCACCTTCACTGTGGTTATGGGGTCCCCAACCCCATTACAGCTAAATCGCCAAGAGATCTCGACGACATGCCGGTTTACTCGTGATCTCGCAGGGACGCCGGTTCAGACGACGTATAGCGTTGATGGTAGTTACGGTACAACTGCAATGGTCCTGCCTCTTGAACGAACTGTGAGCGGCTTGAAGGCCTATGTTACGGTTAACAAACAATCCTCGGACGTACAAAAAATGGCAGAGATCAACAAAGGCTGTCAGCTTCCGATTGGAGGCACGAGTACTATTGGGGCAAGTTCAATTGATACTTACCGCTGGGGGGTACCATCTGAATTCAAGCTCTCTGATGGAAGCACTGTGATAATTACTGCCGAGAAGGAACAGCTATGAAATATCATCAAAAGGTCAAGGAGGGCACCCATGGGAGGTAATGCACTGGCCTCGTATGGCGCCAAGCGTGTATCAAAGGAGGTGGCAGGTTTAATGCTTCAAGGTCTGCTGGAGCGCCTGGCGTCACTGTCAGCAGAGATTGGCTTGGTTTTCCGTTTGCAGCCTATCCAGTCCTACAGGATGAAGCCTGATTTCGGCGATCTGGATCTACTGGTAGAAAACAAACTCTTCAAGGAGCTGACGTCAGAGCAGCTCGTCGCTAAATTGGCGTCTACCTACCAAGGCAGTATGCCGTGGGTGAAAAGCGGCCCTGTTTTAAGCATAGGACTGCCCCTTGAAGGTGGTGGGTGCCTGCAAGCTGACTTGATCAGCACACCATGTGAGTCATTTGATTTTTCGGCCGGGTATTTTTCTTGGAATGACCTTGGCAACCTGGTCGGTAGAGTGGCACACAAAATGGGGCTTAAGTTTGGTCATGATGGGCTCTGGCTACCCATGCGGGACGGAACACATCTCTTCGATGAAATCCTGATCACCAGAGACTTTAAGGCAGCGCTGCATTTTTTAGGTTTCGATGCAAACATCTGGGAATCTGGCTTTGATTCTCTTGAACAAATTTATTCCTTTGTGGCCAACGGCAGTCGTTTCAGTCCTGAACTGTATCCGCTTGAAAATCGAAACCATATAGCTAGAGTTCGTGACCGAAAACGGCCGGTTTACATGGGCTTTCTGTCATGGCTAGGGGAGCGTCAAGATCTTAAGGTTTTCGAGTGGCGCAGTGATAAGTCGTTTTATCTGAGTGATGTATTCAGGTCATTTCCAGCATCCAAAGGCGCCTACGAAGCGAGTGTTCACGAGTTGACAAAGAGTCAGGCTTTGAAAGAGCGCTTCAACGGAAGGGTGGTAACCGCCATCACCGGCTTGTCGGGTAAAGAACTGGGTCATTTCATGGGGCGGTTCAAAACTGAGTACGCTAACGTTATTAATCAGCTTGAAACAATTTCCGATGATGAGCTTGCAAGAGTTATAAGGGCGGCATCTGAGGCATGATTTTTTGCTAACACAAAGCTGCTCCAAAATGAATTTGTACCGCGCTAGGTAGCATAGCTGCGAAATTCATAGGGCGGCTTTTTTACTAATTAGCTGCAAAGGATATTTGTCCTCACAACGTGAACATGACGCTAAATGTTCTTTGAATTGGTGTCAAATGACCAATTACTTATGCGTTTGCAGAAATTCATTTGACAGATTAGTCCCCGCGTCCCCTGCTCAATTTAGACTTCGGCTTAAACTGTTTTGCCTTCGCCCTAACATTTTTGACATCTGACAAAAGCGGCTTAACTTTGCCAGCAGAATCACCAGATACCTTTCTCGCGTAATGTTCTCCGGCAGTCTCATCACTGCCATGTCCCATCAATGCCGCAACTTCAGCCTTGCTATTGCCAGCAAGTTTCGCGTTAGCTGAGAACTGATGTCGCATTGAATAGAGAGTGGGGTACTTGGCACGCTTACCGAAACAGTGCCTGGTCGCATACTTCATATAGTCGCCAATCCTGGTTTGCAGGACGTCGAAATCAATCTCGCCGGCATAGCCCTCAAGCATGGCGATCATCTCGTGGATGTCACTCATCTCGTCTGGGGTCAAATCTCCCAGATCGAGGGATCTGTGCTCACCATTCCCGCGGCCGTTAGTGGCCTTTGCGTTCTCAACGATCAGTACCAGGCGTCCCTGAATTTCTGTGACGCCGGCAGAATGCCATTCACCGGGCCGAAGGCCGACTAAATAGGTTGCCTTAAGCCAAGTCTTTAAAGGGCGCGCATATCGATGTTTGCCCTCGTTCTGATCGAGGTATGCCAACAAGCGGATAAAGTCTGGTCGCTTAAAGCCTTTCTGTTTCAAAGAGGACGTTTGGGTGCCGAATCGCAGAGTCCCCTCTGAGGTGACCGTATCAAGCAATGTCAAGGCTGCCTGAAGCTCTTCCTGGAGGACTTTCTCGGTACTTGCCGCCAGGAGGAGGGTGAAGTGATGCCGGAGGGCATTCTTGTACTGCTTCCAGGTGTTACGGGCAATCGAGGGCTTACGGGCTATGAGGTGCTCGATAACCGTGAGTGGTGGTACCGAATGTGGGGAGTCGATCCCATAGGATTGGGCTGCCCGGGAGCATACGGACAAGGCTTTGATGACGTACTGTTCATTCGTTTTCTCAAGTCTACTCGGAATCATAACTTTTCTTTGGCTCCCCCCGTTACTCGGAACCGTAACCGTCTCCAAGTAACGTATCAGATGCAGACTATTGTCGCCACATTCCTATCTCCGATACCCGTAGTGACCTATCCGAAAACTGAACTCCTCGATCGTCATCGATTTACACATCTGCTCCCTTCAGCATTTTTCAACGCTGCGATGAGTGACCTAATTTCGGGACCTCAAATGAGCAGCTGTTCGCGCATGCCAGGGGTGGGGCAGGCAAAAAGCGATGAGTGACCTAAAACCTGTTTTGGATTAGGCGACAGTGATTAGGTGTCATGTGGGTTCATTTAAAAAATACGCCGTCAGTGACCTATTGAGTGCCGAAGACACTTTTTTAGGTCACATCTGCCCTTTTATGGCCGTGCTGGTGATGTGAGGGGATGAAAGGTAGGTCACCTATGACCATCGTTGCTTTACAGACGCGGCTTTTGTTTGTAAATTCGCCCGACTTTCGTTTGTTTATGCTTAGTGGTGAAACGTGCCGTATGCTTTACCAACGCTACCTAGGCGCAAAGAAATGACATGACTTATCGAGCGAAAACGATGAAGAAAAATTTGATATGTGGATCTGTGTTGCTCGCATTCATTCTTTCTGGATGCGCCGGTCAACGCAGCGGGGCGCCGAAAAGCTACTCCGATGATCCGGCCTACCAAAAGCTGCAGGAAACCGCTCAGCGCATTCAGAAATCCCTTGCTCAGCTCGCGGAGGCTGAGCAGTACGACAAGATGAAAAACAGGCCGTCACAACCGCGTATCTATGCACAGATCCGGGGTATGGAGCAGGTCGTGACGATGCCATGGCATGGAACGATGGAGCAGGCCGTTGTGAAGCTGGCTTCATTCTCAGGGTTTGAACCCAAATTCATGGGCAAGCCACCCGTTGTTCCAATCGTGGTTCAAATTACAGAGTCGCCTGCGAGCATCTCCGACCACCTGCGAAATCTGGGCATTCAAGCCGGTACCAGGGCCGACATCGTGGTTAACCCGACTCTGCGGATTGTAGAAGTGAGGTACACCGATGGAGCAATTTAAAGCCTCATTTTCGCTCGCTCTGGTGCTGCTCAGTTCTGTTGGCACAGTGTCAGCTTTCGCCGAGCCAGTTGCCCCCCCAGACTTGAGTGGGGTGCTGGATGGCAGTAGTCGGGCGGCAAACGATTCCAGCGCCGAAAGTGAAATCGCGCCGATTCGGCTGGCGTCACTTAAGGAATCTGCACTCGGCTATGGAGTTCGTAGCGGCCTTGCGCATCGCTCTTATGAAATAAGCATGATGTTGAATGGTAGTGCTGACTTGCTTGACTGCGGATTTCGGAACACCGTGACCGGCCGTTTCGGTTGATCGTGACCGCTCATTTCGCTAACGCGTGACCGCTCATTTCGGTAGCAACGTGACCGATTCTCCGCCTGTTCCGAAACAGGTGGT
>NZ_JAAQWK010000035.1:0-40145 GCF_012985445.1 Pseudomonas sp. WS 5532
CTGAAAGAACTCAGCGACTGGGTTTGGGGCTGCTTCGCAGCCCAACGCAGGCGGTGCGACGATTCGACAAGCCTGCTCGCCACAGGAGAAATTGGCTGCCTTCAAAAGTTGAGTAGATACCTATGGCTATCGCAGGCAAGCCAGTTCCCACATTGGTTTAGTGGTGTGGCAGAGCGTGCAGCAATGCTTCGATTTCTTCGAAGCTCGGGCGCGCCAATACATCGGGCTGGCAGCAGCTTTGTTGCAGCGCCACCAGTGCTTCATTATTGAAGCCTTCTTCTACCCGCTCCAACAACTCCCCCAGCAACACCCCGAATGCACGCACTTCAATGCGTTGCAACGCCCTGGTTTCCTGCGTGTCTGCCGTGACATGGAACGACGCCGCGCCAAAATCCCCAAGCAAACAATCACCCGCGGCGTTCCACAGAATATTGTGGCCGTACAGGTCGCCATGGGTAATGCCATGCCGGTGCAGATGCGACGCCACCGAGGCGATGCCGCGTGCCATGCGCAAAACCACTTCGGCACTGAAACGCGTACCCGGTGCGTAGATATCGCGGGTGCATGACGCCAGGCTCGGCAAGGCCGCGAGGTTGCGGTAACTCGGGTCGATCAGGTCCATCACCAGGGCTGCCTGGTCCTCCGGGTGGCCGACCACGCGCCCCTCCACCTTGATCAGATTCGGGTGCAGCCCGGCGGCGATGCAGGCCTGCATTTCATGCAGCGGCGAGCCGTCGCTGGTGATCGTGCCTTTGTAGAGTTTGACCGCGACCGGCAACGCTGGCGGCTTCCACAACGCCTTGCGGATGATCCCCGAAGCGCCTTCGCCCAACACCTCGCCCAGTTCCAGTTCAGCCCAAGGGATATTCGGCGTTGCATCATCGCTCGCCACTTCAACGGCGATTTCCACCGGGTTACCGGCATAGGCCAGCCAGGTCAGGCTCGGCAGCGTCAGCAGCCATGGCGGCAGTTGGGTGAAGCGGTTGGAGGCGATACGCAGCAGCTCGAGGTTTTTGCAGTTGAGCAGACTATGCGGCAGGTCCGTCAGGTGGTTGCCGGCCAGCATCAGCTTTTGCAGGAGTGGGCGCTCGCCCAGCTCGCCGGGTAACTGGCTGATGCAGTTGTCGGTGAGGATCAGCCAGCGTAACTGTGGTGGCAGCGCGGCGGCGGGTACGTGGCTGATCTGGTTGGCTTTAAAGCCGATCATGCTCAGGTTGGCGCACTGGCCCAGGCAGGCGGGCAGCTCAGTGAAGGCGTTATCCGAGCAGAACAGCACGCGCAGGTGCGCCAGCCGATACAGGTCGTCGGGCAGGCTGCTCAGGGCGTTGCCGGTGAGGTTGAGGATTTCCAGGCTGTCGGCCAGTTCGAAGATTTCCGGCGGAAATTCGGTCAGCCCGCAAGACAGGTCCAGGCGTTTGATACCGGCCAATTGGCCAGCCTTGAGTTGGGCGAGGGTATTCATGAACGGCGCGGTCACTCGGCAAGGTGGGCGTGAAAGGCGCTCATGATACCGGGTCGGGCGCGGGTTGCGGGCACACCGTTTGTAATTGGTTCAGCCGGCTGGCGGTGCGGGCGAGGTCGATGGCCTGGCCTTCCAGGGCACGCGCCAGGGGTTGCTGGCCGATCAGGGTCAGGCGTTTGTCCTGGTCGTAGAGTACGTCCACCAGGTTGATAAAACGCTGTTGCACGGCGATCGGGCAGTCAGCCAGGGAGGGCAGGCCGTCGATGACCCAGTGGTCGAAATCCTCGCACAGCAACAGGTAATCCATCACGGCGGTGAGCTGTTCACACAGGTCGTTGAAGGTGAACACGATGCTGCGCGCCTGATGGCTGCGGCAGAGCAATCGGCGGTTGCCGACCTTCAGGGTTTGCGCCGCGCCAGGTGTGGCGGGCAGCCCGAGGACTTCGCGCTGGGCGGCGCTACCGGGCCATACATACTGGCCGCCGGTGAAACGCTGTTCGGCATGGGCCTGGGGCAAGCTGCGAAAATCCTCGGGCGAGCTGACTTCCAGCACCTGCATGCGCGTGGCGATCAAGTCGATCACCGGCTTGAAGCGCTGGTGGTACAGCGGGTTGGGCAGCAGGCCGTCGGGGGCGTAGTTTGAGGTCACCAGCACCAGCACGCCACGCTGGAACAAGGCCTGGAACAGGCGGCTGATGAGCATGGCATCGCCGATATCGTGGACGTGGAATTCGTCGAAACACAGCACCCGGCAATCGGCCAGCAGCTCGTCCAACGTCACGCCCAGGGCGTCGTCCTGTTCGCGGTGCTGGAACATGCCTTGGTGCAGGCGGGTGAAAAATGCATGGAAGTGCACGCGTTGCTTTTGTGCAATCGGCAGCGCCTGGAAGAACCCATCGAGCAGCCAGCTTTTGCCACGCCCCACTGGGCCGTGCAGGTACAGGCTGCGCGTCGGCTGGCCGGCGAGCAGATGCCGGGTTTCGCGGGCGAGGGCGGTAATTGCCTGGGTTTGGCCGGCGCTGAGGGTATAGCCCTGGTCTCGGGCCTTGTTTTCAAAGAACGCCGGGATAGGCGAGGCGCCTGTCAGCGCGTTTTTTTTACCCAGCAGACGCTGAATCAGGGAAAACACAACCAATGCACGTCACTCTGTATGTCGGTGGTTGCCCACTTTAGGGCGCTCGCGTCGATTTGACCAATACAGAACGGCGCCCCCCGCTATCTCGAAAAGGCATGTAACGCCCGCCACCCGGCCCAGACTGGCAGTTTCGCCCTTTGAGGCTAACCTCTTACAGAGCAATCACCCCTGTACAAGGATTTGGGGCCGTGAAGGGACGAGGCGTTTTGGCAGTCATGGGCACGATGCTCTGCAGCACGGTTTACGCTGCGCAACTCCAGGTGGAGGTGCGCATCGACGTGCAACGGGGCTGCCAGTTGGTGGGCACCACCCGCAGTGCGGGCATCGAGCAACTTGGCGTATTGGATTTTGGCAGCGGCCCGCGTCTGGATGACCCGGCCGGGCCTCTGAGTGCGGCGCTTATCAGCCAGCGCCAACCGCGCCTGGAGTGCAACCCCGACACCCCTTACCAACTGCGCGTTGACGGCGGCCTGCATGGCGGCAGCGGCGAAGTGCGCTACCTGAGTGCTGCGACGCCCTCGAGCAAACCGATTCCCTATCGTATCTATGCCGATGCCGCGCGGCGTATCGCCTTGCCGGTCAATGAACCGCTGAGCGGGCGTGTGCCCGACTCCGGCAGTGTCGACCTGCCGCTGTATGGGCGCATTGAGCCGCTCAAGGACATCCCGGCGGTCGGTCGCTACACCGACCTGCTCAAGGTCACCGTCACATGGTAAGCCGCAGCTTGGTCCTGGCGGCCATGGGCGGCCTGTTGCTGCTGGCCGATGACGCCCAAGCGGCGGTCGCCGGGCAGATCCACGCTCGGCTGGTCATCACCGCCAGTTGCCAGGTGAGCAAAGACATCGAGAGCGCGCCGGTGAGCCCCGCCGGCGGTAGTGCGCTACTGGATTTCGGCACCCAGGGGCCTACATGGAGCCACCCGTTGGGTGCGGGTGTTACCGATGGCAGCAAGGCGCCGCTGTCGGTGTCCTGCAACCCCTCGGTGGTCAGCAGCTTCACCGTGACCATCGACGGCGGCGCTCATGGTGATGGCACCACAAGGCGCCTGAGTAACGGGCGCCAGACCATTCCCTATCAACTGTCGGCTGACTCGCTCGGCCGGCGCAGCTACAGCATTGGCGAGCAACGCAATTTCGTCGTGACCAAGGGCACACAAGTACCGATCCCGGTATTCGGCTCGGTGGTGGCGAATACCAGGGCCTTACCGGCCGGCATCTACACAGACACCCTGACGGTGACTCTGGATTGGTAAACGATGAGGATGGACATCATGCATGCACTTATAGCAAAGGCGGTTTTTCCATTGATGGCGTTGGCGTGGGTGTCGGGCGCACAGGCGGCGACGGTGGCCGGTACGGTCAGCGCCACCCTGGTGCTCACCAGCAGCTGCCAGGTCAACGGCGCCGCAGCCACCGGCGGGATGAGCTTCGGTAACTTGAACTTCGGTACCGCCAACAGCCTGTTCACCGAAGCCGACGGCCAGGTGCTGGGCGGCGGTGGCGGGGCGTTGTCGATCCTGTGTTCGGCGGGTACTTCACCGACGTTGACGGTGTCTGCCGGTGCCCACGACGGCCAGTCCGTGGGCGGTGGTCGCGCGCTGTATGACGGGGTGGCCAATTACGTGCCGTATGACCTCTACACCGACAGCGGCCACTCGACGCTGCTGGCCATCGGAGGGGTGATCAACCTGGCGCCGAGCACTGGCGTGGCCCAGGCCGTGAATATCTACGGCAAGGCCAATGGCAAGGCGGGCTTACCGGCCGGTACTTACACCGACACGGTTAACGTGACCCTGACGTTCTAAGTGCCATGGGCCGGGCAGGGTGTGCGGCGTTGGCGGTGTGCATCGGCTGGGGAATGCCGCTGTCGCTGTTGGCGGTGACCAGCCAGTCGTTCCAGGTCAGCGCGACGATCACGCCAGGTTGCCTGGTGGTCGGCGGCGGTACCAATTACGGCAGCCTGGCGTTCGGCACCTATTCGGCGTTGGCCACCAGCACGGCGTCTGTCGCGCTGACGGGCGGCGTGACCCTGCAATGCACGCCGGGGGTGGCGCTGAGCATGAGTGTCGATGGCGGGTTGCATAACAACAGCGGACGGCGGATGCAGCTCAATAGCGGCACCGCCCAAGTGGTTTATCAGTTGTTTCGGGACGCGGCGTTCAGCCAGAGCCTGGGGATCAGCCAAAGCGTGAGCGTGGCCTACAGCGACGCCAACAACATCACCTTGCCGATTTATGGGCGAGTGCAATTACCGGGTAACCAGCCTGGGGGGACGTACAGCGACACGTTGCAGGTGCAGCTGTCGTGGTAAGGCGATCGGTATAAGGAGTGAGATCTATGTGTGCAGCTTCCCGGCACGGGTGGGCAGCGGGTTTGAGCGGGTTGTTGATGTTGGCGGCGGGGCAGGCCCAGGCGGCCAGTTCGGTGCTGATCTGGCCGATTGACCCGGTGCTGGAAGCCGACCAACAGGCCAGCGCGCTGTGGCTGGAGAACCGCGGCACCGAGACCGCCAACCTGCAGATCCGCGTGTTTGCCTGGACCCAGAGCGGTTTTGATGAGCAATACCAGAACCAGCGCGATGTGATTGGCAGCCCGCCGGTGGCGAAAATCGAGCCTGGGCAAAAGCAATTGGTGCGCCTGACCCGAACCAAAGAAGTGCCGCCCGGCCAGGAGCTGGCCTATCGCATCATCATCGATGAGATCCCTTCGACCACACCACCGCCGGCTTCGGCGGATGGCAAGACCGCCGCTGCTATCCGCTTCCAGATGCGTTATTCGGTGCCATTGTTTGCCTACGGTCCAGGCCTGTGGAGCAAGGTCGACGGCACCCGTGACCGTGACCCGAAAACCGCCGGCAAGCCGGATTTAAGCTGGAAAAAAGTCACCGTGGGCGGGCGCAACTACGTCGAGATGCGCAACCAGGGCGCCGTGCATGCGCGCCTCACCGATGCCACCTTCAAGCAGGGCGGCCAGCCGCGGCCCTTGGTAGAGGGCTTGATGGGCTATGTGCTGCCGGGCGCGACCATGCGCTGGCCGGTGCCGGATGGTTTGCCGGCCGATCAGCCGCTGCAGGTGCGCATCAATGGGGCAACGCAAGTGGAGAATCTCGTGCCAGGACGCTAACTCAGTGTGGCAGGGCATGGAGTAGGCCCTGGTGTTAACAACGGATGGAGATGTCCATTGATGGGCACAAAGCCTTGGTGAGCCAGGATCGGGCTCGATGTCTATGGCGATCGGTGTGGGTGGTGGGCGGCTTGTCTGGCTGGGTGCTGGCGCCGCCGGGCTTCGCTGCGCCGTTGCCGCCCCCGCCCAGCAGTATGGAGGCTGTTGCCGATGCGCAGTTGTTCCTGGAACTGGTGGTCAACCAGATGGACACCGGCCGTGTGGTCGCCGTCAATCAGCGTGCCGGGCAGTTGTTTTTGCCTGCGTCGGTGTTGCAGGAAGTCGGTGTGAAGCTGCCTGGTGCCGTGCCTGGCGAAGTCGCGCTGGAAAGCTTTCCCGGCCTGCACACCGATTACGACAGCCAGGGCCAGCGCCTGGTACTGAGCGTGCCGCCGGCCTGGCTGCCGGAGCAATTTATCGGCAGCCGCAACAACTACCCACGCACCCAGGCGCTGACCAGCTTCGGCGCGTTGCTCAACTATGACGCCTACCTGAACAACACGGACGATGCGGGCACCTACCTCGGTATCTTCAACGAAGTGCGGCTATTCGATACCTGGGGCACGTTGTCCAACACTGGCCAATACCGCACCACCATTGGCCGGGAAACCGCTGGCAGTTCGCTCGACAACGGCTATCGGCGCTATGACACCACCTGGCGGTTCTCCGACGATGAGCGCCTGTTGACCTATGAAGCCGGCGATGTGATCAGCGGCGCCTTGCCCTGGAGCACCTCGGTGCGCCTGGGCGGTGTGCAGCTGTCGCGGGACTTTGGCGTGCGCCCGGACCTGGTCACCTACCCGCTGCCGCAGTTTGCCGGGGAGGCGGCGGTGCCGTCTTCGGTGGACCTGTTTATCAATGGCTATAAATCCAGCAGTGCTGATCTGCAGCCGGGGCCGTACACCCTCACCAACGTGCCGTTTATCAACGGCGCCGGCGAGGCGGTGGTGGTCACCACCGATGCGTTGGGCCGGCAGGTGTCGACCACGGTGCCGTTCTATGTCACCAGTACCTTGCTGCAAAAGGGCTTGTCGGACTTCTCGGTGGCGGCGGGTAATTTGCGCCGCGACTACACCATACGGGACTTTGGCTATGGCCCTGGCGTGGCCAGCGGCACCTTTCGCTACGGCATCTCGGATGCATTTACCCTCGAAAGCCATGCCGAAGCCTCCAGTGACCTGTCCCTGGGCGGTGTCGGCGGCAACCTGCGGGTCGGTAACTTCGGCGTGCTCAATACCGCCGTCAGCCAAAGCCAGTACGACGGCAGGACCGGCCAGCAACTGAGCCTGGGCTACCAATACAGCAACCAGCGCTACAGCCTCTCGTATCAACGGGTCGAGCGCCGTGAGCAATACGCCGACTTGAGCCTGATCGACACGCCTTACGCCAGCCTCAGCAAGCGCAGCCAGCAGGCGACCTTGAGCCTGAACCTGAACAATTTTGGCAGCCTGGGCGTCGGCTATTTCGATGTGCAGGCGGCGGATGATTCGCGCACCCGCCTGGTGAACCTGACCTGGAGCAAGCCGTTGTGGCGCAACAGCAGTTTTTACCTGTCGGCCAACCATGAAGTGGGTGATAGCAGCTGGGCGGTGCAGGCGCAGGTGGTGGTGCCGTTCGACGTCTACGGCAGCCTCAGCGTGGGCACCGAGCGCAGTAAAACCGGCGCGAGCCAGCAGCGCGTCAACTACAGCCGAGCAGTGCCGGCCGAAGGCGGCGTGGGCTTCAACCTGGGTTACGCCAGCGGTGATGGGCCGGCTTATCGCCAGGCTGACCTGACCTGGCGCCTGCAGTCGGTGCAGTTGCAGGCCGGCGTGTACGGCAGCAGCGACGCGGAAACTCGGTGGGCGGACGCCAGTGGTTCGTTGGTGTGGATGGACAATCAAATGTTTGCCGCCAACCGCGTCAACGATGCGTTTGTGGTGGTAAGCACCGATGGGGTCAGTGGTGTACCGGTGCGCTACGAGAACCAGGTGGTGGGCGAAACCGACCGCAACGGGCACTTGCTGGTGCCGTGGACCAGTGCTTACTACCGCGCCAAATATGAGATCGACCCACTGAACCTGCCATCGAACGTGCAGGTGCCCAACGTCGAGCAACGGGTTGCCGTGCGCCGTGGCAGTGGCTACTTGCTGGAATTCCCGGTGCGCCAGGTGATCGCGGCGAGCATCACCTTGGTCGACGCCCAGCACCAGGACTTGCCACTGGGCAGCCAGGTGCGACACGAGCAAAGCGGCGCGCAGGCGGTGGTGGGGTGGGACGGCCTGGTGTACCTGGAGAACCTGGCCGCCCATAACACCTTGCAAGTCACCTTGGGTGACGGCCAGACCTGCCAGGCAATGTTCGAGCTGGATACCACCCAGGCCCAGGTGCCACTGATCGGGCCACTGGTGTGCCAATGACATAAGGAGTGTGCGTGTGCGGGTCAAGGAATGGCTGTTGCGGTTCCTGTTGCTGGCAAGCCTGGGCGTGTCGGCGCAGGTGCAGGCCGTGTGCTCGGTGGTGGCCAGCGTACCGGCCAGCTTTGGCACGACGGTGAGTTCGATGACCGTGCGCACCACCTCTCAGCCCAGTTCGACCACCAATGCCGGCTTCAGCTGCACGCCGGCGCTATTGTCGGTGTTGGCCTCCAATGACCATTTTTACGCGACCGTCAGTGGTTCGCCCCAAGGTGGCCTGGTGGGGCCGACCGGTGATGTCATCAACTATACGATCTATGCCAACAACACCACGGCGTTCCCGATGACACGCGGCACCGCGTTCGATTTTGGCGGCAGTGGCGGCATTGCCGCCTCCCTTGGCCTGGTGTTCGGGCCGGGCACCAAAGTCGTGCCGCTGTACTTCGCCACCACCCTTGGCAGCAACGTGGCGTCGGGGGTGTACAGCGAAACCCTGAGTATTTTCTGGAACTGGAACTATTGCTCGGGCATTGGTATTGCTGGGGCCTGTCTGGGCCGTGAGATCAACAACGGCACCACGACCTTGAACGTCAGCATGACGGTGGTCAACGACTGCCAGATCACCACGCCGCCGATTGCGTTCGGCAGTGCGCCGGTGGTCAGCGCCTTCGCCACCGTCAACGGCCAGGCCAGTGTGGCCTGCACCAAGGGCAGTGCCTACACCGTCGGCCTCGGTGATGGGCAGAACCCGGTGAGCGTGGGCGGACGGCGGCGGATGATTTCCGGCGGTAACTTCCTGGCCTACGACATCTTCATGAGTGCCGGCACCACGCGCTGGGGCAGTGTGGGCGCAGCACGGCGGGCCAGTTCCTCGGCCGAGATCAACCCCGGCAACGGCCTGGGCACCGGCAGCCAAGTGTTCAACTACAACGCCAAGATCTACACTGACCAAGCCACGCCGCCGGGCGGCACCTACATTGATAATGTGGTGCTGGATGTGGGCTTTTAACGCCGCGTCCGTTGAAGGTCCACGCGGTCAAAATGTGGGGGCTTGCCCGCTCCACAAAAGCCGGTCTTGATCCTCTAGAACTTGAGCAAGTGCGTAGCCGCCTGATCCACCGGGCTGACCATCGCATAGTTGTACCCTCCACCGGACCAGTAATCGGCCTGCAACCCATCTTCGCTGCGGCTGCCGCGCGGCAAAAAGCCGTTTTCCGGTCCCGGTGGGCGGATGTAAAAGCTGATGCGATGGCCTTGCTGATCCTCGTACAACACCATCGCCGCCGCACCTTGCTCAGTGGTGAGCAGGCGCCCGCTCACGGGCTTGAAACCGGCCTGGCTCAAATCGGGCAGGCGATGGGCCTGGTTGAAATAGCGATCCAGCCAGGCTTGCATAGTGCCGCCATCTTCGGTGCTGAAGTCGGCGGGCATGATGCCGTCCTGGGCAAACAGGCGAAACGCCTGCATGGCGTCGGCCATCGGCAACATCGATGGTTGGGTCGCTTCGCGCGCGTGCCAACCGCCAAGCCCGCCGAGGCAGACTGCGATCAGCAGCACGGCGGCGCTGGCCAGGTGGCGGCGCGATTGATGCCGAATGCGTTGGCGAATCAGTGCCGGGTCGAGGTCGGGGTTGGCCGGTTGCTGCAAGGTTCCGCTCAAGGCGGCGCGCAGGGCTTGTGCATCCTGTTGCCAGGCATGTACCTGGGCGGCCCTTTCAGGGTGGGCAGCCAACCAGGTTTCAAGCACACGGCGGTCGCTCTCGGGCAGTTGGTGATCGACGTAGGCATGCAAATCGCGTTCGCTGGGGGGCAGGCTAATCATTTGAGTATCCGCAGGGCAGGGCTGGTAATTTCGCCTTCGCTGAGTTGACGCAAGGCCTGGCGCGCACGGGACAGGCGCGACATCACGGTGCCTACCGGTACCGCCAGGATCTCGGCGACTTCCTTGTAACTTAACCCTTCGACCGACACCCACAGCAGCAGTGCACGTTGCTCGGTGTTGAGTTGGTCGAAGGCGTGCAGGGTCGATTGGGCCATCACTGTGCGCTCCACCGAGGGTTGTGCATCGTCACGGCCGGTGAAGAATTCGAGCATGCGTGCATAACGGCGGCTGCGCCGGTGGGCGTCGAGGAACTGGCGGTAGAGGATCGAGAACAGCCAGGCGCGCAGGTCGCCTTCCAGGCGTTTGTCGGCCCAGCTGATGATCGCCCGCTCGAGCGTGGACTGCACCAGGTCGTCGGCGCTGCTGGCGTTACGCGTCAGGGACACGGCAAAACGTCGCAGCCTGGGGATGAGTTCACGTAACGGATCGTCGAGTTCGTGCATGGGCGTGGGTTCTGGTCAATTGTGCAGAGGAAGACGCCGGCCGACGTAGGTTATTCCATCAATAACTATAGGAATATTGCGCTCTTTTGTAGGGGATATCTGCAATGCACTCGGGCCTGTAATACCGCTCCCACACCTCAATCAACCCTCGTAACAACCGCGAACAATTTCTGCGGTTAATTGATGAGGGTGCAGGCATGACCATTTCTCCGACCGATAAACAGTTTTATCGCCGCCCCGCGCTGGCTCACTTACCTGCCGCGCAGCGGATCGTGTTTGAACAATGGGGGGGCGGGCCATCGGCCAAGCCGGGCCACGACCGCGTACACCAGGCCATCGAGGTGCAAGCGGCGTTGACGCCACAAGCGATTGCGGCGGTGTGGGCGGGACAGCGTATCAGTTATGAACAACTCAACCGTCAAGCCAATCGATTGGCCGTGCGCCTGATTGATCTGGGCGTGAAGCGCGGCGACACCGTGGGGCTGTTTGTCGAACGTTCGATTCCCATGCTGGTAGGGCTTCTGGCGGTGTTGAAGGTGGGCGCTGCGTATGTGCCTCAAGACGCCAGAATCGTGCCGACGCTGCAATTGGGCATGGTGCTGGAGTCGTTGACCAGTCCGGTGATTATGACCTTGTCGAACCTGGCCGATCGCCTGCCGGCCGATGCGACGCAGCGCAGTGTATGCCTGGACACGTTCCTGGCCGAAGAGCCCTGGGTCGCCGAGGACAACACTCAGGTGTTCGCCGCTGCCGACACCGATGACCTGTGTTTCGTGCTGTTCACCTCCGGCACGACCGGGCGGCCCAACGGTGTGTGTGTCAGCCACCGCAACGTGTGCAATATCTTGCTCACGCAGCCGGGGCAGATGGGCATGGCGCCGGGTCGTAACGTGGGGCAAATCCTCAATATCGGCTTTGATATGGCCGCCTGGGAAATCCTCGGTTGCTTGGCCCATGGGGCGACCTTGCTGATTCGTGATAAAGACATTGCGCAAACCGCTGCGCAATGCCACGTGCTGATCGCCACCCCCTCGATACTGGCGAACCTTGACCCGGCGCAGTGTCCTGACCTGAAGGTGGTTGCGGTGGCAGGTGAGCCCTGTTCTCAAGCGCTGGCCGAGCGTTGGGCCGAACATTGCACGTTCTACAACGGCTGCGGGCCTACCGAAACCACCATCGTCAACACGTTGCACCGGCATGTGCCCGGCACGTTGTTGACCATCGGCAAACCGACTCCGAATAACACCGTGTATGTCCTCGACGAACACGGTCGCGCCTGTGAACTGGGTGAGATCGGTGAAATGTGGGCCGGCGGCGTCGGGGTAACGGCCGGTTACTTGAACAATACCGAGCTGACCCAGGAGCGCTATCGCCCGGACCCTTTTATGGGCGGTGACGCAATGATGTTTCGCACGCGGGACCTGGGGCGCTGGACGGCAGACGGTCAACTGGAACACTTGGGGCGTGTCGATGATCAGGTGAAGGTGCGTGGCTTTCGTGTGGAACTGGACGCTGTGTCTACGGCCCTGGAGGCGGGCGATGGCTGCATGCGGGCGGTCACTTTGAAGCTGAACAGCCGTAACCTGGTGGCTTTCGTCTCGCCCGTCAGTGCCGACGTCGAGTCGTGCCGAGCCCGCTGCCAGGAGCGCCTGGCCTACTACTGCGTGCCGACATCCATCTACGCGGTGGAGGCTTTTCCGCTGACCGCCAGGGGCAAAATCGACAAGGCCTTGCTGCTGCAACAGGCATTCGCGGCCGAGGTGGCTCGCCATGCTTGATGCACTGACCCGTGCCGTTGTGCCACCCAAACCGGCGTTGTGGCGTCGCTGGACTGCACTGCCGGTGTTTTCCTACTACAACCGCCTGGTGGCACTGGTGTTGTTGGTTAATGCCGTGTTTGTACTGTTGGCGGTCGATTTTGCTGCCATTACGGTTGAAAGGCTTTCGGACATGGTGCTGATCAACCTGTCGCTGGCCATCCTGATTCGTCAGCATTACCTGATCAATGCACTGTTCTGGCTGGCAACCCGTGTGCCAGTCACCTGGCCGTTGCGTGTGCGGCGCAGCGCGGCCAAGGTTTACCACTTCGGCGGGCTGCACAGTGGCGCGGCCCTGGCGGCGACCGCGTGGTTTATAGCGATGGTCGGCGTTCAGGTTGCACGCTATCTGCGCCAGCCCGATAGCGTGTCGTCAGCCTGGTTGTGGCTCACGGGTGTGTTGCTCGGGCTGTTGCTGTTGATGGTGAGCATGGCGCAGCCGTGGATTCGCAGCCGATTCCATAATGGCTTCGAGCGGGTCCATCGGTTTGCCGGCTGGAGCGCGCTGCTACTGTTCTGGGCGTTGACTTTACTGGCGTCCAGCGAGTCTTCGACCAGCTTATTACACAGTGGATCATTCTGGATGCTGGTGCTGCTGACGTTGAGCATTGCCCTGCCATGGTTGCGTCTGCGCAAGGTCGCCGTTGAACACACACGGCCTTCCGGGCATGCGGTGATTACGCGCTTCAAGCACACCACGCCGTTCGCCGGTTCATCCACTGCGATCAGCCGCAACCCTCTGCTGGAGTGGCATTCGTTTGCCAATATTCCTGCACCAGAGGCGGCGGGGTTTCGCCTGATCATATCGCGTGCGGGCGATTGGACTGGGCGCTTCATCGAAGACCTGCCCAGCCACGTGTGGGTCAAAGGCATCACCACGGCGGGCGTGGCTAATGTGGAAACCCTGTTCAAGTCAGTGGTGTATATCGCCACCGGCAGTGGGATCGGCCCGGTCATGCCGCATTTGCTGGCCGCCCAAGTGCCGATCCAGTTGATCTGGTCTACCCGCAGCCCGCGCAAAACCTATGGCGATGAACTGGTGGACGAAATCCTGCGTGCTCAGCCCGGGGCATTGATCTGGGACACCGATGAGCGTGGTAAACCGGACTTGGTGCAATTGGCCTACGGCGCGGTGCAAACCTTCGGTGCAGAAGCGGTGATCTGTATCGCCAACCAGGCGTTGACCGAGCGCGTGGTGCATGAAATGGAAGCCCTTGGCATACCGGCTTATGGCGCGATCTGGGATTCCTGAAACCGCGGCATTGAGGCACAACATTAATCAGCAGAGGTTTTTATGAATGTATTAATAGAACGTCATGGCCGAGTGGTACTGGTCAGGCTTAATCGCCCCCAGGTCAAGAATGCGTTGAGTTCGGCGCTGATGACGGAGTTGATCAGCCGTCTGGAAGTGCTGGACCAGGACCCGCAGGTCGGCTGTTTCGTCATCACCGGCACGCCTGAATACTTCGCCGCTGGGGCCGATATTAAGGAGATGAGTACCAAGTCCTACCTGGACATGCTCGATGAGGATTACTTCGTCGGCTGGGAAGCCTTTACCCGCCGGCGCACGCCAACGATTGCCGCAGTGGCCGGCTATGCGTTCGGCGGCGGCTGTGAGCTGGCGATGATGTGCGACATGATTTTCGCCGCCGATACGGCGACCTTTTCCCAGCCGGAAATCAAACTGGGCGTTATTCCGGGCATGGGTGCGACCCAGCGCTTGACCGGGCTGGTCGGCAAGGCCAAGACCATGGACATGGTGTTGACCGGACGGCCGATGATGGCTCAAGAGGCGCTCCAGGCCGGGTTAGTGTCGCGTGTGTACCCGGCGGCAGACTTGATGGAGCAGACGCTGGCGGTGGCTGCACAGATTGCCGGGTTCTCGCGCACCGCCACACGGGCGGCGCGGGAGGCGGTTGAGCAAGCCTTGGAACTTGGGTTGCACGATGGCGTGCGCCTGGAGCGCCGACTGTTTCATGGGCTGTTCGCGACGCCGGATCAACAGGAGGGCATGCAGGCGTTTATAAACAAGCGCCCGGCAGTCTTCAACGCGGTTTAGAAGAACGCTCGGTTTGGCAACGCATCTGCTCTGAAAAAACTACAGTGAAAAGGGAATAGACCTACGTGGGATTCGTCTCATAGTTCATTTTCCCTGTGGCCACGTGCCCTGGAGTTTTTCATGGTAGATCACTCATCGCCGCCACGTACGCCCCTCAGTACCGCCAGTTTGTTAGTCAGGCTGGCGTGTATTGGCAGTGTAGTGGCGGTTGTTGCCGGGGCATTCGCCTACGTCAACGGCACGCTTGACCCACAGCGCCTGCGTCCCAAAACCCTGGTCAATGCCCTGGAAACCAATAACGGTGTACACCCGGGGTTTCGGCGTAACCATGCCAAGGGCGTGTGTGTGGCCGGTTACTTCGAGAGCAGCCCCGAGGCGCGCGCTTACTCCAGTGCCCAGGTGTTCAGCGCGGCGAAAACCCCGGTGATCGGCCGATTCGCCTTGCCCAGCGGCAACCCCTACGCGCCGGACAGCAGTGTGCCGATCCGCAGTTTCGCGGTGCAGTTCAGCCAGGCCAACGGCCAGCAATGGCGTACGGGGATGAACAGCATGCCGGTGTTCCCGGTGGGCACGCCTGAGGCGTTTTACCAGATGCTCAAGGCCGGCGCACCCGAGCCGGCCACCGGCAAGCCGAACCCGGCCAGTATGCCGGCGTTTTTTGCCGCGCACCCCGAGACGGCGCCGTTCCTGGCGTGGGTCAAGACCGCCAAGCCCTCGGCCAGTTACGCGACCGAAACCTACAACGGCATCAATGCCTTTTACCTGGTAAACGCCGATGGCCAGCGCCAGGCGGTGCGTTGGGGCGTAGTGCCACAGAGCCAGGATGCGACGGGTGACACCGCGCCGCCTGGCGCTGACTTTCTCGAAAAGGATTTGGTGCAGCGTCTGGCTTCCGGGCCGCTGCGTTGGCAGCTGAACCTGACCCTGGCCAACCCCGGCGATCCGCTGGACGACGCCAGCAAAGCCTGGACCGGCGAGCACAAGGTGCTCAACGCCGGCACCCTGGTGCTGCAAAGCAGCCAACCGCAGGCTGACGGCGATTGCCGCGATATCAACTTTGACCCGCTGATTCTGCCCAGCGGTATCCAAGCCTCCAATGACCCGCTGCTGGCTGCACGCTCGGCGGCTTATGCCAGTTCCTACGTACGCCGCGCTGGCGAAGTCAGCCCGCTGCACAGTGCCCCTCAGGAGTCGAAACCATGAATGCCCAACCACGGTTTTTCGCGCCTCTGGCCCGCCTGCTGCATTGGCTGATGGCGTTGATGGTCATTGCCATGTTGTTTATCGGCGCGGGCATGGCGGCGTCGGTGTCGGAGCGTCACGAGTGGCTGATTCATCTGCACAAGCCACTGGGTATCGCGATTTTGGCGTTGGTGATCGTGCGGCTGGTGGTGCGCTTTTCCACCCGTCAGCCGCCGTTGCCGGCTGACCTGCCACTGTGGCAAGTGCTGGCCGCCAAAGCGTCCCATGTCGTGTTATATGCGTTGATGCTGGTGCTGCCGCTGCTGGGCTGGGCGATGATTTCGGCGGCCGGTGACCCGGTGATGCTCAGCAGTTCGGTGCAATTGCCGGCGTTGTTAGCGGCCAATGCACCGTTATTTGCGCTGCTGCGCAAGGCCCATGGCTACCTGGCCTACCTGTTGTTCCTGACAGTACTGTTACACCTGGCGGCGGCGCTGTTTCACGGGTTGATTCGTCGCGACGGTGTGCTGCAAAGCATGACCGGCACCAAAGGCTGATGCCGGGGGGCAGGGCGGGTCAGCGCAGGGTGGTGACGATATCGGCCACGGTGCTCAACACGTCCTTGCCCAGTTGCCTGGAGCGCTCACCGGACCAACCGGTTTTCGGGTTGGGGGCGTCGTCGTTGTCCTTGAAGGGCATCTCGAGGGTCAGCGACAGGCAGTCGTATTGCTGGCCAACGGCATTGCAGGCCAGGGTCATGTTGGCTTCGCCCGGCAGGTCGCGGGTGTAGCCGTGGGTGGTCTGGAAATCGCGGGTCAGGGCGCTCAAGTGCCTGCGGAAGTGTTTTTCCAGCGCTTCGATACGCGGGGTGTAACCGGGGTTGCCTTCGCAGCCTGCGGTGAAGACGTAGGGGATTTCTTCATCGCCATGGATATCGAGGAACAGGTCGACGCCGTATTTCTCCATTTGCTGCTGGGCGAACAGCACTTCCGGGCTGAGCGCCTCGCTGGCGTTCTGCCAGGCACGGTTGAGGTCCTGGCCCATGGCGTTGGTGCGCAGGTGCCCGTGAAAGGCGCCATCGGGGTTCATGTTGGGGATCAGGTACAGGTCGGCGACGGCCAGGAGTTTTTTCAGCTCGGCATCACCGTCCTGTTGCAGGCGCTCGATGACGCCTTCCATAAACCATTCAGCCATGTGTTCGCCGGGATGCTGCTGGGCGATGATCCACACCTTGCGCTGGCCTTCGCCACCTTTGCCGCGGCGTAGCAGCTGGATATCACGGCCCTCGACGCTTTTGCCGGTGGCGAGCAGTTGGGTACCGGCGCGGTTCAGGGCCTGTTCGATCAGCCAGTCGTGACGCTCACGGCTATACGGTTCGAAGTAGGCGAACCAGGCTTGCTTCTCGCGGGTTTGCAGGCTGATGTGCAATGTATCGCCATCAAAACGCGTGGGCACGCGGAACCAGTTGACGTGGTCGTAGGACGCCACGGCGTTGTAACCACTCCAGGCATTTTTATATGACGAATGGCTGGCGTTGCTCAGGCGGAAGGTGTGGGTATGGCCCACATGCATGCCTTCGGCCTTGAAGTGGAACCATTGGAAATGTGCGCTGCGAGTATCGGGTTTGATCGCCAGCAACAACTGATAAGCGTCGCTGGCATCCAGGACCTGGATGTTGCCGCTGTCGAAGTCGGTGCTGATCTTGATGGAGGTCAAGGCCACTGTCATGGGCTGGCTGCCTGCGTAGGATTGTTGTGGCAGATATCTTACACAGGAGTGAGGCAAAATCTTGGTGCAAAATTGTTGCACGGGGAAGGGGGCGTCGTCCTTGACGCTGAGGCAGCTTAGATTCTATGAGATTGATTCTCAAGCGCTATTTCGCAAAGATCCGGGCTAGAGCGTTCGATCGGCTTTCTTTTGGCGATGCTCTTTTGCTACCATGCGCGCCATCAAGCAACACACAGTCTTCATTAGCCTGAAGCCACGCCAGAAAAACTGGCAAAAAAAAGACCCGGCCAAAGAGCCGGGTCAAAAACCGTGATTAGCCTGATGAGGAGATATTCCAAGAGTCCGACCTAAGGTCCCTTGGTCTATCGACTGATCTCGCGATCAGCTGAGCCCAATAATAATCATTATCATTTGCAAGTCAAATGTTTTTATCCGTGTGATAGAAATATTTTTCTTACGTGCCTTTCAGGCGCTCGCCTGGGCAGCAGGCACCTGCACTGCCTGTTCCACCATCGCTTTGGCCATATCAATCAAATACACCACCGAAAAGGCCAGGTCCCGCTGGTTGCCCTGCCGGTTGCTTGCCGATTCATAGGCGGCTGCCGCCGCACTGCGTAGCAGCTCCGATGCGTGCACCAGGGCGTCTTCCTGGCTGATGCCGGGCCTGATGTCGAAAAACGCGGCGTCAGGCGTGGGCGCCGACACATCTTCTTTCAGGTAATAGTCGAGTGCCCGTTGCACGGCGCCACTGCTGCGCAGGGTCAGCAGTTCGTCGGTTTCGGGCGTGCAAGGCAGGTGATTCGGGAGGGTCATCATGAGGGCGATTACTCTGGCTGGACGTTGAAAACCTGCACCTGATAGTAATACGAATCGTATTTATGTCATTTGATGGATTACTACAAACTGTTTATTGTCGTGGCAATTGCGCAACGTATGGTCAGGCTCCATGGACAACTGGATAGCGTTGGTCAAAGCCAACATGAAAGACCGCAAGGTCACGCAGGATGAACTGGCCGAACGCTTGGGCATGTCCCAGGGCGGCGTCGGTCATTGGCTCAATAAGCGCCGCGTGCCCAGTCTTGCGGACATGAACCGGGTGCTGGACGAGCTGGGGCTCGGCTATCTGGAAGTCGCGCTGGAGATTCGCGAAAAGGCCGACCCAACACCTGCGCTGGAAAAACACTACAACCCGTATTTCCGCTACCCGGTCAGCGACTGGAAAGGCGTCTGCGAAATCCGCGAAGAGCGCCCGACCTACGGCGCGGCCCGTTTCGAACTGAGCGATTACCATGCCCAGGGCGAAGCCTTCTGGCTGCCCGTAACGGGCGATGCCATGACCGCGCCCAGCGGCCTGAGCATCGGTGCGGGCATGATGATTCTGGTGGACCCGGCCATCGAGCCCGAACCCGGCAAGCTGGTGGTTGCGCAATGGGCCGACAGCACCCAGGCGACCTTTCGCCAATTGATGGAAGAGAGCGGCCAGCTTTACCTGGTGCCGCTCAATCCGACTTATCCCAAGCAGCTTTTCACCGATGCGTGCCGAATCCTCGGGGTCGTGGTGCAAGCCACGGCGAAGTTCTAGTCCGTGGTCTCAAGTTCCACCAGGGCGCTGCCTTCGGCGACCATTTCGCCTTCCTGGCAAAACACTGCCTTGACCGCCCCGGCGTGAGGCGCGCGGATACTGTGCTCCATCTTCATGGCCTCGAGCACCACCAGCTGAGTGCCAGCCTCCACGTGTTGACCGACTTCTACCAGCACCCGCACGATGCTGCCGTTCATCGGCGCTGTGAGGCCGCCTTGATGAGTCTGGTTGGCCTCGACTGCAGCAATCGGGTCATACAAGCTGACGGCCTGCATCTGGCCGTCCCAGCGCAGATACAGGATGCCTTCGCTGCGTACCGCCAGATAAGCGCGGCGCACGCCATGGTGTTCGATCAGTAGTTGCTCGCCGCGCAATTGCGCAGTGCCCGCTACCAGCTTCACCAGCCGGTCCTGCCCGGCGCAACTCAAGTGCAACGACACGTCGCTCGGCAACCCGGCACGAAAGCCTCGGTTATCCGCCCACGGGCCTTCACCGGCGGGCTGGCTCTGCATAAACGCCGCCCCTGCCGCCTGCCAGAACTCATCGCTCAAAGCACCAGGTGCTGGCAGCAGTTCATCCTGATAGCGCGGAATAAACCCGGTATCGAGTTCAGCCGCCGCAAACGCCGGATGGCCGATGATGCGCCGCAAAAAGCCGAGGTTGGTCTTGACTCCGCCGACCGCAAACTCATCGAGCATGCTCAACAACCGCAGGCGCGCCTGTTCGCGGTCTTCACCCCAGGCAATCAGTTTGCCGAGCATCGGGTCGTAGAAGGGCGAAACGTTGTCGCCTTGTGCTACGCCACTGTCCACACGGCGCCCCGGGCCTGGAATAGATTCGCGGTACAGCGCCAGGTGCCCGGTGGCTGGCAGGAAATCATTGGCCGGGTCTTCGGCATACAAGCGCACTTCAATCGCATGGCCCACCAACGGCACCTGATCCTGAGTGATCGGCAGCGGTTCACCCTGAGCCACACGAATCTGCCAGGCTACCAAATCAAGGCCGGTAATCGCCTCGGTCACTGGATGCTCCACTTGCAGCCGCGTGTTCATCTCCATGAAGAAGAACTCGCCACGCGCGTCCAGCAAAAACTCCACGGTGCCGGCGCCCACATAGCCGATCGCCTGGGCCGCACGCACGGCCGCCTCACCCATGGCTTTACGCTGCTCGGCACTCAAGCCCGGTGCGGGTGCTTCTTCCACCACCTTTTGATGGCGACGTTGAATAGAACAGTCGCGCTCATTGAGGTACAGGCAATGGCCGTGTTGGTCGGCAAACACCTGAATCTCCACGTGGCGCGGCTTGAGCAGGTACTTCTCCACCAGCATCTGCCCATTGCCAAAGGACGACAGCGCCTCACGCTGGGCCGAGGCCAGGGCTTCGGCCAACTGGCTGACGTCCTCGACCACCTTCATGCCCTTGCCGCCGCCACCTGCCGTGGCCTTGAGCAGTACCGGGTAACCGATACGTTCGCAGGCATCGCGGAAAGTTTCCAGGTCCTGGTCCGCGCCGTGATAACCCGGCACCAACGGCACCCCGGCAGTTTCCATCAGCGCCTTGGCCGCCGATTTGCTGCCCATGGCATCGATGGCCGAGGCGGGCGGACCCAGGAAAACAAGACCGGCGGCTTCAATCGCACGAGCAAAGCCGGCGTTCTCCGACAGAAAGCCGTAACCCGGATGGATCGCCTGAGCGCCACTGGCTTGGGCGGCGGCGATCAGTTTGTCGATTTGCAGGTAACTGTCGGTGGCCTTGCTGCCACCCAGGTCAACCCGAATGTCGGCCTCGCGGCTATGGCGCGCATCGCGGTCGGTGGCGCTGTGGACCGCCACGGTGGTCAACCCCATCGCCTTGGCGGTGCGCATTACCCGGCAGGCGATTTCGCCACGGTTGGCCACCAGCACAGTGGTCAGTGTGCTCATGAACGTGGCTCCTGCGCTTGCCAGCTGGGCGGGCGTTTTTGCAGGAACGCGCGCAAGCCTTCCTGGCCCTCGGCGCTGACGCGAATCCGCGCGATGGCATTTTCGCAATACCGACGCAGCGCCGGGGTGAGGGCGCCGTTGCCGACTTCGCGCAGCAAATCCTTGCTGGCGCGCATGGCAGCCGGGCTGTTTTGCAACAGGTTGGCGATCCACAGTTCCACTTGCGCATCCAGCTCGGTGGCCGGGTAACTTTCCGCCAGCAGGCCAATGTCGCGTGCACGCTGGCCGCCAAAACGCTCGGCCGTCAGCGCATAGCGCCGCGCGGCCCGCTCGCCGATGGCCTGTACCACGAACGGGCTGATCACCGCCGGTGCCAGGCCGATGCGCACTTCCGACAGGCAGAACTGCGCGTCATCGGCGCCAATCGCCATGTCGCAGCAGCTGATCAAGCCCAGCGCGCCCCCGTAGGCTGCGCCTTGCACCACTGCCAGGGTCGGGATTTTCAGTTTGGCCAGGTTGTACATCAACTCGGCCAGCTCGCGCGCGTCGTCCAGGTTGGTGTGGTAATCCAGCTCGGCCGATTGCTGCATCCAGGCCAGGTCTGCGCCGGCGCTGAAGTGCTTGCCACGTGCGCGCAACACTAAAAAACGCAGGGACGCATCGGCCTGCACCTGGTCGAGGGCGATGATCAACTCGCGGATCATCTGCGCATTGAACGCGTTGTTCTTGGCTTCACGACTGAGCCACAGCGTGGCAAAACCACGGCTGTCGGTGACCAGTTCGAGGGTGTTGAAATCGCTCATGGGGTACAGCTCCATTTACATGCGGAACACGCCGAAGCGGCTCGGCTCGATGGGGGCATTCAGCGCGGCGGACAACGCCAGCGCCAGCACGTCACGGGTCTGCTGCGGGTCAATCACACCGTCATCCCACAAACGTGCGCTGGAGTAGTAGGGATGGCCCTGGGTTTCGTACTGGTCGAGAATCGGCTGCTTGATCGCGGCTTCTTCTTCGGCGCTGAACGCATTGCCCGCGCGCTCGGCCTGTTCACGCTTGACCTGCACCAGCACGCCGGCGGCCTGTTCGGCGCCCATCACACCGATGCGTGCGTTCGGCCACATCCACAAAAAGCGCGGGTCATAGGCGCGACCGCACATGCCGTAGTTACCGGCACCAAAGCTGCCACCGATGATCACCGTGAACTTGGGTACCTTGGCACACGCCACCGCTGTGACCAGCTTGGCGCCGTGCTTGGCAATGCCGCCGGCTTCGTATTTCTGGCCGACCATAAACCCGGTGATGTTCTGCAAGAACAGCAACGGAATCCCGCGCTGGCAGGCCAGTTCGATAAAGTGCGCGCCTTTTTGCGCGGCCTCGGCGAACAGAATCCCGTTGTTGGCCAGGATCGCAATCGGGTAGCCGTGCAGGTGCGCAAAACCACACACCAGCGTGGTGCCAAACAGCGCCTTGAACTCATCGAATACCGAGCCATCCACCAGCCGCGCGATCACTTCGCGCACATCAAATGGCTGCTTGGCATCGGCCGGGATCACGCCATAAAGTTCTTCGCTGCTGTACAACGGCGCCACCGGCGGGCGTTGCACTAACTCACCCTGCTTGCGCCAGTTGAGGTTGGCCACACTGCGTCGGGCCAGGGCGAGCGCATGTTCATCGCTGTCGGCATAGTGGTCGGCTACGCCGGAGATCTTGCAGTGCACATCGGCACCGCCCAGGTCTTCGGCGCTGACCACTTCGCCGGTCGCGGCTTTTACCAGCGGCGGCCCGGCGAGGAAGATCGTGGCTTGCTGGCGCACCATGATCGCTTCGTCGGCCATGGCGGGTACGTAGGCGCCACCGGCGGTGCAGGAGCCCATCACCACGGCGATTTGCGGGATGCCCTGGGCGCTCATGTTGGCCTGGTTGAAGAAGATCCGCCCGAAGTGTTCGCGATCAGGAAATACCTCATCCTGACGCGGCAGGTTGGCGCCACCGGAGTCCACCAGGTAAATGCACGGCAGGCGGTTCTGCTCGGCGATGGTCTGGGCCCGCAGGTGTTTTTTTACCGTGAGCGGGTAGTACGAGCCGCCTTTGACCGTGGCGTCGTTGGCGACAATCATGCATTCGACGCCTTCCACACGGCCGATTCCGGCGATCACGCCAGCGGCGGGCACGTCCTCGCCGTACACCTGGTGAGCCGCCAGTTGGCTGAGTTCCAGGAACGGTGAGCCAGGGTCGAGCAAGCGGTTGATACGCTCACGGGGCAGCAGTTTGCCGCGCGAGGTGTGCCGTTCCTGGGCCTTGGCGCCGCCGCCTTGCTGCACATGGGCGAGCAGGCTGTGCAGGGCGTCGACCTGTTGGCGCATCGCCGTGCTGTTGGCGGCGAACTCCGCTGAACGCGGGTTTAGCTGGGTATGCAAGGTGGCCATGGGGGCGCTCCTTCAGCGGGTTTCGTTGAAGAGTTCGCGACCGATCAGCATCCGCCGAATCTCACTGGTGCCAGCACCGATTTCGTACAGCTTGGCATCACGCAACAGGCGCCCGGCGGGGAATTCATTGATGTAGCCATTGCCGCCGAGAATCTGGATCGCGTCCAGGGCCATTTGCGTGGCGCGCTCGGCACTGTAGAGGATCACCCCGGCGGCGTCCTTGCGCGTGGTTTCGCCACGTTCGCAGGCCTGGGCCACCGCGTAGAGATAGGCGCGGCTGGCGTTGAGCTGGGTGTACATGTCGGCGACCTTGCCCTGGATCAGCTGGAATTCGCCGATGCTCTGGCCGAACTGCTTACGGTCATGGATGTAGGGCACGATCAGGTCCATGCACGCTTGCATGATCCCGGTCGGGCCGCCCGAGAGCACCACGCGCTCGTAGTCCAGGCCGCTCATCAGCACTTTGACGCCGCCATTGAGCACACCAAGGATGTTTTCTTCGGGCACCTCGACGTCATCGAAAAACAGTTCGCAGGTGTTGGAGCCGCGCATGCCCAGCTTGTCGAACTTGTTGCTGCGGCTGAAGCCTTTGTAGTCGCGCTCGACGATAAACGCGGTGATGCCGTGAGGGCCTTTTTCCAGGTCGGTCTTGGCGTAGATCACGTAGGTGTTGGCGTCGGGGCCATTGGTGATCCAGGTCTTGCTGCCGTTGAGCACGTAGTGGTCACCACGTTTGTCGGCGCGCAGCTTCATCGAGACCACGTCGGAGCCAGCATTCGGTTCGCTCATGGCCAGGGCGCCGATGTGCTCGCCGCTGATCAACTTGGGCAGGTACTTGAGTTTTTGTTCGTGATTGCCGTTGCGGTTGATCTGGTTGACGCACAGGTTGGAGTGCGCGCCGTAGGACAGCGCCACTGACGCCGAACCACGGCTGATTTCTTCCATGCTCACCACGTGCGCCAGGTAACCCAGGCCGGCGCCGCCGTACTCTTCCGGCACTGTGATGCCCAAGAGGCCCATGTCCCCGAACTTGCGCCACAGATCGGCAGGGAACAGGTTGTCGATGTCGATCTGCGCCGCGCGGGGCGCGATCTCCTTCGCCACGAACGACTGCACCTGGTCGCGCAGCATGTCGATGGTTTCACCGAGGGCGAAGTTCAGGGACGGGTAACTCATGGACAGGCACCTTAATGTGAGCTTTGTTGTTGTGTGGGTGGGGCGCGAGGGAGGGCGCTCACCTTTACGTTAACGTAAGCTTGCGTTACGGCGCTGTCAATCGTAGTTTACGTTTACGTCAACCTACAAAAAAGACAACAGGGGTCGTTATGGATCAACCGCACCCGAGCTACAGCCGTGGCTCCCAGGACAAGACCTTGCTGGCCATGACCATCGGTCAGGCTTTCGATCGCACCGTTGCGCACTACCCCGATGGCGAAGCCTTGGTGGTGCGCCATCAGCAACGCCGTTACACCTGGCGGGAGTTGGCCGAGACGGTGGATTTGCATGCCCGCGCCTTCATGGCTTTGGGCATGCAAACCGGCGATCGCCTGGGCATCTGGGCGCCGAATTGTGCCGAGTGGTGCATCACTCAAATAGCCAGCGCCAAGCTCGGGGTGATCCTGGTGAATATCAACCCGGCCTACCGCAGCAGCGAATTGGACTACGTACTCAAACAGTCCGGCTGCGCATGGCTGGTGTGTGCCGGCTCGTTCAAGAGCTCCGATTACCACGCGATGTTGCAGGAACTGCACCCCGACGTGCGCGGCCTCATCAGCCTGGACCCCAGCCCGCCAGCGGGATTTATGCCCTGGTCGCAATTGGCGGCCCTCGGTGCTGGCATCCCGCCCGAGCAGCTTTATAGTCGCCAAGCCAGCCTGCACTTCGATCAAGCCGTCAACATCCAGTACACCTCCGGCACTACGGGCTTCCCCAAGGGCGCCACCCTCAGTCACCACAACATCCTCAATAACGGTTACATGGTCGGCGAAAGCCTGGGCCTCACCGCGCAGGACCGCCTGGTGATCCCGGTGCCGCTGTACCACTGCTTTGGCATGGTCATGGGCAACCTCGGCTGTATCACCCACGGCACCACCATGATTTACCCCAATGACGGTTTCGACCCGCTGCTGACGCTCACCGCTGTCGCGCAGGAACGCGCCACCGGCCTGTACGGCGTGCCGACCATGTTTATTGCACTGCTGGATCACCCACGTCGCAGCGAATTCGACCTGGCCACCTTGCGCACCGGCATCATGGCCGGCGCCACGTGCCCCATCGAAGTGATGCGTCGGGTCATCAGCGAGTTGCATATGGGCGAAGTGCAGATTGCCTATGGCATGACCGAAACCAGCCCGGTGTCATTGCAGACCGGCGCCGATGACGACCTGGAGCGGCGCGTCACCACCGTTGGCCGCACCCAGCCCCAGCTCGAAAACAAAATTATCGACGAGGCCGGTAACACCGTGCCCCGTGGCCAGATCGGTGAACTCTGCACCCGTGGCTACAGCGTGATGCTCGGCTACTGGAACAACCCCGAAGGCACCCGCGACGCGATTGATGACGCAGGCTGGATGCATACCGGCGACCTGGCGAGCATGGATGAACACGGCTACGTGTGCATCGCCGGGCGCAATAAGGACATGATCATTCGCGGCGGTGAGAACGTGTATCCGCGCGAGCTGGAGGAGTTTTTCTTCACTCACCCGGCGGTGGCCGATGTGCAGATCATTGGCATTCCGGATGAGCGTTACGGCGAAGAGATCGTTGCCTGGGTCAAATTCCATCCCGGCCATGTGGCCAACGAACTGGAGCTGCAAACCTGGTGCAAGGGCCGCATTGCGCACTTCAAGACGCCCAAGCACTTCAAGTTCGTGGATGAGTTTCCGATGACAGTGACGGGCAAGATCCAGAAGTTTCGCATGCGCGAAATTTCGATCGAGGAGCTGCGAACCCAATCCAACTGACAGCACAGGCTCATGTGGGAGCTGGCAAGCCAGCTTCCACAGAAAGCACAAAGGGGACCCGAAGGTCCCCTTTAATTTGTCGTTGCGTGCTCTTTTTTTATTATTGAGGGGCGGTCTGTTGTTGTTTTTGGCAACCGTTACCCTTTACCGCTGTTTTTTTGCGACCCCCATCCGGGATCAAGAGCAAACGTATTTTTTTGAACGCTGATCTGCTTCTTCGTTAACGATCCAACCAGTGGCAGCTACCTGAGGTAGTTTTATTTTTCTCTAACCGGTTGCGGGTGTCGGCACGCCGTACCCTGCGAAGCACATCTTCTTCAAAAAAATCTGTTAGCTGCGTCTCTGCCGTGTTGTTTTTGTTATGTCAGAGTCGTTTCGTCTTATTTTTATTAGGTTTGGCGCTTTTTATTCTTGTTATGCCATAGAGATAGCAGGAGCCGTGCCAACTTTTAAAAGTCATTTAAAATCAATGGTTTAATTTTTGTGTAGGGTTTTGCCTACGGATAATTCGACAAAATATGTTCCCGTGTTACTCGATGTGTATGCGTGCGGTAACACATTGTCACGGCTAAGCTACTCAACCGGCGTTACGTGCCTTGGCGACTCGCGAACCCGTCGGCCGACCCAGCACGTTACTGATCTGCAGGCCTGCACGAATCAATGCCTCCAGATCGATACCGGTGTCGATACCCAGACCATTGAGCAGGTACACCACATCTTCGGTGGCGACGTTACCGCTGGCGCCCTTGGCGTAAGGGCAGCCGCCCAGGCCCGCAATAGAGCTGTCGAACACCGTGATGCCTTCGAGCAGGCTGGCGTAGATATTCGCGATTGCCTGGCCATAGGTGTCATGGAAATGCCCGGCCAGCTTGTCCCGTGGCACCTGCGCGCCGACCACTTCGAACAACCGTCGTGTGGCGCCTGCGGTACCGGTGCCGATGGTGTCGCCCAGCGACACTTCATAACAGCCCATGGCATACAACTCACGTGCTACTGCGGCGACTTGTTCCGGCGCAATCTGGCCTTCGTAAGGGCAACCCAACACACACGACACATAGCCGCGCACGCTGATGCCGTGTTGCTTGGCGGCCGTCATGATCGGCGCAAAGCGCTCCAGGCTGTCGCTGATGGAGCAGTTGATATTGCGCTGCGAAAACGCCTCGGACGCCGCCGCAAATACCGCGACTTCCTTTACGCCAGCCGCCAGCGCATCTTCAAAGCCGCGCAGGTTTGGCGCCAGCGCGCCGTAGGTGACGCCGGGCGTGCGCTGGATCTGCGCAAACACCTCGGCGGAGCCAGCCATCTGCGGCACCCATTTGGGCGAGACAAAACTGCCGACTTCGATATAACTCAAGCCGGCTGAGCTGAGTGCGTCCACCAGTTGAACCTTGTCGGCCACGCTGATCGGCTGGGCTTCGTTCTGCAAACCGTCGCGCGGGCCGACTTCCACCAGGCGCACATAAGAGGGGAGAGACATGGGCAGCTACCTTGTGTTTATGGACCAACCGGGTTCATGGTCTGCGCCAGCGCCTGGGTGCAGCGCTCTTCGGCGGTGTCCAGTTCCAGCTTCATCTGTTCGATATCGAGCATCTGTTGCTCGAGCTGCTCACGGCGCTCGGCGATTTTCGCCAGCATGCTGTTGAGCTGGATGTGGTTGCCGCTGGTGGGATCGTAGAGTTCGATCAGCTCACGGCATTCGGCCAGGGAAAAACCGATGCGCTTGCCGCGCAGGATCAACTTGAGGCTGACCTTGTCGCGCGCCGAGTAGATGCGCTCCTGGCCCCGGCGCTCCGGGGCCAGCAGGCCTTGTTCTTCGTAGAAACGAATGGCGCGGGTGGTGATGTCGAGCTCGCGGGCGAGGTCAGAGATGCTGTAGGTCGTGCTCATGGCGGCGCTCAAGAAGGTCTTGGCGCTAAGCTAAAGGCAGGTTGACGTTTACGTCAAGCAAATAGCCTGGATTGACTCACACCCTGTGGCGAGGGAGCTTGCTGTGGCAAGCCTGCTCACTACAACAAGCCTGCTCACCAGAGCTTAGGCTTGCTTGCCATCCAGTTTCTTTTCGTGCGCGGTGACTTGCTGGCACAACTCGATCATCTGCTCACGCATCCAGCGGTTGGCCGGGTCCTGGTCGGTGCTTTCGTGCCAGTACAGGTGGGTTTCCACCGGCGGCACATCGTTGACCGGCAGGTTGAACCAATGCAGCTCATGGCGGCGGGCAAAGCGTTCGGGCACGGTCATCACCATGTCGGTCTGCTGCAACACTTGCGAAGCCATCAGGTAATGCTGGGAACGCAGGGCGATCTTGCGCTGGATGCCCATCTTGCCCAGCGCCAGGTCAACGTGGCCCAGGCCGTTGCGGCGGCTGGAGATATGAATGTGAGTCAGCGACAGGTAGTCATCCAGCGTGAACTTGTCCTTTCCCGCCATCGGATGGCCCTTGCGCATGGCGCATACATAGCGATCTTCCATCAGTTTGACGTGGCGCACTTGCGGGTCGGTGTTGAGCGGTGCGTCCACGGCAAAGTCCAGGCGCCCGGCGGCCAGTTCCTTGGTGGTTTCGCGGCGTTTGGACAAGAAACTCTCGATCACCACGGTTGGCGCCAGGCGGCGCAGGCGCTGGAACAGCAGCGGCAGAATCACCGCCTCGGTGAGGTCGGTCATGCTGATGCGATAAGTCTTGGCCGCCTGTTGCGGGTTGAAAATTCGGCTTTCCTGCACCGACACCCGCAGCAACGACAACGCGTTGCGCACCGGGCCGATGATGTTCTGCGCCATGGGCGTGGGCACCATGCCTTGCGCGGTGCGCACGAACAGCGGGTCGTTGAAGGTTTCGCGCAGGCGGGCCAGGGCGTTGGATACCGCCGGCTGGGTGATACCAACGATCTGCCCGGCGCGGGTCAGGTTGGCTTCGGTGTAGATCGCGTCGAAGACGATAAACAGGTTGAGGTCGACCTTGCTCAGATTCATTTCGTTGCGCTCTTATTTTCAGGTGGCGATTTATCAGGTGCTCATACGCCGATCATATATCGGTGATGAATGTTAATACACGCCGAGAATAGGCTAGGTAAATTATCAGCGCTGTTCTAGCATCGATTGCATGACCTAAACAACCTCTCAGAGAAGGGAGCTGCTCATGGATTTCGCCTATTCGCCCAAGGTTCAGGAACTGCGTGAACGCGTCACTGCGTTCATGGACGCTTACGTTTACCCGGCCGAGCCGGTGTTCGAACGCCAGGTCAGCGAAGGTGACCGCTGGCAGCCCACCGCGATCATGGAAGAGCTCAAAGCCCGTGCCAAAGCCGAAGGCCTATGGAACCTGTTCCTGCCCGAATCCGAGCTGGGCGCCGGCCTGACCAACCTCGAATATGCGCCATTGGCCGAAATCATGGGCCGCTCGCTGTTGGGCCCGGAGCCGTTCAACTGTTCCGCCCCCGACACTGGCAACATGGAAGTGCTGGTGCGTTACGCCAATGAAGAACAGAAGCAACGCTGGCTTGAACCGCTGCTGCGCGGCGAGATTCGTTCGGCGTTCGCCATGACCGAACCGGACGTGGCCTCATCCGACGCCACCAACATGGCCGCCCGCGCCGAGCGTCAAGGCGATGAGTGGGTGATTAATGGCAAGAAGTGGTGGACCTCCGGCGCCTGCGACCCACGCTGCAAGATCCTGATCTTCATGGGCCTGAGCAACCCGGACGCGCCGCGCCACCAGCAGCACTCGATGATCCTGGTGCCGGTAGACACGCCAGGGGTAAAAATCGTACGACCACTGCCGGTGTTCGGCTACGACGACGCACCCCACGGCCACGCTGAAGTACTGTTCGACAACGTGCGTGTGCCGTATGAAAACGTACTGCTGGGTGAAGGCCGTGGCTTCGAAATCGCCCAGGGCCGCCTTGGCCCAGGCCGCATACACCACTGCATGCGCTCCGTCGGCATGGCCGAGCGTGCGCTGGAACTGATGTGCAAACGCTCCGTCAGCCGCACCGCGTTCGGCAAGCCATTGGCGCGCCTGGGCGGTAATATCGACAAGATCGCCGACTCGCGGATGGAAATCGACATGGCGCGCCTGCTGACCCTGAAAGCGGCGTACATGATGGACACCGTCGGTAACAAAGTGGCGAAAAGCGAAATCGCGCAGATCAAGGTCGTGGCGCCGAACGTGGCCTTGAAGGTGATTGACCGGGCGATTCAGATCCATGGTGGCGCCGGTGTTTCCAACGACTTCCCGCTGGCCTACATGTACGCCATGCAACGCACCCTGCGCCTGGCCGACGGCCCGGATGAAGTGCACCGTGCGGCGATTGGCAAGTTTGAGATTGGCAAGTATGTGCCTAAAGAGCTGATGCGCAGCGGGCAGTAACACCGAGGCGCCTGCATCGCAGGCAAGCCAGCTCCCACACTGGAATGCATTCCAAAGGTGGGAGCCGGGCTTGCCCGCGATGAGCATAGGTATCTACACAACTTTTGAAGGCAGCCAATTTCTCCTGTGGCGAGCAGGCTTGCCACAACAGCCCACTTACAACAGGCTTCGTGTTAACCGGTTGTGTAGATACCTATGCCGCGATGAGGCCAGTGTTTACAACACGAAACCCGAGCGGTCAGTACACCCAAACCTCCACCCGCCGATTCTTGATCCGCCCCTCATCCGCCGTGTTCGCCGCCACCGGCATCTGCGCGCCGAAGCCGCGAATATCCCTGAGCACCACGCCGTTCTTGACCAATTCCCGGCGCACCGCCATTGCCCGCAACTTTGACAACAGCGCCGCCCGCTGCGGGTCATTCTTGGCATCGCCAAACCCCACCAGCGTCACCTGCTTGTCGAGCTTGCCGTGGCTTTTTATATACGCCACCACCCGCTGCAAGTCCTGGCGCGCCTTGTTGTCCAGGCTGGCGCTGCCTTCTTCGAAACGAAAATTCACACTCAAGCGCTGGGCGTCACGGACGATGCTTTGATAGTCCTCGGGCATCGACGCCCGTGGCTCCACGGCAATCGCCTGCACCTGCTGGGCGATAAAGCCATTGGCGGCCACAATCGCCTGGCCTTTGCCACTTTGGGTAAAGTCCACCAGGGCTTTGGCCCACGGGTTGCGGTTCGACGGCGGCAGGTAAAAATACAAGCGGCGTGACAGCGGGTAATCCTCGGTGGCGATCAGGCTGGTCACCGGTAACATCGGCTGTGAGTCACCGTCGACAATCGCCAGCGCCTTGGCCTGGCGCACATACGGCAGGCCGATAAAACCAATGCCTTGCGGGTCATGGCTCACCGCATCGGACAACGCCTCGCTGGATTCGAAGCGCTTGGCGGCCACGGCCAGCGGTTTGCCGCGCCGGTTCAGCACCAGCTCTTTAAAGGTGTCATAGGTGCCGGACTGATCATCCCGGGCATACAGATGAATGGCGCCGTCGACGCCGCCCACATCCTCCCAGTGGCTGACTTCACCATTGAAAATCTGCGCCAGCTGCTCGGTGTTCAAGGTATTCAACGGGTTTTGCGGGTTGAGGATAATGGCCAGGCCGTCGATGGCAATCACGTGCTCGGCCTCTGGGCTTTTCAGGTCGCCCAGGGGTTCAAGGTCCACCAGTTCGCTGTCCTTGATCGGGCGCGAAGCAGCCGCAAGGTCAGCGTTGGATTTTTTCAGTGCGCTGAACCCGGTACTTGAACCGTGGGCTGCGACCTCCACCGTGACGGTTTTGCCCTGACGCGTCTTGCCGATCACCCGTTGTTCATTGGCGCCATCGCCGGGCTCGCTGTGCACCGCCTGCAAGCCCTGGTGCTCCAGCATGCCCTTGACCAACGCAGGTCCAAGCGCCGCACCAATGGTATTAGAACCCTGGATACGCAGGGCGGGGCCTTGGTCGGGAACGGGTAGGGCAGCGGCGGCAGCGTAGAGCGGCAGTATCAACAGGAACAGAACGCGCAGCATCATGCCGGCACCTTCTTAAGCCAAAGGGAGTGCCGCCAGATTAAGTCAGTGGGGTTTCAAAAATATGACTGACGCACAGCAATTCAAAATGTGGGAGCTGGCTTGCCTGCGATTGCAGTGGGCCAGTCATCAAATGGTTGGCTGACACACCGTTATCGCAGGCAAGCCAGCTCCCACATTGAAGTACACAAACCTTGAAATCAGCTCAACTCAAGCCAGATCGGCGCATGGTCCGACGGTTTTTCCAGCCCACGCAAGTCGTAATCCACCCCAGCATCCTTGACCCGCGACACCAGGCCGTTGGACGCCAGGATCACGTCAATGCGCAGCCCACGCTTGGGCTCATCTTCAAACCCACGGCTGCGGTAGTCGAACCAGCTGAAGCGGTCGGCCACGTCCGGGTTCAAGTGGCGGAAGCTGTCGACCAGGCCCCAGTTTTTAAGGCGGGCCATCCACTCGCGCTCTTCCGGCAGGAAGCTGCACTTGCCGGTTTTGAGCCAGCGCTTGGCATTGTCGGCGCCGATGCCGATGTCGATATCTTCCGGCGAAATATTGATGTCGCCCATCACTACCAGCGGCTGGTCATTGCTGAACTGGCTTTCCAGCAGTTGCTGCAAATCTTCGTAGAAGCGTTGTTTGGCCGGGAACTTGGTCGGGTGGTCGCGGCTTTCGCCCTGGGGGAAGTAGCCGTTCATCACGGTGATCGACTGGCCATGCTCGTCGGCGAAAGTGCCCCAGATAAAGCGACGCTGGGCGTCTTCTTCGTCGCTGGCAAACCCTTTGTGCAGGCTCAACGCCGGCTTGCGCGACAGCAGGGCCACGCCGTAATGGCCTTTTTGCCCGTGGTAGTACACGTGATAGCCAAGGGCCTGCACTTCGGCCAGCGGGAACTGGTCATCGTGCACCTTGGTTTCCTGCAGGCCGATCACGTCGGGTTGATGCTTTTCAATCAGCGCCGCCAGCTGATGGGGGCGGGCGCGCAGCCCGTTGATATTGAAGGAGACGATTTTCATGGTCGGCAGTCCAGTCTGGCAAAAGGCCGATGCTAGCCGACAAGTCGGACGGGGGCCAGCGTGGCGGTAGGGCGCATGCACTGCTAATGTCTGGGAACGACTGGTGCTGCACAGGTTCGTACCCATAAGAACGCCATCTTTTGAGTGGCGCCCAGGGAGATTGACTGTATGCCTGACACTTCCACTGCCATTGCTGAAATTCGCCTGCTCAACAGCGACTATTCCCGCGAGGCCCGTTCCTTGTTGTATCAGGCCTATCGGCATGAACCGACCTTCGCTTACATCTTCGAGGCTGAGCGGTCGGGGTACGAACAGCGGGTGCGCGCCACCGTGCGTGAGCTGGTCAAGCAGCATTTTTTCCAGAAGCTTCCTGCCATCGGCCTGTTCGTCAACGACCGGCTGATCGGCATCGCTTTGATTGCGCCACCGCAACGGCGCCTGGGCATCACCGAGAGCTGGGCCTGGCAGTTGCGCATGTGGCTGAGCACCGGCGTGCGCGGCACTCGGCGTTATCTGGATTACCATTACGCAGTGTTGGCGTGCCTGCCGAACGAGTCGGTGCATGTGTTGCCGCTGCTGGGTATTCACCCGCAATTTCAGGGCAAACACTACGGCGAGCAACTGTTGCAGGCGGTGCACAACTGGTGCGCCGAGGACCCGCATTCATCGGGTGTGGTGCTCGATACCGGCAACTCGCGTTATCTGGATTTTTACAAGCGCCAGGGCTATGAGGAAATCGGTGAAGTGGCGGTAGGACCTGTCCTGGAGCATGTGTTTTTTCATCCCAATCCCCAGGCGTTACATGCTGCAACGGCTTGAGACAGAATTATTCAGACAATTCCGGGTTCAAAGAGTCTCCCCAGCTGTGTAGCATCCGCGCCTATGAAGCTTCCAGGAAGATTTACCAGCGGCTTGGTTCTGCTGTTCACAAGCTGCGGCGTATTTGCGCAAAGCGAATTGGACGTGCGCATCAAGCCATCAAACGACGCGTTGAAAGCCAACATCGAAGGCTATATCGGCGGGGTTGGCGATCGTGATGAAGAAGCCTTGCTGCGGTTCAGCCGTGGCGCCGAGGAGCAGGCCCGCAAGGCGGCCCAGGCTCTGGGCTTCTATCAGCCGCAGATTTCCAGTGACGTGAAGGGCGGCAAAAACCCGCGCCTGACCCTCACCATCGACCCCGGCGAGCCGGTGCATCTGCGCAACGTGACCATTCGGGTCGACGGCCCGGCCGCGAGCCTCAAAGCCTTTCGCGTGCCTGCCAGCGACGACCTCAAATCGGGCGCCGTGCTCAACCACGGCAACTACGAAGACGCCAAGCGGCTGATTCAGAATCAGGCTTCGCGCTACGGTTTTTTCAATGGGCGTTTCAGCAGCCAGAAGCTGCTGGTGGACCCGCAAGCCGGTGTCGCCGATATCGAACTCATCTACGACAGCGGCCCGCGCTACACCTTGGGCAAAGTCGGGTTTACCGGCGATACGCCGTTCGATGAAGACCTGCTGCAACGCATGGTGCCGTTCAAAAGCGGCGCCCCTTACGACTCCGAACTGATCGCCGAACTCAACCAGAACCTGCAATCAAGCGGCTTCTTCGAAGGCGTACGCGTGGACGCCAGCCCAACCGCCTCGACCAACGATGTGATCCCGGTGGCGGTCCAGCTCGATACCCGCAAGCCACGCACCATGGGCCTGGGCCTGGGTTACTCGACCGACGTCGGCCCGCGCGGCAAAGCCAACTGGACCCGCCATTGGGTCAACCCGCAAGGCCACAGCTATGGCTGGGAGGCCGAACTGTCGGCGCCACGCCAGAACGTCGGCCTGTGGTATGACATCCCGCTCGACCCGCCGTTGACCGACAAGTTGCGCTTCGCCGGCGGTTACCAGAACGAAGAAATCGCCAACACCGACACCCTGAGTAAATTGCTCACCCTCGGCCCCGAATGGCACAGCAAGCTGCCCAGCGGCTGGACGCGGGTGATCTCGCTCAAATACCAGCGTGAAGAGTATCGCCTGGGCAATGACTCGGGCTTGAGCAACCTGGTGATGCCGGGTATCAACTATTCCTACCTGCGCAGCGATAACCGCATCGACCCGCACAATGGCTATCGCCTGATGTTCGACGCCAAGGTCGCCAAGGAAGGGCTCGGCTCCGACACCAACTTGCTGTACGGCACCGCCACCATCAAGGGCTTGACCACTTTGTGGGACAACCACCGTTTCCTCGGCCGTGCGCAGTTCGGCGGCAGTGCCACCAACGGCTACAAGTCGGTGCCGCCGTCGTTGCGCTTCTTTGCCGGTGGTGACCAGAGCGTGCGCGGCTACGAGTACCAGACGCTGTCACCCGAAAACGATCGCGGTGACCGCATCGGCGGGCGTTACATGGTGGCCTTGAGCGCCGAGTACCAATATTCCATCGCCGAAAAATGGCGCATCGCGACCTTTATCGACCAAGGCAACTCCTTCAACACCCTGGAAATGCCCAGCCTGAAAACCGGCGTGGGTGTCGGTGTGCGCTGGGTGTCGCCAGTGGGGCCGATTCGCCTTGACCTGGCCCATGCCCTCGAAGATCCGGGCGGCATTCGTTTGCACTTTTCCATGGGGCCTGAGCTGTGATGCGTGGTTTGAAAATAGCAGGGCTGGCCCTTGTGGCGGTCCTCATGCTGCTGCTGTTGGCGCTGTGGACAGTCCTCGGTACTCAAGCAGGCAGCCGTTGGGCCTTGAGCCAGGTGCCGGGTTTGAGCGTTGAAAATTACCAGGGCCACCTGGGTGGCCAATGGAGCGCCGACCATCTGCTATGGCAGCAGGACGCGAGTCGGGTAGAACTCAATGCTCCGAAGTTTGATTGGTCACCAGGCTGCCTGTTGCGCATGACCCTGTGCATCAACCAATTGGACGTGGAACAGGTCAACCTGCAATTTCCGCCGAGCAATGAACCGAGCAGTGGCCCGATCACGTTGCCGAATCTGAAGTTGCCGGTTGCCATCCAGTTGGGCGACGTTCGCGTCGGCAGCCTGCTGTTTAATGGCAGTGAGGAGCTCAAGGGCCTGCAGTTGGCGGCGCATTGGACGGCTGCTGGCATGCAGATCGATTCGGTGCACCTGCAACGCGATGACCTGGTGCTGGACCTCAACGGCCTGCTGCAACCCACCGGCAACTGGCCGCTGAGCGCCACCGGGAACCTGAGCCTGCCCTATGCGCCCGGCGGCGCGCCGTGGAAGGTTGCGCTCAAGGTTGACGGCGACCTGCTCAAGACCCTCAAGCTCGACGCCGACAGCAGCGGCTACTTGCCCGCGAAGCTCAGCGGCGAGCTGCAACCTTTGGTGGAGAACCTGCCCGCGCAGTTGCACATCACGGCGGATGGCTTCAAGCCCAGCGCCGATTTGCCCGACACCTTGCAGCTCAATCAATTGGACCTCACCGCAAAGGGCGACCTGAGCAGCGGCTACCAGTTGCTTGGCCGGGCCGTGCTGCCCGCAGAAAAAGGCCCGGTGGCCTTGCTGTTGCAAGGCAAGGTCGACGCCAAGGGCGCACAGATCGCCGGCCTCGACCTGACTGCCGGCGACCAGCAAAGCCTCAAGCTCAGCGCCAATCTGGACTGGCAGCAAGGGTTCAGCGCCGACGCGAAAATCAACTGGCTGGATTTCCCCTGGCATCGTCTCTATCCGTTAATCGACGAGCCGCAGGTCGCCTTGCATACGTTCAACGGTGAAGTTTCCTATAAAGACGGCAACTACCTCGGCAATCTCAACGCTGACCTGGACGGCCCAGCGGGTAAATTCAGTCTGGTCACGCCATTCAGCGGCGACCTCAAGCAAGTCTTCCTGCCCGAACTCAAACTGACCGCCGGTCAAGGCAAGGCCGAAGGGCACCTGAACCTGCAATTTGCCGACGGCATCGCCTGGGACACTGCGCTGGACTTGTCGGCACTCAACCCGGCGTACTGGGTCGCAGAATTGCCGGGCACCTTGGCCGGGCCATTGCGCAGCAAAGGCGAGTTCAAAAACGAGCAGCTTAAACTGAATGCCGACCTCGACCTCAAGGGCCATTTGCGCGGCCAGACCGCCGTGCTGGCGGCCAAGGCCGAAGGCGCGGACGAGCAGTGGACCCTGGCCAACCTGGATATCCGCCTGGGCGACAACCGCATCAATGGCAGTGGCAGTCTGCAGCAACGCTTGGCCGGGCAGATTGACATTAAACTGGCGCGCCTGGCCCAACTGTGGCCGCAGTTGCGCGGGCAAATCAACGGTCGCGTGGATGTAGCCGGTACGCTGAAGGCGCCGCAAGGCAAGCTCGACCTCAAAGGCCAGCAACTGGCGTTTGCGGATAATAAACTGCAAAGCCTCACCCTCGATGCGGCCCTCGACAACGCCCAGCGTGCGAAGATCGACCTCAAGGGCAGCGGCATTCAAGCCGGTGAAACCCAGGTCGGCACCCTGACCGCCAGCGCCCAGGGCGACATCAAGAGCCAGAAGGTGCAACTCGATCTGGCCGGGCCGCTGGTCAAACTCGCCCTGGCCCTGGATGGCAACCTCGACAAAGGCAACTGGCGTGGGCGCCTGGCCAGTGGTGATGTGCAGGCCGGCGGCCAGGATTGGAAGCTGCAAGCCCCGGCGAAAATCGAACGCCTGGCCGACGGCAAGCTGACCTTTGCCGCGCATTGCTGGGTGTCTGGCGGTTCCAGCTTGTGCGGTGAAGACCAGCGTCTGATGCCTGAACCCAAGCTGCGCTACCACCTCAAGCAATTCCCGATCGACAGCTTGGCGGCCTTCTTGCCCAAGGATTTCGCCTGGCAGGGCAAGCTCAACGCCGATGTGCAACTCGACCTGCCCAGCAGCGGCCCTAAAGGCGTGGTCGCGGTGGATGCCAGCGGCGGCACCTTGCGCGTGAAGGACAAAAATCAGTGGGTGGATTTCCCCTACGACACCTTGAAGCTGGAAACCACCCTCAACCCCAAGCGCATCGACACGCAGCTGAATTTTCGCGGTGGCAAGCTCGGCGAGTTGCTGTTGCAGGCGCAGATCAACCCGTTGCCCAAGGACAAGCCGATTACCGGCACGTTCAGCCTCACCGGCCTGGACCTCGCTGTGGCGCGCCCGTTTGTGCCGATGGTGGAAACCCTCAATGGCAAGCTCAACGGTAACGGCCGCATCTCGGGTGGGCTGTTGGCGCCGCAGGTCAACGGCAATGTGAACCTGGTGGACGGCGAAATTTCCGGGCCTGAGCTGCCGATGAGCCTCGAGGGCTTGAATGTGCAGGCGCTGATCGCCGGTGAAAGTGTGCAGCTCAACGGTGGCTGGCGCAGCGGCAAAGACGGGCAGGGCAGCCTCAAGGGCCGCGTCGGCTGGGGCCAGGCCCTGGCGGTGGACCTGAGCCTGCAAGGCTCGAAATTGCCGGTCACGGTTGAGCCCTATGCCAAGCTGGAAGTGGCGCCGGACCTTAAGATCAGCCTCAAGGACGACAAGTTGGCGATTGCCGGCAAGGTGCACATCCCGCGCGGCGATATCACCGTGCGCGAACTGCCGCCGTCGACGGTCAAGGTCTCGGATGACACGGTGATCGTCGGCAGCCAGACCGAGGAGGGCAAGCCGCCGATGGCGATGGCCATGGACATCGACGTCGAGGTGGGTGAAGACCAGCTTAACTTTGCCGGCTTTGGCTTGACTGCCAAGGTTCAGGGCCATGTGCATATTGGCGACAACATGGACACCCGTGGTGAGTTGTGGCTCAACGACGGGCGTTACCGTGCCTACGGGCAGCGCCTCAATGTGCGGCGTGCGCGGCTGTTGTTTGCCGGTCCCTTGGATCAGCCGTTCCTGGATATCGAAGCGACACGGGTGGTCGTGGAGGACTCAAGGACTGTGACTGCCGGTATTCGTTTGAGCGGTAGCGCTGAGCAGCCGACGACGCAGATCTTCTCCGAGCCGTCGATGCCTCAGGAAGATGCGTTGTCGTACCTGGTGCTGGGGCGTTCGCGTAACAACACGGGCGAAGATAACAATATGCTTGCTGAGGCCGCTCTGGGCCTGGGTTTGATGGGCAGTGCGGGGGTGACTTCGGATATCGCCAACAAGCTGGGGATTCAGGATTTCGACCTTGACACCCAGGGCTCCGGGAACAAGACCGCAGTGGTGGCCAGTGGCAAGATTACCGAGAAGCTCAGCTTGCGCTATGGGGTGGGGGTGTTTGAGCCGGCCAATACCATTGCTTTGCGTTACTTGCTGAGCAAGAAGGTGTATCTGGAAGTGGCTAGTGGCGTGGCGAGTTCGTTGGATATCTTCTACAAGCGGGATTTCTAGGGGTTGTATAAGGTAAGAAGTGTGGGAGCTGGCTTGCCTGCGATGGCGGTTTGTCGGTGTACATATCCGTTATTCGGGTAACGGCGGCTTATGGTTCCGCTCTTACAGCGGGTCACTTTTGGCAAACGCCCCAAAAGTAACCAAAAGGTCTTCGCCCCACCACTCGGCACCTCGCCTAGGCTCGGTGTGCCCTCACTCCGGCTTGAATCCGTGGGCCGCCGCGATGGGCCATCCTTGGCCCAGCGCGGCTAACCCGGCGTCCTGCCGGGTTACCCACGGATTCAAGCCTGCGTTCGGCCATCGTGGTTAACGGGGCGCCTCAGATCAAAAGCAAGATCAAGATCTACAGCACGGCGGCCTGAAAGCCGACCTGAGTGGTTAGATCAAAAGCGAAAGCGGATTTGCATACACTGAAGAGCTGCTTTTCTGTGGGAGCTGGCTTGCCTGCGATGCAGACACCTCGGTACACCAGGCACACCGAGTTGATGCTATCGCAGGCAAGCCAGCTCCCACCTTTGACCGAGTATGGCTCTGCTGTTGCTGTTGCTGTTGCTGTTGCTGTTGCTGTTGCTGTTGCTGTTGCTGTTGCTGTTGCTGTTGCTGTTGCTGTTGCTGTTGCTGTTGCTCTGGCCCTTACATCCTTTTCGATGACGAAGTCAGCGGTCTTTTGATCTGCGCTTTTGATCTTGATCTGAAATCGCCCCGTCAAACACGATGGCCGGAATCTGACAGTGATTTGGGGGGTAAACCGGCAG
>NZ_JAAQWK010000036.1:0-37123 GCF_012985445.1 Pseudomonas sp. WS 5532
GCTGGAAGGTAAGGCGGCACGGGCGCATGTCTCAACAGCTCGGGTGCTTAAGGCTGCCAAGGCGGATAAACAGGCCTAAACATGACGTTAAACGGACTCTTAAACATAGACCTTGAAAGGCATGGCTGTAAGAGCGGAACCCTACTCAGCCGTTACCGCAGCAACGGATATGTACACCACCAAAAGACCGCCATCGCAGGCAACCCAGCTCCCACATGTAAATTGTGTTGCACATCAGCATCAAAGCGCAGCCTTGACCAGCATCCCCGCAGCCACCACCACACACAGACTGGCAAACCCCACCTGCAACGCCCGCGCCGGGATCACCGAACACAAACGCCGACCAGCCAACATGCCGACAATACTCGCACCGATAAACACCCAGCCCATCGGCTCAATGCTCACACCGGCCTGCATCGACCCAGCCACGCCGATCAGCGAAATCAGGCTGATCACCATCAAAGAGGTGGCGACAATCCCGCGCATCTGCACATCGGTCAGTTGCTTGAACGCCGGCACGATCAGGAAGCCACCACCCACGCCAAGCAAGCCCGATACCGCGCCAGTTACCGCACCCAACGCGGCCAGAGTGGCACTGCATTTGGCAGTCCAGGCCAGGCGCCCGGTCTGCTGGTTGAGCATGCAGTTTTTCTGGCCCCAGGACGCGGCGCCATGGTCGCTTGGCCCGGCCTCGACCTTTTCGCGTTGCAACATGCGCCACGCCACCAGCACCATCAAGGCGCTGAACAGGCCCATCAGCAGGTGTTCGGGCAACTGGTGCGCAATAAACACACCCAGTGGCGAAAACAGCGCACCGAGCAAGGCGATCAATAACGCGGCGCGGTAACGCACCAGGCCATGGCGCAACCCGTCAATGGCGCCGACCGCCGCCGCTGCGCCCACGGCGAGCAACGACACCGGGGCTGCCTGGGTCATGGTCAAGCCCAGCCCCAGCACCAACGCCGGCACTCCGAGGATGCCACCGCCCGCGCCGGTCAGGCCCATGACCAGGCCCATCAATAAACCCAACAGACTTGCCAGCAGCATTTAATCCACCTTGCTCAGGCGGGTCAGCCACTCGCGGCCCTTGAGCATGCCGTTCCAGTAGAACCACGGCAGCAGCGTGGCCTTGAGGAACCACATCGAGCGACGTGCCTGGGTCGGGTCCAGCGGGAAGGTCGGCAGCAGCTTGCCGCCATAGCCGAACTCGGCCAGCACCACCTTGCCCTTCTCCACCGTCAACGGGCAGGAACCATAGCCGTCGTACTTGAGCGGCAGCGGCGCCTGTTTGCGCAGGGCCAGCAGGTTTTCGGCCACCACCACGATCTGCTTGCGCACGGCGGCTGCGGTCTTGGCGTTGGTGGTGCCGCACACATCGCCGAGGCCGAAGATATGCGGGTAGCGCAGGTGTTGCAGGCTGTGCGGGTTCACCTCACACCAACCGGCGGGGTCGGCCAACGGGCTCTGGCGGATAAAATCCGGGGCAACCTGCGGCGGGACCACGTGCAACAGATCGAAGGATTTTTCTTCGACGGTGGCCTTGCCTTCGGCGTCTTTGACTTCAAACCAGGCTTTGCGCGCCGGGCCATCGACTTTGACCAGGTTGGCATTGAACGCCAGGCGGGCGTTGTATTTCTCCACGTACTTCATCAATGGCGGCACAAAGGTCGCCACGCCAAACAGCGCGGCGCCGGCCAGGTTGAATTCGACGTCGATGTTTTTCAGGTTACCCTGCTTGAGCCAGTGATCGCAGGACAGATACATGGCTTTTTGCGGCGCGCCTGCACATTTGATCGGCATGGCCGGCTGGGTAAAGATCGCCTTGCCGCCTTGCAACTGCTGCACAAGCTGCCAGGTGTAGGCCGCGTGCTCGTAGCTGTAGTTGGAGGTCACGCCGTTCTGCCCAAGGGTCTGTTCCAGGCCGTCGATTTTTTCCCAGGCCAGGCGCAGGCCGGGGCACACGATCAGGTTGTTCCAGCTCACGCGCTGGCCGTTGTCGAGCACCAGGGTTTGCTCGTCGGGCAGCAACTCGGCGACAGCGGCCTGCACCCAGGCGACGCCATTGGGCAGTACGTCGGCCAACGGCCGTCGGGTCTTTTTCAGGTCGTAGGCGCCGCCACCGACCAGCGTCCAGGCCGGCTGATAGCAGTGGTAGTCGTTAGGTTCGATGAGGGTGATGTTCAGCTGCGGGTCGCGTTTGAGCAGGCTGGCCAGCAGGCCGATGCCTGCCGAGCCGCCGCCGATGACTACGATGTCGCCACTGATGGTCGGTCCCCAGTGTTGCTCGGTCATGGTCTTTTGCCTTTTATCGTCAATGCACACAAGGGTCGCTGCCGTATGGCGTCACGCCCAGCTTTTTATGACCGCGCCGCAGTACAAGCCGGACAAGGTCTTCATCACTTGAATCACTTCGTGGCTGGCCAGCCCGTAGAAAATGTATTTACCTTCCCGACGGGTGGCGACCAACCCTTCGTCACGCAAAATGCCCAACTGTTGTGACAGTGTGGGCTGACGCACGCCGGTCATGGTTTCCAGCTCGCCGACGTTGCGCTCGCCCTGGGTCAACTGGCACAGGATCAACAGGCGGTCCTCATTGGCCAGTGCCTTGAGCAAGGAGCACGCCTTGGACGCCGATGCGCGCAACTGGGCGACTTCGCCCTCACTCAGAGTAGATTCCATTTGCCTCGGGTCCTTTATGTCACTTAAGCTCAAAACATTATGTGTAAACGTAAACTGATTGTAACCACTTTTTTCGCTTCCGGGGACCGCCGCCATGCCAGCGTTGATTCAAGCCTTTCTGGACGAGGCATCGTCGACCTTCACCTACGTCATTTATGAACACGATGGCGGCCCCTGCGCCATCGCCGATTCGGTACTCAATTACGACCCCGCGTCCGGGCGCACTGAAACCAACCAAGCCGATAAAGTCATCGCGTTCGTGCGTGAACACGGCTTGCAGGTGCAGTGGCTGCTGGAAACCCATGCGCATGCCGATCACTTGTCCGCTGCGCCTTACCTGCGCCGCACGCTCGGCGGCAAAATCGCCATCGGCCAATCCATCAGTAAGGTCCAGGATGTCTTCAAGAGCCTGTTCAACCTGGAGCCGGAATTCCGCGTCGATGGCTCGCAGTTCGACCACCTGTTTGCGCCGGATGAAATCTTTCATATCGGCAACTTGAAGGCCCAGGCGCTGCATGTGCCTGGCCACACCCCGGCCGACATGGCGTACCTGATCGACGGTCGTTTGATTCTGGTAGGCGACACGCTGTTCATGCCGGATGTAGGCACCGCGCGTTGCGACTTCCCTGGTGGTGACGCGCGACAGTTGTATGCGTCGATGCGCAAGCTGCTGGCCTTTCCATTGGAGACTGAACTGTACGTGTGCCATGACTACCCGCCTGAAAGCCGCGAGGCCAAGTGCCTGACCACGGTCGCCGAGCAGCGCGCGGGCAATATTCATGTGCATGACGGGGTGGATGAGGCGGCGTTTGTAGAGATGCGCACCCAGCGTGATGCCGGGTTGGGAATGCCGACGCTATTGCTGCCGGCGATTCAGGTGAATGTGCGGGCGGGGAATATGCCGCCGGCGGAAGCAAACGGGGTGACGTATCTGAAGATTCCGCTTAACCAACTGTAAAAAGCGCCGATTCCTTTGTGGGAGCTGGCTTGCCTGCGATAGCGATGCATCAGTAACCCGTGTGTCAACTGGCCCACCGCTATCGCAGGCAAGCCAGCTCCCACAATTGTCCTGTGTTGTGTCAGGAACCCAGGCTGATGCCATTAGCCGGCAACGGCAGCGCGGTCTTGTAGCGCACCTGCTTGAGCGCAAAGCTCGAGCGAATATTGGCCACGCCCGGCACCTTGGTCAGAAAGTCCATCATGAAACGCTCCAGCGACTGGATCGTCGGCACCAGCACCCGGATCAGATAATCCGGGTCGCCCGCCATCAGGTAACACTCCATCACTTCCGGCCGGTCAGAAATCGCGCCTTCGAACTGCTGCAATGCCAGTTCATTCTGCTTTTCCAGGCTCACATGAATGAACACATTCACGTGCAGCCCCAGCAGATCGGCGTCCAGCAACGTGACCTGATCACGGATAAGCCCCAATTCCTCCATGGCCTTCACCCGGTTAAAGCATGGCGTGGGCGACAGGTTGACCGAACGGGCCAGGTCGGCGTTGGTAATGCGGGCGTTCTCCTGCAGGGCATTGAGAATGCCGATATCGGTACGGTCCAGTTTGCGCATGAGACAAAATCACCTGTTTATTATGTTTATGCAGTTTTTTTATCCGCAAATGGTCTTGAGCGCAATGAAACACAGATAAATATTCTTCTACGCCACGCCTATGATGTTTGTAGGACAAGATTTCTCCTATCCGGAGACTGACTGTCAGCTAGCGCGCCCACTACAAGAAATTCACAAGATCGAGCGTAGAAAGCCATGAACCAGCCGTATGCACCACTGCGCCTGCACGTTCCCGAACCCTCGGGCCGCCCAGGCTGCAAGACCGACTTTACCTACCTGCGCCTGACTGACGCAGGTACGGTGCGCAAACCCGCCATCGACGTAGAACCCGCCGACACCGCTGACCTGGCCAAGGGCCTGATCCGCGTGCTTGACGACCAGGGCCAGGCTCTTGGCCCGTGGGCTGAAGGGGTATCCGCCGAGATCATGCGTAAAGGCATGCGCGCCATGCTCAAGACGCGCATCTTCGACAACCGCATGGTGGTCGCACAGCGTCAGAAAAAAATGTCGTTCTACATGCAAAGCCTTGGCGAAGAAGCCATCGGCAGCGCCCAGGCCCTGGCCTTGAATATCGACGACATGTGCTTCCCCACCTACCGCCAGCAAAGCATCCTGATGGCCCGCGAAGTGCCGCTGGTGGACCTGATCTGCCAACTGCTGTCCAACGAGCGCGACCCGCTCAAGGGCCGTCAGTTGCCAATCATGTATTCGGTCAAGGACGCCGGTTTCTTCACCATTTCCGGCAACCTCGCCACCCAATTCGTGCAAGGCGTGGGCTGGGGCATGGCCTCGGCGATCAAGGGCGACACCAAGATTGCCTCGGCCTGGATCGGCGACGGCGCCACCGCCGAATCGGACTTCCACACCGCCCTCACCTTCGCCCACGTTTACCGCGCGCCGGTGATTCTCAACGTGGTCAACAACCAGTGGGCCATCTCCACCTTCCAGGCTATCGCCGGCGGTGAAGCCACCACCTTCGCCGGACGCGGCGTGGGTTGCGGCATCGCCTCCCTGCGTGTGGACGGCAACGACTTTATCGCCGTGTATGCAGCGTCTGCCTGGGCCGCCGAGCGTGCGCGCCGCAACCTTGGGCCAACCCTCATCGAGTGGGTCACCTACCGCGCCGGCCCGCACTCCACCTCGGACGATCCGTCCAAATACCGCCCAGCCGATGACTGGAGCCACTTCCCGCTCGGCGACCCGATTGCGCGCCTCAAGCAGCACCTGATCAAGATTGGCCAGTGGTCCGAAGAAGAGCACACGGCAGTCAGTGCCGAGCTTGAGGCCGAAGTGGTCAAGGCGCAGAAAGAAGCCGAACAGTACGGCACCCTGGCCGGCGGCCAGATTCCAAGCGCCGCGACCATGTTCGAAGACGTTTATAAAGAGATGCCGGAGCACTTGAAGCGCCAGCGTCAAGAGTTGGGGGTCTGACATGAACGATCACAACAACAGCATCGAATTGGAAACCGCCATGACCACCACCACCATGACCATGATCCAGGCCCTGCGCTCGGCCATGGATGTGATGCTTGAGCGTGACGATAACGTGGTGGTGTTCGGCCAGGACGTCGGCTACTTCGGCGGCGTATTCCGTTGCACCGAAGGTTTGCAGAACAAGTACGGCAGCTCGCGGGTGTTTGACGCGCCGATCTCCGAAAGCGGCATCGTCGGCGTTGCCGTGGGCATGGGGGCCTACGGCCTGCGCCCGGTCGCCGAGATTCAATTCGCTGACTACGTGTACCCGGCCACCGACCAGATCATCTCCGAAGCCGCCCGCCTGCGTTATCGCTCGGCCGGCCAGTTCACCGCACCCTTGACCATGCGCATGCCGTGCGGCGGCGGCATCTACGGCGGCCAGACCCACAGCCAGAGTATTGAAGCGGTGTTCACCCAGGTCTGCGGCCTGCGCACGGTGATGCCGTCCAACCCGTATGACGCCAAGGGTCTGTTGATCGCCTCGATCGAAAACGACGACCCGGTGATCTTCCTCGAGCCTAAGCGCCTGTACAACGGCCCGTTCGATGGCCATCACGATCGCCCGGTCACACCCTGGTCCAAACACCCGCAAGCGCAAGTGCCGGACGGTTACTACACCGTGCCGCTGGACGTGGCCGCCATCGTGCGCCCGGGCTCGGCGGTGACGGTGCTGACCTACGGCACCACCGTATACGTGTCGCAAGTCGCCGCCGAAGAAACCGGCATCGACGCCGAGGTCATCGACCTGCGCAGCCTGTGGCCGCTGGACCTGGAAACCATCGTCAACTCGGTGAAAAAGACCGGCCGTTGCGTGGTGGTGCATGAAGCCACCCGCACCTGCGGCTTTGGTGCCGAACTGGTGTCGCTGGTGCAAGAGCATTGCTTCCATCACCTGGAAGCGCCGATCGAACGCGTCACCGGTTGGGACACGCCCTACCCGCACGCGCAAGAGTGGGCGTATTTCCCAGGGCCGTCCCGCGTGGGCGCGGCGTTGAAACGGGTCATGGAGGTCTGAATGGGCACGCACGTTATCAAGATGCCGGACATTGGCGAAGGCATTGCAGAAGTTGAACTGTCGGTATGGCATGTAAAAGTCGGCGACCTGGTGGTTGAAGACCAGGTGCTGGCGGATGTGATGACCGACAAGGCGATGGTGGACATTCCCTCGCCGGTGCACGGCAAAGTGATTTCTCTGGGCGGCGAGCCCGGCGAAGTCATGGCGGTGGGCAGTATTTTGATCAGCATTGAAGTCGAAGGCGCCGGGAATGCCAAGGATGCGCCGGTGGTGGCTGAGCCGGTGAAAGCTGCGCCAGCGCCGGTGGTTGAAGCCAAGCCAGCGCCTGCGCCTGTGGCTGAAGCAAAGCCAGTTGCCAAACCTGCTGCGGCACCGGTTGCGCGTGACGCGAACGAACGCCCGTTAGCTTCGCCTGCCGTGCGCAAACACGCGCTGGATGCCGGCATTCAGCTGCGTCTGGTGCAGGGCAGCGGCCCGGCAGGTCGGGTGCTGCACGAAGATCTGGACGCTTACCTGCAACAAGGTGCAACCCAGGCTTCGGCAACCGCCAACCCTTACGCCGAACGCAACAGCGAAGAACAGATCCCGGTGATCGGCATGCGCCGCAAGATCGCCCAGCGCATGCAGGACGCCACCCGCCGCGCCGCGCATTTCAGCTACGTGGAAGAAATCGACGTCACGGCGCTGGACGAGCTGCGCGTGCACCTTAATGAGAAGCACGGCGCCACCCGCGGCAAATTGACCTTGCTGCCGTTTATCGTGCGCGCCATGGTCGTGGCGTTGCGCGACTTCCCGCAGATCAACGCACGCTACGACGACGAAGCCCAAGTCATCACCCGCCTGGGCGCGGTGCATGTGGGCGTCGCTACCCAAAGCGATGTGGGCCTGATGGTGCCGGTGGTACGTCACGCCGAAGCCCGCAGCCTGTGGGGCAATGCCGAGGAAATTGCGCGTTTGGCCAGCGCCGCGCGCAATGGCAAGGCCAGTCGTGATGAACTGTCGGGCTCGACCATCACCCTGACCAGCCTCGGCGCGTTGGGCGGCATTGTCAGCACGCCGGTGCTGAACCTGCCGGAAGTCGCCATTGTCGGCGTCAACCGCATCGTTGAACGGCCGATGGTAATCAAAGGCCAGATCGTGGTGCGCAAGATGATGAACCTCTCCAGCTCCTTCGATCACCGTGTGGTCGACGGCATGGACGCGGCGCAATTCATCCAGGCCATTCGTGGCCTGCTCGAACAACCCGCCAGCCTGTTTTTGGAGTAAGGCATGCCTCAGACATTGAACACCACGCTGCTGATTATCGGCGGCGGCCCCGGCGGTTATGTGGCGGCGATCCGCGCCGGCCAGCTGGGCATCCCGACCATTCTGGTCGAGGGCCAGGCGCTCGGCGGCACGTGCCTGAACATCGGCTGCATTCCCTCCAAAGCCCTGATCCACGTGGCCGAGCAGTTCCAGCAAACCGTGCACCACAGCCAGGGTTCGCAGTTGGGTATTGAAGTGGATGTGCCGACCCTGGACATCCGCAAGAGCGTGGAATGGAAAGACGGCATTGTTGATCGCCTGACCACCGGCGTGGCCGCCTTGCTCAAGAAGCATAAAGTGCAGGTGATCCACGGCTGGGCCAAGGTGGTGGACGGCAAGACCGTCGACGTCGGCGACCAGCGCATTCAGTGCGAGCACCTGCTGCTGGCCACCGGCTCGAAAAGCGTCAACCTGCCGATGCTGCCGATTGGCGGGCCGATCATCTCGTCAACCGAAGCACTGGCGCCGACCCGCGTGCCCAAGCGCCTGATTGTGGTGGGCGGCGGCTATATCGGCCTGGAGCTGGGCATTGCCTATCGCAAGCTCGGCGCCGAGGTCAGTGTGGTCGAGGCACAGGAGCGTATCCTGCCGGCCTACGATGGCGAACTGACGCTGCCGGTGGCCGAATCGCTCAAGCAGTTGGGGGTCAAGCTGTACCTCAGCCACAGCGTCACCGGTTTCGAAAACAACAGCCTGCAGGTACGTGACCCGAACGGCGACACGCTGTCGCTGCAAACCGATCAGGTGCTGGTGGCCGTGGGCCGCAAACCCAACACCCAGGGCTGGAACCTCGAAGCGCTGAACCTGGCGATGAACGGCGCGGCGATCAAGATCGACAACCGTTGCCAGACCAGCATGCGCAATGTGTACGCCATCGGCGACCTGAGCGGTGAGCCGATGCTGGCGCACCGGGCCATGGCCCAGGGCGAGATGGTCGCCGAACTGATCAGCGGCAAACACCGCGAATTCAACCCGGCCGCCATCCCGGCGGTGTGCTTCACCGACCCGGAACTGGTGGTGGTCGGCAAGACCCCGGACGAAGCCAAGGCGGCTGGCCTCGACTGCATCGTGTCGAGCTTCCCGTTTGCGGCCAATGGCCGGGCGATGACCCTGGAGTCTAAAACCGGCTTTGTGCGCGTGGTCGCGCGGCGTGACAACCACCTGATTGTCGGCTGGCAGGCGGTGGGGGTTGGTGTGTCCGAGCTGTCTACGGCCTTTGGCCTGTGCCTGGAGATGGGTTCGCGCCTGGAAGATGTGGCGGGCACGATCCATGCGCATCCGACCCTCGGCGAAGCGGTTCAGGAAGCGGCTTTAAGAGCATTGGGGCACGCGCTGCACCTGTAGGCCATCGCAGGCAAGCCAGCTCCCACAGGGCAATGTATTCCAAATGTGGGAGCTGGCTTGCCTGCGATAGCGGTGTATCAGCCAATACACACGCTCAATGGTCCGCCCACCTGCTCCCACACCGGCCAAGAATGAAGTATTGTTGCGCCCATCCAGTAAAAAACCGACAAGCCTGCCTTCGACCAGGCGGTTGACCAGAGATAGAGGGTGTCATGGGTAACGAAAGCATCAATTGGGACAAGCTGGGTTTTGACTACATCAAGACCGACAAACGGTTTCTCCAAACCTGGAAAAACGGCGAGTGGCAAGCGGGCACCCTGACCGACGACAACGTGCTGCACATCAGCGAGGGTTCCACCGCCCTGCACTATGGCCAGCAGTGCTTTGAAGGCCTCAAGGCCTACCGCTGCAAGGACGGCTCGATCAACCTGTTCCGTCCGGACCAGAACGCCGCCCGTATGCAACGCAGCTGCGCACGCTTGCTGATGCCGCATGTGACCACCGAAGACTTCATCGAAGCCTGCAAACAAGTGGTCAAGGCCAACGAGCGGTTCATCCCGCCGTACGGCAGTGGCGGCGCGCTGTACCTGCGCCCGTTCGTGATCGGCACCGGTGAAAACATCGGCGTGCGTAGCGCACCGGAGTTTATCTTCTCGGTATTCGCCATCCCGGTCGGCGCCTACTTCAAGGGCGGCCTGGTGCCACACAATTTCCAGATCTCCACGTTCGACCGCGCTGCGCCACAGGGCACCGGCGCCGCCAAGGTCGGTGGCAACTATGCCGCCAGCCTGATGCCGGGCGCTGAAGCAAGGAAATCCGGTTTCGCCGACGCGATCTACCTGGACCCGATGACCCACTCGAAAATCGAGGAAGTCGGTTCGGCCAACTTCTTTGGTATCACCCGCGACAACCAGTTCATCACGCCGAAGTCGCCTTCGGTGCTGCCAGGCATCACCCGCCTGTCGCTGATCGAACTGGCCGAGACCCGCCTGGGCCTGAAAGTGGTCGAGGGCGACGTGTTCATCGACAAACTGGACCAGTTCAAGGAAGCCGGCGCCTGCGGCACCGCTGCCGTGATCTCGCCAATCGGCGGCATCCAGTACGACGGCAAGCTGCACGTGTTCCACAGCGAAACCGAAGTGGGCCCGATCACCCAGGCGCTCTACAAAGAACTGACCGGCGTGCAGACCGGCGACGTTGAAGCGCCAGAGGGTTGGATCGTCAAGGTCTAACCCCAAAAAACGCAAAACCCAATGTGGGAGTGGGCTTGCCAGCTCCCACATTTGATTTCGGTGTGCTCACACGTCCTTGGGAATATTCACCGCAATCTTCTTGCCCATGCTGATCCTCGGCTCCACCCCATACCCCAACGCCTCGTAGAACCCCACCACCGCGTCATTGCCGCCCGTAATCTGCAGGTTGATTTTCATGCAACCCAACGCAGTCAACGCCTGCTCGGCATAGCGCACCAGCGAAGCACCCAGGCCCTGCCGACGATAATCGCGGTGCACCGCCACCGAATACAACCAGCCGCGATGCCCGTCATAGCCGGCCAGAATAGTGCCGATCACGGCCTTTTTATCCGTCGCCACAAAGAACAACCCATCGTTTACCGCCAGCTTTTTGTCGATTGCCAGGCTTGGCAGGTTGTGCGCGGTGTCATAGCCAAACGCCTGCTGCCAAAGCGCCACCACCTGGGATCGGTGCGGACGATCGCGATATGGCCCGATGGGATGGCGCGATAACAAGGCCTTCTCCATCACGAGCGTGCGCTCATTGCCATGGTAAACGTCGCGTACCGTGTGAAAGCCCAGCTTGGTATAAAACGGCTCGGCCGTCAGCGATGACGGCACGCTCAGGACCGTCACCCCGGCTTCAACGGCCCGCAGCTCAATCTCGATCATCAGCAGCCGGCCAATGCCCTGCCCTTGCAACGCCGGGTTGACGAATACCGAGCGCACCACATTGCCATCAAGGGCGGCGGTGGCGACGATCATCTGATCCTGGGTCGCCACCAGCACCACCCGGCGCTGGAGCAAGGCCAGCACGGCGTCGGGTGTGAAGTTGCTGGCAACCCGAGCAATCACATCTGCCGGGTAGTCCCGCGCATTGCTGCTGTGCAAGGCTGCCAGGATGACCTGGCTGATGCCCTCGGCATCGGTGGGTTGGGCAAGACGAACAGCGGTAGACATGCATTCTCCTTCCTGGCTCGGGTTTCGCGACCGCCACCATACTAATGTGGGAGCTGGCTTGCCTGCGATAGCGGTCTGTCAGTCAGCGCATCTGGCGCAGACAGACCGCCATCGCAGGCAAGCCAGCTCCAACAGTTTGATTGCATTTCAACTCGCCAGCCGATTCGGCTGCCCTACCCCACTTTTCAGCTTTCCCGGCTGAGCCGCCCCGCTATATCAGCCGGGATTCACCCGCCACAGCGCACAAAATAGCCCCACTGCTCACCCCATGGATTCGTGCCCCCATGCAAACCACCAACACTGTCTTGATGATTCGCCCGGCGCGCTTTGCCTTCAACCCGGATACCGCGATCAACAACCACTTCCAACGCCAGCCACTTGACCCGCTGAGCGCGCAGCAAAAAGCGCTGCAGGAGTTCGACGGCTATGTCGATACCCTGCGCCAACATGGCGTAGAGGTGCTGGTGGTGCAAGACACCCCGGCGCCCCACACGCCCGACTCGATCTTCCCCAACAACTGGTGGAGCAGCCACGCCGATGGCAGCCTGGTGCTGTACCCGATGGAAGGCCAGAACCGACGACTGGAGCGCAACAAAGGTGTGCTGCAAGTGCTGGAGCAGCGTTTTGCGATCCGTAGCACCATCGACCTCAGCCCCCTCGAACAACAGAACATCTTCCTCGAAGGCACCGGCAGCATGGTGCTCGACCGCCAGCACCGTATCAGCTATGCCTGCCACTCCGGGCGTACCCACCAAGACGCCTTGCGCCAGTTCGCCGAACGCCTCGACTACCAACTCTGCGTCTTCCACGCCGTCGACCGCCACCACGCGCCGATCTACCACAGCAACGTGATGATGAGTGTCGGCCGCGACCTCTCGGTGGTGTGCCTGCAAGCCCTGCCCGATGCCAGCGAACGCCAGGCCCTGGAGCGCTCGCTGCGCGACACCGGCAAAGACATCCTTGCCCTCGACTTCGACCAGCTCGAAGCCTTCGCCGGCAACATGCTTGAAGTCCACGACCGTGACGGCCAGCCGCTGCTGGTGATGTCGGCCAGCGCCTGGAGCGCCCTGCACCCGGCCCAGCGCACGCATGTAGAACGCCACACCCGCCCGGTGGTGGTGAACATCGACAACATCGAACGCATCGGCGGCGGCAGTGCCCGCTGCATGCTGGCGGAAGTGCACCTGCCCGCCCGCGCCTCATTTCAATAAGGAGTCTTGCCATGACCCGTTATATCGACGTCAACGACCTCAGCTACCTGGTTTCACAAAAAGGCCTGCAAACCTGCATCAGCGAAATGGCCGAATACATCCGCGCCGACTACCTGCGCTGGCAGGACTTCGAAAAGTGCGCGCGCCTGGCCAACCATTCGCCGGACGGCGTGATCGAGCTGATGCCGGTGTCCGACGCCTCGCTGTACGCCTTCAAGTACGTGAACGGCCACCCGAAGAACACCCTGGCCGGCATGCTCACAGTGATGGCCTTTGGCGCCCTGGGCGATGTCGACACCGGCAAGCCGGTGCTGCTGGCCGAAATGACCCTGACCACCGCGATCCGCACCGCGGCCACCTCTGCCCTGGTAGCCCGCTACCTGGCGCGCGACAACAGCCGCAGCATGGCGTTGATCGGCAACGGCTCGCAAAGCGAGTTCCAGGCCCTGGCCTTCCACGCCATGCTCGGTATCACCGAAATCCGCCTGTTCGATATCGACGCCAAGGCCACTGCCAAGCTGGCGGCCAACCTCAAGGCGTTCCCGGCGATCAAGGTGATCCTGGCCGCCAGCGTGGCCGAAGCGGTCAAAGGCGCGGACATCGTCACCACCGTCACGGCCGACAAGGCTTACGCCACCATCCTCACCGACGACATGATCGAGCCCGGCATGCATCTGAATGCCGTGGGTGGCGACTGCCCCGGCAAAACCGAGCTGGACCGCCGCATCGTCGAGCGCGCCCGGGTGATCGTAGAGTACGAACCGCAAAGCCGTATCGAAGGTGAAATCCAGCACATGCCGGAAGATTCGCCGGTGACCGAGCTGTGGCAAGTGATCAATGGCCAGCAGCCCGGCCGCGAGAACGCGCGCCAAGTCACGCTGTTCGACTCGGTGGGCTTTGCCATCGAAGACTACTCGGCTCTTCGCTACGTGCTGGACGTGGCCAAGGCGCTGGATGTGGGCAGCACACTTGAGCTGGTGCCGGACCTCGCCGACCCGAAAGACCTGTTTGCACGCCTGGCCCAACAGCCACGCGTACAGCACAAAAAGCGCGCCTGAAACCGCTCTGGCCTGCCGCTTTGCGCCCAAGGCAGGCCGGATTTACATCAGTTAAAAGCCGATTTTGCGCGTGCCGCAGCCGATTCCGCTGCATTGCGCTTTTTAACAGCGCAATTTGCGCTTTATGCACGGGGTAAACGACACAAAAAACGCACCACCATGAAGCATTCTCTGCTCCCAGCTATTCACCGCCCTTACATCAATTACAAAATATAGGGACTGTCACATGACTCCATTGCGATCACTCTTCGCCGCGTTGCTGTTGCCACTGTGCGCCAGCGCCGCCCACGCCCAGGACTGGAAAGAAATCCGCTTCGGCGTGTTCCCCGAATACCCGCCCTTTGAGTCCGTCGCCGCCGACGGCAGCCTGCAAGGTTTTGATATCGAGTTGGGCAACGCCATCTGCGCCAAGCTCGAAGTCAAATGCACCTGGGTGCACAACGAATTCGACGGCATGATCCCGGCCCTGCGCGCGCGCAAGTTCGACGCGATCATGTCGTCCATGGCGGTCACACCGGCTCGCGAAAAAGTCATCGACTTCAGCGACCGCCTGTTCCTCAGCCCCACCTCGGTGATCACCCGTAAAAACGCCGAGTTCGGCGACACGCCGGAGTCGCTCAAAGGCAAGCAGGTGGGCGTGCTGCAAGGTTCACTGCAGGAAGCCTATGCACGTGCGCACCTGGCCAGGCTCGGCGCGCAGATCAAGGCGTACCAGTCCCAGGAGCAGAACTACGCCGACCTGCAAAACGGCCGCCTCGACGCCACCCTGACCGACAAGCTCGAAGCCCAGCTCAACTTCCTGTCCAAGCCTGAAGGCGCCGACTACAAGACCGGCCCGGCCTTCAAGGACCCGACCTTGCCGCTGGATATCGCCATGGGCTTGCGCAAGAACGACGCCGAACTGCGTGCGCTGATCAATAAGGGCATCGCCGCCGTGCAGGCCGATGGCACCTACGCACAGATCCAGAAGAAGTACTTCGGCGATCAGGATATCTACAACGAATAGGCCCACCTCGGCCCCTGTGGGAGCTGGCTTTTGTGGCGAGCAAGCTTGCTTGCGCTGGAGTGCGAAGCGCTCCAAAAAAAGCCGGCGCCAGCTGCGCTGTCGAACGGGAGCAAGCTCCCTCGCCACAAAAGCCCGCTCCCACAGGGGTATATCTACGCCCATTTGAGACCCCCTCAATGAACGAACTCCTCAACCTGCAAGGCTACGGCCCGATGCTGGCCCAGGGTGCCTGGATGACGCTCAAGCTGGCGTTGCTGGCGCTGACCCTGAGCCTCGCCCTGGGCCTGATCGCCGCCGGCGCCAAGCTTTCGAGCGCCAAATGGCTGCGCGTGCCCGCCACCCTGTACACCACGCTGATACGCAGCGTGCCGGACCTGGTGCTGATCCTGCTGATTTTCTACAGCCTGCAACTGTGGCTCAACGACCTGAGCGAAGTGTTCGGCTGGGATTACTTTGAAATCGATCCGTTTACCGCCGGGGTGATCACCCTGGGGTTTATCTACGGCGCGTATTTCACCGAAAACTTTCGCGGCGCCATTCTCAGTGTGCCGGCCGGGCAACTGGAAGCCGCCACCGCCTACGGCCTGAGCCGCTGGCAGCGCTTTCACCTGGTGCTGTTCCCGCAACTGATGCGCTTTGCCCTGCCGGGCCTGGGCAACAACTGGCTGGTGCTGCTCAAGTCCACGGCGCTGGTGTCGATCATCGGCCTGTCGGACCTGGTCAAGGCTGCGCAAAACGCGGGCAAGACCACCAATGAGCCACTGTACTTCCTGATCCTCGCGGGCCTGGTGTACCTGGTGATCACCACCCTCTCCAACCGCATCTTCAAGCGCCTCGAACGGCGCTACAACCTCGGCATCAAGGGGATGGCGCGATGATCGAACTGTTCCAGCAATACGGCCTGGCCTACCTGTTCAGCGATGGCACAGGGTTGTCCGGAGTCGCCATGACGTTGTGGCTGTTTATCATCTCGGTGGTCGCAGGTCTTGTGCTGTCGATCCCGCTGGCGCTGGCACGCGTCTCGCAGCACGTCTGGCTGCGCTGGCCGGTGGAGGTCTACACCTATCTGTTTCGTGGCACGCCGCTATATATCCAATTGCTGATTTGCTACACCGGGCTTTACAGCCTGGAAGTGGTGCAGGACAACGCGCTGCTTAATCAGTTTTTCCGTAATGCGCTCAACTGCACGTTGCTGGCGTTTGTGCTCAACACCTGCGCCTACACCGTGGAAATCTTCGCCGGGGCGATCCGCAACATTCCCCACGGCGAAATCGAAGCCGCGCGTGCCTATGGCCTGCACGGCTGGCGCCTCAACCTGTTTGTGGTGGTGCCCGCCGCGCTGCGCCGTGCGCTGCCAGCCTACAGCAATGAAATGATCCTGATGTTGCACGCTACCTCGCTGGCCTTTACCGCCACCGTCGCCGATATCCTCAAGGTCGCCCGCGACGCCAACGCCGAGACGTTCCTGACGTTCCAGGCTTTCGGCATCGCCGCCCTGCTCTACATGCTGCTGTCCTTTGCACTGGTGGGCCTGTTCCGACTGGCCGAACGTCGCTGGATGCGTTTTCTTGTTCCTACCCGAGGCTAACCCATGAATCAGTCCGCGCAGGCCCTGGCCGCTTACCCTGTTGACGCCCCCGTTGCCAAACCGGCAACCGCTGCGATCAAGCTTCAAGTCGAAGGCATCCACAAACGTTACGGCGACCACGAAGTGCTCAAGGGCGTGTCCCTCAATGCACGCAACGGCGACGTCATCAGCCTGATCGGCGCCAGCGGTTCGGGCAAAAGCACGATGCTGCGCTGCATCAACTTTCTCGAACAGCCGGACGCCGGGGTCATCACCCTCGATGGCATCAGCATCGAAATGCGCCAGGGCCGCGCCGGCACCCGCGCGCCGCACCAGGAACAACTGCAAAACCTGCGCACACGCCTGGCCATGGTGTTCCAGCACTTCAACCTGTGGAGCCACATGACCGTGCTGGAAAACATCACCATGGCCCCGCGCCGGGTGTTGGACGTGAGCGCGGCAGAGGCGGAAAAACGCGCACGCCTGTACCTGGACAAGGTCGGCCTGCCCGGCCGCGTGGCCGATCAATACCCGGCGTTTCTGTCCGGCGGCCAGCAACAACGCGTGGCCATCGCAAGGGCATTGGCGATGGAGCCGGAAATTATTCTGTTCGATGAACCGACCTCAGCGCTGGACCCGGAACTTGTAGGAGAAGTCCTCAAAGTCATACAGACGTTGGCCGAGGAAGGTCGTACCATGCTGATGGTCACCCACGAAATGGGCTTTGCCCGCCAGGTGTCCAGCCAAGTGCTGTTTTTGCACCAGGGCCGAGTCGAGGAACAAGGCGGCGCCGAGATCCTCGACCATCCCAACAGCGAACGCTTGCAGCAATTTCTTTCCAACCGTTTGAAGTGAACTCATGGATACCAAGGCCAACGGACCCCACTCTTCGCCCACGCTGGACCGCATCGATGAGGCGATCATCGACGTGTTGCGCCACCAGGGGCGTATCACCTACGAAAAGCTTTCCTCGCTTGTACACCTGACACCCAGGCCGTGCCTGGAACGGGTGCGCAAGCTGGAGCGACGCGGGGTGATCCGTGGTTATGGGGCGATCATCGATGTGCAGATGGTCTCGCCAGGGCTGTCGCTGCTGGTGCTGGTGGCCTTGTCCAATCAGAGCGGGCGCTCGGCGCAGAAGGCCTTTGAGGCCTGCGTCAAAGCCTGCCCGCAGGTGTTCGAGTGCCAACTGATCAGCGGGCCGTTCGACTACAGCTTGCGCATGCGCTGCCGGGATATGGAGCATTACCGGGTGCTGACGGAGACCTGGCTGAACAACGATGAGCTGCACATCGATAAGTTGGTGGCGCATCCGGAGTTGGCGGTAGTCAAAAACACCGCGACCGAACTGGCATAGAGCGATAGATCGTTCCCACGCTCCGCGTGGGAATGCATCCAGTGACGCTCCGCGTCACGACCTCAAAGCGGACGCGGAGCGTCCAGGGCGGCATTCCCACGCAGAGCGTGGGAACGATCATCGAGCCAGCTCCCACATTTTTAACTGTGCCCGCTTGAGATTTTCTTGCCCGGCCTGGCCCCGATCAGCTTCGCCTGCCCATAGATCGTTCCCACGCTCCGCGTGGGAATGCATCCAGTGACGCTCCGCGTCACGACCTCAAAGCAGACGCGGAGCGTCCAGGGCGGCACTCCCACGCAGAGCGTGGGAACGATCATCGAGCCAGCTCCCACATTTTTAACTGTGCCCGCTTGAGATTTTCTTGCCCGGCCTGGCCCCGATCAGCTTCGCCTGCCCATAGATCGTTCCCACGCTCCGCGTGGGAATGCATCCAGTGACGCTCCGCGTCACGACCTCAAAGCAGACGCGGAGCGTCCAGGGCGGCATTCCCACGCAGAGCGTGGGAACGATCATCGAGCCAGCTCCCACATTTTTAACTGTGCCCGCTTGAGATTTTCTTGCCCGGCCTGGCCCCGATCAGCTTCGCCTGCCCATCCTTCTGCTTGCCCGTGCGCGCCTCGCTGATCAACCCCGGTATCAGCTTGCCCTCCGGCAGATTCTTCCAGAACCGGCTGGGCAAATGCCCTTCCATCACTTTGGGGTTTAGCCGCGCCGGGTTGAAGATATGGCTGTAATAGGTCAGCCACATCGCACTGTGTGGATCTTCGACATTTTGCGCCAACTGTTGCCACGCCTCAGGGCACTGGCGTTGATGAATCAACTGCTCACCGTCGTAATACACACCGTCCAAAGGCGTTGCGATCATCCAGCGATGGCGGCCCATGCGCCCGACAAAATGCTGGCTGGCGGACTTCAAGATGTCATGGGCCGGTTCATGCCACGCCACATACTCCGGCAACTGCGGGCCGGCCTGCGCAGGCAAGGCAATAAACCGCACAAACGCATGCAGGTGATGGGCCTCGCGGCTGACCTGTTTGATGCGCCGCTGTAACTCACTGCCCAACTTGTCCCCGGCCAGCATCGCGGTGCGGTCGCCATGGCTGACACGCCACAACACCTCGTACAACAGGCTCCAGCGCTGATCACCGTGGTAACAGGCGGCCGATTCCAACAACTCCAGCAACGCCTTGGGAATCCGCGCCTGAAACGGCCCGAGCTGCTCAGGTACAGGCTCGTCCGTGGCAAACAGGTCCGCCACTTCGGCCTCGCCCCAGCTCACCTGGCTGGGGTCGACCTGATGGCTGAGCAGCCAGCGCGCCTGCTCGCGCCAGGTGCTGAAGAGGTTGTCGCATTCCAGGCTGATCATCCCCACAGCCCCATCTGTTGTGGCTGCGGGCGGTCGCGCAGTTGCTCGCGCAGCAGCACGCTGGTGCTGTCCGCCTGTTGCGGGTGGTAGTCGCTGGTGATGAAAAACGGCTTGGCCTTGGCCAGCACGCAACGCATGCGCGCCAGGTCTTCAAAGCGAATTTTGCGTTCGCGGCGCAGGTCGACCAGGCGCTGGGTGGTACGCAGACCAATGCCGGGAATGCGCGCGATCAGCGTGGGTTCGGCGCGGTTCAGGTCCAGCGGGAACACCTCGCGGTGCTCCAGCGCCCACGCCAGCTTGGGATCGATATCCAGCGCCAGATGGCCTGGGCCTTCGAACAGCTCATTGGCGCTGAAACCGTAACTGCGCAGCAGAAAGTCGGCCTGGTACAGGCGGTGTTCACGCATCAGCGGCGGCGCGGCCAGCGGCACACTTTTGGGGCTGTTGGGGATGGGGCTGAACGCCGAGTAATACACGCGCCGCAGCTTGTAGTTGCCATACAGCGCCTCCGCACCGTGCAGGATGGTGCTGTCGTCGGTGTCATCGGCGCCGACGATCATCTGCGTGCTCTGCCCCGCTGGCGCAAAACGCGGTGCGCGCGGCTCGTTGAACACCGTCTGCTCGCCGGTGTAGATGGTCTGCATGGCTTGCTTGATCGAGCCGATCTGCTTCTCCGGCGCCAGGGTTTGCAGGCTGGCGTCGGTGGGCAACTCGATGTTCACGCTGAGGCGATCGGCATAACGCCCGGCTTCGACGATCAGCGCAGGGTCGGCTTCGGGAATGGTCTTGAGGTGGATGTAACCGCGAAAGTCATGCTCTTCGCGCAACAGTTTGGCGACTCGAACCAGTTGCTCCATGGTGTAGTCGGCCGAGCGGATGATGCCGGAGCTGAGAAACAGCCCGCTGACGCAATTGCGTTTGTAGAAGTCCAGGGTCAGGGTAACCACCTCCTCCGGGCTGAAACGCGCACGGGGCACGTCGCTGGAGCGGCGGTTGACGCAGTATTGGCAGTCGTACAGGCAGAAGTTGGTGAGCAACACCTTGAGCAACGACACACAACGCCCGTCCGGCGTGTAGCTGTGGCAGATGCCCATGCCATCGGTAGAACCCAGCCCGGCCTTGCCCTCGGAGCTGCGCTTGGGCGCGCCACTGCTGGCGCAGGAAGCGTCGTACTTGGCGGCGTCGGCGAGGATGCTGAGTTTTTCGATCAACTGCATGAAGGGCTACCGATACTGGTTTTTTGTACAGTATCAATAGCCCGACGTTGTCACAAGTGCCGTCTGTAGGAGCGCGCCTTTTGTGGCGAGGGAGCTTGCTCCCGCTGGGCTGCGAAGCGGCCCCAAAAACGTGCGGGCGCTACGCACCCGAGCGGGAGCAAGCTCCCTCGCCACAGTAATCAGCTGGCAGTGGCCAGCAGCAAATCCTGCACCGAGCGTGCCTTGCCACGATGGCGATCGTTTTCATACAACGAGGCGGCAATCTCATCGGCCCGAATCGGCAGTACCGACAGCAAAGTGTCGCTCAACCCATGGCTGGCCTGGCTGAAGCCCTGGATATAGATACCGGCCTTGCAGCGCTCGTCGGTGACGATCCGATAGTCGCGGGCCACTTCGAAGTCGCCCATATAGGCTTGCAGGGGCGCCAGCAGTTCGCGGTGCATCTGGCGCTCATAGCCGGTGGCCAGGATCACCGCGTCGTAATGGCTCACGCTGGTGTCGCCGTTGGCGTTGTTGCGCAGCACCAGTTCGATGCCCAGCGGCCCGGCCGTGGCTTGCTCGACCACGGTCATGGTGCGGAAGGCCTGGCGGTTGATACCGGAGACTTTCTGGCGGTAAAAAATCCCGTAGATGCGCTCGATCAGGTCCAGGTCGACCACCGAATAGTTGGTGTTCTGGTACTCGGCCACCAGGCGCTCACGCTCGGCGCCGACTTGCTGGAACACCAGGTCGGTAAAGGCCGGCGAGAACACTTCGTTGACGAATGGGCTGTCGTCCGCCGGTTTGAGCGCCGAACCGCGCAGGATCATGTCCACCTGCACCGACGGGAAGCTGTCGTTGAGGTCGATAAAGGCTTCGGCCGCGCTCTGCCCGCCGCCGATGATGGCAATGCGCATAGGCTTGCCGTCCACGCACGGCTGCTGGGCCATGCGCTCGAGGTATTGGGAATGGTGAAACACCCGGCCGTCGTCCTTGAGCGCCTTGAACGCCTCCGGCACACGTGGCGTGCCGCCGGCGCTGACCACCACCGAACGGGTGGTGCGCACATGCTGTTCGCCCTGGGCATCACGGGAAATTACGCGCAACGCTTCAACCTGCTGCTGGTGCAGGATCGGCTCGATGGCCAGCACTTCCTCGCCATACCGCGCCTGGGCCTGGAACTGCCCGGCGACCCAGCGCAGGTAGTCGTTGTACTCCATGCGGCACGGATAGAAAGTGCCCAGGTTGATGAAGTCCACCAAACGGTCGTGGGCCTTCAGGTAGTTGACGAACGAGTACGGGCTGGTGGGGTTGCGCAGCGTCACCAGATCCTTGAGGAACGAAATCTGCAGTTCGCTCTGGGTGACCAGGGTATTGCCGTGCCAGCGGTAGTCGGCCTGCTTGTCGAGAAACACCACGTCCAGTTTGCCCTGGGCTTTTTCACGCTCCTGCAGGGCGATGGCCAGCGCCAGGTTCGAAGGGCCGAAACCGATCCCGATCAGATCGTGAACCGCGGGCGAAGCAATTGCCTGTGTCATTCCAGTGTCCTCTGGATAAGCCCCTTGGCGGTGGGGCGGGAATACCTGCAAAGCCTGAACAACAGGCCATGTGTTGATAGGAAACGAGGACAATGAAATAAAATTTAACTGATCTGTGATCAGTGCGCGTCCCACTCACGCATGCGCACCCGGCAATGCTTCATGGCGTTGACGATATGTTTTTCCACCAGGCTGCGGGAAATGCTCAGGCGCTCGGCGATCTGCGGGTGAGAAAGACCGTCGAGCTTGCGCAGCAGGAAGCTGTCGCGGCAGGCGCTGGGCAGCTCGGCCAGGGCACGTTCGAGCAGGGCCAGGCGCTGGGCCTGATCGTGGCTGGCGTGGGGCGAACTGGTGGCGAAGCGTTCTTCGCTGTCCAGCACCTCCAGCGGCTCGGACTGGCGCAAGGCATTGCGCCGATGGCCGTCGATCACCAGGTTCAGCGCAGTACGGTACAAAAACGCGCGCGGCTGTTCGATCGGCGTGTCGCTGGCGCGCTCCAGTACTCGCACGTAGGCGTCATGCACCACATCTTCGGCCACCTGACGGTTGCCCAGCTTGGCGTTGAGGAAACACACCAGCTCGCGATAGTAGTTTTCCAACATGACTCCCGACCGTCTGGGGGGACGGCATCAGTTCCTTGAGTGCTTACGAAGACAGGCCATGGATGATGGCAGTTTGAGTGCGTGCAATTTATAGTAATTCTCATCTACTTTTAAAGAAGTCTTGCATCAACCGTCGATTTTTTTATTCGACAGAGCTGTTACTACCTATGTAAGCGCCTAAATCGTCGGGCAATTTTCTCGTATAACTGTCAGCCCTCCGCTAACTGCGGTCCACACTTCCCGGCTGGAACCAACGCATGAAACGCCCTCGCCCCGCCCGACGCGCCCTGCTGGTTGTCGCGTGCCTGATTCCCATCGTTGCCCTGGCGGCCTGGCAGATACTGCCGCCGGGCCGCGACAGCCTCGCCACTGTCACCGTCACTCGCGGCAATATCGAAAACAGCGTCACGGCGCTGGGCACCCTGCAACCACGCCGGTATGTCGATGTGGGCGCACAGGCATCCGGGCAGATCCGCAAGATCCATGTCGAGGCCGGTGACCAGGTCAAAGAAGGCCAGTTGCTGGTCGAAATCGACCCGGCCACGCAGCAGGCCAAGCTCGATGCCAGCCGCTATGCCATCGACAACCTCAAGGCCCAGTTGCAGGAGCAGAAAGCCCAGCACCAACTGGCGCGCCAGAAATACCAGCGCCAGCAACGCCTGGTGGCCGGCAACGCCACCCGCGAAGAAGACGTGCAAACCGCCAAGGCCGAGCTGAGTGCCACCCAGGCACGGGTCGACATGTTTCAGGCGCAGATCCGCCAGGCCCAGGCCAGCTTGCGCAGCGACGAGGCCGAATTGGGCTATACACGCATCTTCGCGCCGATGAGCGGCACGGTGGTGGCGGTGGATGCGCGGGTCGGCCAGACCCTCAACGCCCAGCAGCAGACCCCGTTGATCCTGCGTATCGCCAAGTTGTCGCCGATGACCGTATGGGCCGAGGTCTCCGAAGCCGACATCGGCCACGTCAAACCCGGCATGACCGCCTATTTCACCACGCTCAGCGGCGGCGGCCGGCGCTGGACCAGTACCGTGCGCCAGATCCTGCCGATCCCGCCCAAGCCCCTGAATGAAACCAGCCAGGGCAACGGCAGCCCCAGCAGCACCAGCAAAAGCGGGAGCGGTCGCGTGGTGCTCTACACCGTGCTGCTGGATGTGGACAACGCCGACAATGCCCTGATGGCCGAAATGACCACCCAAGTTTTTTTCGTCGCCAGCCAGGTCAAGGATGTGCTCACCGTGCCGGTTGCGGCCTTGCTCGGCAGCCACGGCACCGATAAACAGACCGCACGCATCGTGGCCAAAAACGGCTCAATCGAAGAACGCGACGTGCGCCTGGGCATCAGTGACCGTTTGCGCGTCGAAGTGTTGGACGGCCTCAGCGAGGGCGACCACGTGTTGATCGGCCCAGCCGACGGCAATGGGGGTTGAGTTGACCACGCCGCTGATCGAACTCAAGAACATCCGCAAATCCTACGGCGGCGGTGACAGCCCGCAGGTCGACGTGTTGCGCGGCATCGACCTGTCGATCCACGCCGGGGAGTTCGTCGCCATTGTCGGCGCCTCCGGCTCCGGCAAGTCCACGCTGATGAACATCCTCGGCTGCCTCGACCGCCCTTCCGAGGGTGACTACCTGTTCGCCGGCGAAAACGTCGCGCACCTGGGCAGCGACGAACTGGCCTGGCTGCGCCGCGAGGCCTTTGGGTTTGTGTTCCAGGGCTACCACCTGATTCCGTCCGGTTCGGCCCAGGAAAACGTCGAGATGCCGGCGATCTATGCCGGCATCAGCGCCACCGAGCGGCATGCCCGCGCCAAGGCCCTGCTCACGCGCCTGGGCCTGGCCGACCGCACCGCCAACCGCCCGCACCAACTCTCCGGCGGCCAGCAGCAACGGGTGTCGATCGCCCGCGCACTGATGAACGGCGGGCATATCATCCTCGCCGACGAACCCACCGGCGCCCTCGACAGCCACAGCGGCGCCGAGGTGATGACGCTGCTGGACGAACTGGCGAGCCAGGGCCATGTGGTGATCCTGATTACCCACGACCGCGAAGTGGCGGCGCGGGCCAACCGCATCATCGAGATTCGTGACGGCCAGATCATCAGCGACTCGGCGCACAGTGACACCCATGTACCGGTCACGGCCAACAGCGACGCGCTGCAAGCCGTCGACCTGCGCCAGCGCCTGGCCGACGGTGCCGAGCACAACGGTGCCTGGAAAGCCGAACTGCTCGATGCGGTCCGCGCGGCCTGGCGAGTGATGTGGATCAATCGTTTTCGCACCGCGCTGACGCTGCTGGGGATCGTGATTGGCGTGGCGTCCGTGGTGGTGATGCTGGCCGTCGGCGAAGGCAGCAAGCGCCAGGTGATGGCGCAGATGGGCGCGTTCGGCTCCAATATCATTTACCTCAGCGGCTCCTCGCCCAACCCGCGCACGCCGCCGGGTATCGTGACCCTCAACGATGTCGCGGCACTGGCGATGTTGCCCCAGGTCAAGCGCATCATGCCGGTCAACGGCAACGACGCCGGGGTTCGCTTTGGCAACCTGGATTACCTGGCCTATGTGGGTGGCAACGACGTCAACTTCCCCGAGATTTTCAACTGGCCGGTGGTCGAGGGCAGCTATTTCACCCAGGAAGACGAGCGCGCCGGCGCCACCGTCGCGGTCATCGGCCACCGTATCCGCGAAAAGCTGTTCAAAAACGTCGCCAGCCCGATCGGCCAATACATCCTGATCGAAAACGTGCCTTTCCAGGTCATCGGCGTCCTCGCCGAAAAAGGCTCCGCCTCCGGCAATAAAGACAGCGATGACCGGGTCGCCATCCCGTATACCGCCGCCAGCGTGCGCCTGTTCGGCACTTATAACCCCGAATACGTGGCGATTGCCGCCGCCGATGCGCGCAAGGTCCATGAGGCTGAAATGGCCATTGATCAACTGATGCTCAAGCTGCACAACGGTAAACGTGACTACCAGTTGACCAACAACGCCGCGATGATCCAGGCCGAAGCCCGCACGGCCAACACGCTGTCGCTGATGCTCGGTTCGATTGCGGCGATTTCCCTGCTGGTGGGCGGGATCGGTGTAATGAACATCATGCTGATGACCGTGCGTGAACGCACCCGCGAAATAGGCATTCGCATGGCCACCGGCGCGCGCCAGCGCGACATCCTGCGCCAGTTCCTAACCGAGGCGGTGATGCTCTCGGTGGTCGGCGGCCTGTTCGGCATCGCCCTCGCGCTGCTGGTGGGCGGCGTGCTGGTACTGGCCGAGGTGGCGGTGCAATTTTCCCTGGTGGCGGTGTTTGGCGCGTTTGGCTGTGCGCTGGTCACCGGTGTCGTATTCGGCTTTATGCCGGCCCGTAAAGCTGCCCGGCTCGATCCGGTTAAGGCGTTGACCAGTGAATAAACGATCTTCCCTGCTGGGCGTGTGCCTGTTGCTCAACGCCTGTACCGGCAACCCGCCGAGCGTCGACAGCGGCCTCGCGCCGCCGCCCGCCTGGCAGTACGCCGAACGCGATGCCACGCAGGCGACCAACCAACGCTGGTGGACACACTTCGGCAGCCCGCCGCTCAACCGCCTGATCGACCAGGCGCGACGCGACAGTTATGACGTGGCCGCCGCCATGGCACGCGTGCGTCAGGCCCAGGCGAGTGCGGTAATTGCCGGGGCGCCGTTGTTACCTGAGGTCAAGTTCAACCTCACCGCCAGCCGTGAAAAACTGCTGCGCGGCAGCGGCAATGCCTCCTTGGACGCCACCGACAGCAACAAGACCGTCGACAGTTTCGGTGCCAACCTCTCAGCCAGCTATGAACTGGACTTCTGGGGTGGCCGCGTTGCCGCCCGCGACAGCGCCCTGCAAAGCCTGCGCGCCAGTGAGTTCGACCAGGCCACCGTGGAGCTGACCCTGCTCAGCAACGTCGCCGACCGCTACGCGCAAACCCTCGCCGCGCAGCAACGCCAGCAGATCGCCGAGCTGAACCTGGCCAATGCGCGCAACGTGCTGAACCTGGTGCAAACCCGCTACAGCGCAGGCTCCGCCACCGCCCTGGAGCTGGCCCAACAGAAAAGCCTGGTGGCCGGCCAACAACGGCAATTGCCGCTGATTGCGCAAGTGGCCGAAGAATCGCGGATCACCCTCGCCGCCCTGCTCGGTCAACCCGTACAAGCCCTGGACCTGGGCACCGAGCCGTTCCAGGCGCTGACCTGGCCAAGCATTGGCCCGGGCGTGCCGAGCCAATTGCTCAGTCGTCGCCCCGACCTGGCCCGCGCCGAGGCGCAACTGGCGGCGGCCAGTGCCGACGTCACGGTGGCACGCGCAGCGATGCTGCCCAGCGTAACCTTGGGCGCGACAGTCGGCTCCGGCGCCTATAAAGCTGAAGACATCCTGCGCAGCCCGTTCTACAACCTGACCTCGGGGCTGGTCGCGCCGATCTTCAACAATGGCCGATTAAGCGCCGAGCGCGACAAGGCTCGCGCCCGCCAGGATGAACTGCTGCAAACCTATCGCGGTGCGATCATCAACGGCTTTGCCGATGTGGAGAAAGCCCTCAGCAGCATCACGCGCCTGGACCAGCAACGCCAATGGCAGGCCGAGGAGCTGCAACAGGCCCAGGCCGCCTTCCAGATCTCCGAGAGCCGCTACCAGGCAGGCGCCGAGGACTTGCTGACGGTGCTGGAAACCCAACGCACCTTGTATGCGGCCCAAGACTCGAACGTGCAACTGCGGCTGTCGCGGCTGCAAGCCAGCATTGCCTTGTACAAAGCGCTGGGCGGCGGCTGGGATACGCAGATCCGACAATAAAACTGTAAACTCCTACACAAAGCGTTTATTCGCCCTACATTCTTCGACCCTGGGTCCTTGGTAAAAAAGCCGTCCTCATACGGCAGCCCGGACCCTCCTGATGAAACCCAGCGTTCTGGTAAAAAACCTGGCGTGTATCGGCCTCTGGCTGATCGCCGGCCAGGCGTTGCCCGAGCCGCTGATCGCGCCGACCGCGATTGACTGGCTGCTGGATTGCCCCTTCCCCGCCCAGGAGCGGCCGGACCCCGAAGTGCTGGAACGCACCCAATGCGCCAGTGTGAATGTGCCCCGCGACTATGCCGCGCCCAAACGCGGCAGTGTGCGCCTGGCCCTGACCCGCGTGGGCGCCCGCCAGCCGCTCAGCCGTGAAGGTGTGGTATTTATCCAGGGTGGCGAGCCGCCAAAGGGCCAAGGCGCAACCTTCGCCCTGCACCTGACCAGCCGTTGGGAGTCCTATGCTACCCAGGCCTATCGCACCTTGACCAACCGCTATGACGTGATCGAACTGAGCCCCCGTGACCTGAGCCAGCCCAGCGGCGTAGAGCAAGCGGCGCGTGATATGGAGTATGTGCGCGCCCAACTCGGCGAGGCCCAGCTCAATTACCTCGGCAACGCGCAGGCCACCCGCCTCGGCAGCCGCTATGCCGCGCTGTTTCCCGAGCGCGTCGCACGCATGGTGCTGGTCAATGCCGAGCAGGCCGAGCCGGTCGCTGCCGGCATCGAGCAATTGCTGCTCAAAGAGCCAGCCCGCCCTGGCACCGCCGCCGGGTGCATTAACCGCTGGGTCGGCGATTTTCTCGTATTCGGCAAACAGCCGCCCGCGTCCACACGCTGCCTCGACCTCGGCAGTTGGGAATAACCCGCGCATTTGCGACCACTTCAGGCCGAAAACGACACCTCGCGTTGACGCTCCGGCTCAATCGTTATTAAGTGCTATTAATCCGCATTAATAGGATCAATAGAACAGCATGCTCAGCCGCCCGTTACGACGCAAACGCCAGAAGCTTTCCGATGTGATTGTCGAGTCGGTCAAACGCTCGATCGTCACCGACGCGCTCAAGCCCGGCGACCGACTGCCTACCGAGCGCGAGCTGATGGAAAGCTTCCAGTGCTCCAAAGGCTCGGCCCGTGAAGCACTCAAGGCCCTGGAAGTGGAAGGTTTGGTAAGTACACGCACCGGCCCCAGTGGTGGCGCCTACCTGAACCAGGCCGGCACTGAACCGGCCAGCCGCGCGTTGCGTAACTACCTGCACTTCCAGCACCTGGATGGTGAGCAGGTGTACCAACTGCGCAAGGTCATCGAGGTAGAACTGGCAGTATCGGTGCTGGGTCGTTTGAGCGAAGACGACTATCAAGCCCTGCAAGACAACGTGGATTTTTGCAGCGCACCCGAAGACAGCGAAGCCGGCCAGCGCGAACAGCGCCTGGCGGAACTGGAGTTCCACAACCTGTTGGCCAAGGCCTGCCCCAACCCGCTGCTGAGCTTTATGGCGCAGTTTCTCAACGACTTGTTGCGCGACCTGGTGGTGCTGAAAAAAGCCTACAAGCCCAAGCGCAAACAGTTTGACGCGGCCAACCTGGACTATCACAAGCAGTTGCTGCTGGCCTTTCGCGCCGGTGATGAAACGGCCGTGCGCAACCTGATGCATGAACATATGTGCGACGCCGAACACCACATGACGGCGCTGGAAGGCGAGGTCAGCCCGCACTTTTTGCTGGAGTTTGATCATAGCTGAGGCGCACCCCATCCCAATATGAAAACCCAATCAATGTGGGAGCTGGCTTGCCTGCGATGCGGGCGCCTCGGTGTATCAGTTGAACCTGACTGATTCCATCGCAGGCAAGCCAGCTCCCACACTTGAGCCGGTTCCAACCGTTACACCGTTTCACCCAATTCAATAACAGGCCTGCCCACAGGCCCTTGCTCCACCGTATCGCCCTTGCCGCTCCTGCCAATAACTAAACCAGGGAGTCACCCCATGCAGCGTCGTACGTTGTTGAAAGCCAGTCTTACCGCCGCAGCCGCGCTCAGCCTTCCGCTGAGTGTGCGCTCTGCATTCGCCGCCGAGCCTTTTACCTTTTACGGCCTCAAGTCCATGTCCGGCGCGTTTGCCAGCTATGGCAAGTTTGCCGACATGGGTTCGCGCCTGGCGGTGGAACAGCACCCCGAGTTACTCGGCCGCCCGCTCAACTACAAGGTCATCGACACCGAAGGCAATGCCGGCAAAGCCGTGCGCAAGGTCCAGGAAGCGATCCAGCAGGACGGCGCGCGGTTCTTCCAGGGCTGTACGTTGTCGTCCTCCGCGCTGGCGGTGGCCAAGGAAGTCGACAAGGTCGGCGGCGTGTTCATGACCCCGGTGGGCGCCGATGAAGTCACCGGCAAAGACTGCAACAAGGCGACCTTCCGCTGGTCGGTGCCCACCTACGGCGCGATCCGCGAAACCATGCTGCCGCTGATCAAGCTGCTGCCTGACGCCAAACGCTGGTACACCATCACCCCGCAGTACGTGTTTGGCGAAGCCTTGCTCGAAGGCGCGAAAACCGTGCTCAAAGACAACGGGCTGGAACACGTCGGCAACAGCTACCACTCATTGCAGGAACAGGAATTCTCCGGCTACCTGACCAACGCCATCGCGGCCAAACCCGATGTGCTGGTACTGCTCAACTTCGGCAGCCAGTCGTCCAACACCCTGCGCCAGGCGGTGAACTTCGGTATCAAGGAGCGCATGAAAGTGCTGCTGGTATGGTCTGCCGGGCTCGACCAGTTCCAGGAACTGGGCAGCGAGGTGCTCGAAGGCGTGTACCTCGGCGCCCAGTATTGGCACCAGGTCGACACCCCGCTCAACCGTGAACTGGTCAAGCTCACTCAAGCCAAATACGGCATCAACCCCACCTACCCGCTGGCGGCTGATTACATCAGCACCAAAGTCATGCTGGAAACCATCATCAGCACCGGCAGCTTCGACGGCCCGACCGTGGCCAAAGCCCTGCAAGGCTTGAGCTACGAAGGCCCGACCGGCAAGGAGTCGATCCGCGCCGGCGACCATCAGGTGATCAAGGATTACTACCTGCTGATCGGCAAAGCCACCAGCGACATGGCCGACAAGGACGACCTGGCCAAGGTGCTCAGCGCCGGGCAATCGTTCCCGCCGGTCGAGGCGACGGGCTGCACGCTCGCCTGATCCCCTGAATTGCTTAGCGCAGGGCCGCGCGAGCGGCTGCCTGCCGAGGGTTTCTGCATGCTTAATCTTTACCTGTTCCAGATCCTCAACGGCCTTGGGTTGGGGATGATCTACTTCCTGATCGCGGTCGGGCTGACGATCATTTTCGGCCTGCTCAACTTCGTCAACTTCGCCCACGGCGCGTTCTTTCTGCTGGGTGCGTACATCTGCTACACCGCCGTAAGCCTCACCGGCAACTTCTGGCTGGCGCTGCTGATCGCGCCGCTGGTGGTGGCCGCGCTGGCGTGGGTGATCGAGCGATTATTGATCCAGCGGATTTACCACTTGCCACACATGTTCCAGATTCTAGTGACCCTGGGGATCGCGCTGATCATCCAGGAAGCCAGCGTGATGATCTGGGGCCCGGTGGGCAAAAGCGTCGCCGTGCCGGAACTGCTGCGCGGCGTGCTGGTGGTGGGCGATTTCGTCTACCCCTACTACCGCCTGTTTCTCATCGTGTTTTCCGCGCTGATCGGCCTGGCCTTGTGGCTGCTGCTGGAGCGCACGCGCTTCGGCGCCCTGGTACGCGCCGGCAGTGAAAGCACCGAAACCGTGTCGCTGCTGGGCACCAATATCTTCCGTCTGTTTTCCATGACCTTTGCCCTTGGCGTGGCCCTGGCCGGTGTCGCGGGTGTGCTGTTTGCACCGTTGCGCGGCGCGCAACCCTTTGTCGGCCCGGAGATCCTCGGCGTGGCCTTCGTGGTGGTGGTGATCGGCGGCATGGGTTCGTTCAGCGGCGCGCTGGTCGGCGGTTTACTGGTGGGCGTGGTGCAAAGCCTGATGACCACATTCTGGCCCCAAGGTGCGAGCCTGATGATCTACGGCGCGATGGCCGTGGTGATTCTGGTGCGCCCTTACGGCCTGTTCGGGAGAGCCTGACATGAGCGAGAAAAACCCCCTGCCGTTTGCCAAAACCCAATCCAAAGCCATGTTGCTGTGGGTGCTGGCGGTGCTGATCGGCTTGCCGTTGATTCTGCCCTCGGCCACCCTGGCCACCGAGATCCTGATCTTTGCCCTGGCCGCGCTGGCCTGCAACCTGTTGCTGGGCTACACCGGGCTGTTGTCGTTTGGCCAAGGCATCTTCTTTGGTGCCGGTGCGTATTGCGCGGCGCTGCTGATGATCCACTTGCAACTGGGCTTGTTCACCGCGTTGCTCGGCGCCGCCCTTGCCGGCGGTTTCCTGGCGTTTCTGGTCGGTGCGCTGGCAATCCGGCGCACCGGCATTTACTTCGTGATGCTCACATTGGCGTTCAGCCAGATGGCCTACTTCGTCGCCTACACCTTGAGCGACTGGACCGGCGGCGACAACGGCCTGCTGAGCGTGCCGCGCCCGGAGATCCGTCTCGGTGACACCGTGCTGCTGTCGCTGGCCGATGCCCGGGTGTTCTATGGTTTTGTCGCGGTGGTGTTCCTGCTGATCTTTATCGGCGCGCGCCGAGTGATCGCCTCGCCGTTCGGCAGCACCTTGATGGCGATCCGCGAAAACGAAACCCGCGCCTCGGCCATCGGCTATGACACGCGCCACTTCAAGATCCTGGTGTTCGTGCTGTCCGGCGCGGTCACCGGCATCGCCGGGGCGCTGTACGCGATGCTGCTGCACTTTGTGCCGCTGTCGAACATCGACCTGGCGATGTCCGAGAACATCCTGATCATGACCATCGTCGGCGGCACCGGCTCGCTGTTCGGCTCATTGCTGGGCGCAGGCTCCATCGTGCTGTTGGGGGACTTCCTCTCCGACCTGTGGCCGCGCTGGCTGATGCTGCTGGGTGTGATCCTGATCTTTGTGGTGATCTTCATGCGCGGCGGCTTGTGGGGCGGCCTCGCGTCGTTGTTCGAACGGGTACGCGGCAGCCGCAAGACCGCGGCCATCGCCAAGGAGGAAGGGCTATGAGCATCCTGCTGGAAACCAAAGACCTGGAACTGGCCTATGGCGCGTTCCATGCGGTCAACGGCGTCAACCTCAAGGTCGAAGCCGGCACCATTCACACCATTATCGGCCCCAACGGCGCGGGCAAGACCAGCCTGTTTCACTGCCTCACCGGCGAGCGCCAGGCCACCGCCGGGGCGATTCATTTTGACGGCAAGAACCTGATACGCAAACCGGCCCACGGCCGTGTGGGCCTGGGCATGGCGCGCTCGTTCCAGCTCACCAGCCTGTTCCAGAACCTCAGCGTGCGCGAGAACCTGCGCCTGGCCGCCCAAGGCCGCGACGGCGCACGTGCGCTGAACTTCTGGCGCCGCGTCGACAGCAAGCGCGAGCACCTGGAGATGGCCGATCAAGTCCTCGAACGCCTGCAACTGACCCGCCGCGCCGACACCCTGGCGGGTGAGTTATCCCACGGCCAGCAACGCGTGCTGGAGGTGGGCATGTCGATCTGCTCCAAACCCAAACTGCTGATGCTCGACGAGCCCACGTCGGGCATGGGCATCGATGACATTCCGATCATGACCCAGCTGATCAGCGACCTTGGCCGCGACCACACGGTGCTGTTGATCGAACACAACATGAGCATTGTCATGTCCATCAGCCAACGCATCACCGTGATGAGTCACGGGCAGATTCTGGTGGAGGGCACGCCGGAATTCGTGCGTGCCGATGAGCGTGTGCGTACGGCTTATCTTGGGGAGGCTGCCTGATGCTGATTGTCGAGAATATCCATTCCTACTATGACAAGAGCCATGTGTTGGAAGGCGTGTCGCTGACCGTCAACCCCGGTGAACTGGTGACGCTGCTGGGCCGAAATGGCGCGGGCAAGACCACCACGCTGCGCAGCATCCTCGGGATTATCTGCCCGCGCCAGGGCCAGATTCACTTCAACGGCCAGGCGTTGGTGGGCCAGAAGATCTTTGAAATCGCCCGTCAGGGCTTGGCGCTGGTGCCGGAGAACCGCGGGATTTTCCGCCTGCTGACGGTCGAGGAAAACCTGCGTATCGCCGTGCGCAAGACCAGCCGCTGGCAACTCGAAGACGTGTACGGCATGTTCCCGCGCCTCAAGGAGCGGCGTAAAAACGCCGGCCACGCGCTGTCCGGCGGCGAGCAACAGATGCTCGCCATCGCCCGCGCGCTGCTCAACGACCCCAAGCTGCTGATCCTCGACGAACCCACCGAAGGCCTGGCGCCGGTGATCGTTGACGAGTTGGTGAAAATCCTGCGCAAGGTCAAGGACGACGGCCTGCCGGTGTTGCTGGTGGAACAGAACCTGATGGTCTGCGACAAGCTCGCCGACCGCCATTACGTGCTCGAACAGGGCCGCGTCGTATACGAGGGCAGCGCCGCTGACTTCCGCGCCGACCCGAGCATCAAGAACCGCTACCTGGCCCTGAGTGCCTGACCGGAGATTTGCACATGAATAGTTTTGCGCAACCGCTCAAGAGCAATGCCCCGCTGATCAACCGCGACCGCTTGTGGCAATCGTTGATGGACCTGGCTCAGCTCGGCGCTACGGTCAAAGGCGGCGTGTGCCGCCTGGCCCTTACCGACCTCGACCGCCAGGCCCGCGACCTGTTTGTGCAATGGTGCGAGGCCGCCGGGTGCAGTGTCAGTGTCGATGCCATTGGCAATATCTTTGCGCGGCGTGCCGGACGCAATCCCGCCCTGCCTCCGGTGATGACCGGCAGCCATATCGACACGCAGCCCACCGGCGGCAAGTTCGATGGCTGCTACGGCGTGATGGCCGGGCTGGAAGTGATTCGCACCTTGAATGACTTGAAGATCGAGACCGAAGCGCCGATCGAGGTGGTGGTGTGGACCAACGAAGAAGGCTCGCGCTTCCCGCCGTGCATGATGGGTTCCGGGGTGTTTGCCGGCAAGTTCGACTTGCAGGACACCCTCGACAAACTCGATGACCAAGGCCTGTCCGTGGGCGCCGAATTGCAGCGCATCGGCTACGCCGGCTCCCGCGCGGTGCTCGGCCACCCGGTCGGCGCATATTTCGAGGCGCACATCGAGCAAGGCCCGGTGCTGGAAGATCGCGCCACCACCATCGGCGTGGTCATGGGCTGCCTCGGCCAGAAGTGGTTCGACCTGACCCTTACCGGCGTCGAAGCCCACGCCGGCCCAACGCCCATGCACTTGCGCAAGGACGCCCTGGTGGGCGCCGCCGAAGTGGTCAGCGCGGTCAACCGCATCGCCCATCAACAGCAACCGCACGCCTGCGGCACAGTCGGTTGCCTGAACCTGCACCCCGGCTCGCGCAATGTGATTCCAGGCCAGGTGCACATGACCATCGACCTGCGCCACCTGCATGCCGACAAGCTGCAAGCCATGGTCGATGAAGTGCGCGGCGTGATCGAAGCCACCTGCGCCCGGCATGGCCTGACCTTTGAACTGACGCCCACCGCCGACTTCCCGCCGCTGGACTTCAACCCAGCCTGCGTCAACGCCGTGCGTGACGGTGCGCAGGCATTGGGCTTGAGCCACATGGACATCGTCAGTGGCGCCGGGCATGACGCGATTTTCGTCGCCGAACTCGGCCCGGCCGGGATGATCTTTGTGCCGTGCGAAGGCGGCATCAGCCATAACGAAATCGAAAACGCCGCGCCGGATGACCTGGCGGCGGGCTGCGCGGTGCTGCTGCGCGCCATGGTCAACGCGGCGCAGGGAGAGGTGGCATGAGTGAGATTGGCCAACTGACGGCGGTGCAACTGCTGCAGCATTTTCGCGACAAGACCCTGTCACCGGTAGACGTCACTGAAGACGCTTTGCTGCGGATCGAGCGCTATAACCCGGTGGTGAACGCCTATTGTCACGTAGACCCTGAAGGCGCATTGAACGCTGCGCGGGCCTCGGAACAACGCTGGTTGAAAGGTGAACCCTGCGGCGCACTGGACGGCGTGCCTGCCTCGATCAAAGACCTGACGCTGACCATTGGCATGCCCACCCGCAAGGGGTCGCGCACCTCCTCTGCCGACGGGCCGTGGGATGTGGATGCGCCCTTCTCGGCTTTTATGCGCAAAGCCGGCGCGGTGCTGCTGGGCAAGACCACCACGCCGGAATTCGGTTGGAAAGGCGTCACCGACAACCCGCTGTACGGCATCACGCGCAACCCGTGGGACACGCGCACCACAGCGGGCGGTTCGTCGGGTGGCGCCGGTGCGGCGGCGGCGCTGAACCTGGGCGTGCTGCACCAGGGCAGCGATGCCGGTGGCTCGATCCGCATTCCCTGTGCGTTCACCGGTACGTTCGGCATCAAGCCAACTTTCGGGTATGTGCCGCAGTGGCCGGCCAGTTCCATGACGATTCTGTCGCACCTTGGGCCGATGACCCGCACGGTGGAAGACACGGTGCTGATGCTGCAAACCGTGGCCCAACCGGATGCGCGCGATGGCCTGATCGGGGCACCGCGCCATACGCCGTGGTTGTCGGGCGCTACGGATTTGAAGGGTTTACGCGTGGCCTACAGTCCCACGTTCGGGTATGTGGACGTGGCCCCGCAGGTGGCCAAAGTGGTCGCCCAGGCGGTTGAGGGTTTGGTACAGCTGGGGGCGCATGTCGAGCAGATCGACCCAGGTTTCAGCGACCCGCTGGAGGTGTTCAGCACCTTGTGGGCTGCCGGTGCGGCTCGCTTGACGGGCTCGATGAGTGATGCGCAAAAACAATTGCTGGACCCCGGTTTGCTGCGTATTGCCGAACACGGCCAGCAGTTGAGCCTCGGCGATTTTAACGACGCCCTTGAAGCCCGCGCGGCGTTGGTGGCGAGGATGGCGGCGTTTCATGAGCATTACGATGTGCTGGTCTCGCCGATGATGCCGATTACAGCGTTTGCAGCTGGGCATAATGTGCCGCCGGGTTCGTCGATGAAAGCGTGGATGGAGTGGACGCCGTTTACTTATCCCTTCAATTTGACGCAGCAACCGGCAGCTTCGGTGCCCTGCGGGTTGGCAGCGAATGGTTTGCCGGTGGGCTTGCATGTGGTGGCTGCGCGGTTTGCGGATGAGCAGGTGTTGAGGGTGTGTCAGGCTTATGCCAAAGCCTTTCCTACTGAACACCTTGAAGCACCGCGGGTGCTCTGAACCCTGCATGTGCGGTCGCATCCGGCTTATAATCCGCGCTTCATTTTTTGTTGCGCGGGTTGTTTTAGATGCTATTTACAAGGACTTTTATGGCGAGTGCAGTGCTCGCCGTCCTGCCGGTTATGGTCCATGCCACAGCGTTGGACTTGAGCTACGAAGCGCCTGTGCTTGAGGCGGTGCCACACGATGCACCGGCGACGGCGAAATCGTTGTTCCCGGTTCAGACCCAGGCGCCGGTGACGTTTGAGTACAAGTGCAAGGGGCCGCGTTGTCAGTATGAGGATGACCTGGAGCAGCGGCACGAAGACCAGACCACGCAGAGTTGGTCCATCGGTATTCACTAGGGTTCGGCCTGCCTTGGGCTGAAATGCAATCATCAACTGTGGGAGCTGGCTTGCCTGCGGTAGCGGTTTGGCGGGGTGTTTGGTCGGGGTACATATCCATTGCTGCGGTAACGGCGGCCTATGGTTTCGCTCTTACAGCGACTCACTTTTCGAAGGACCGAAAAGTAAGCAAAAGGTCCTCGCCCCAACACTCGGTGCCTCGCTGTGGCTCGGCATGCCCGCAATCCGACAGCGATTTGGGGGGCCGCCGCGATGGGCCATCCTT
>NZ_JAAQWK010000037.1:0-33606 GCF_012985445.1 Pseudomonas sp. WS 5532
AGGTATCTACACAACTTTTAAAAGCAGCCTATTTCTCCTGTGGCGAGCAGGCTTGTCCTGCGTTGGGCTGCGAAGCAGCCCCAAAAACAGACGCTGAGTACTTTCAGCAAAATTGCCGTGCCTGTACTGGGGCAGCTTCGCAGCCCAACGCAGGACAAGCCTGCTCGCCACAACAGCCCACCAGCCACAGACTTCGTGTTAACCGGTTGTGTAGATACCTATGCCGCGATGAGGCCCACAGGGTTTCCTCACTTCAGTGGCGTGCGCAGGTAGTCAAACAACAACCGGCTCACCGGCGACAACTGCGCTTCATCACGCACCACCACAATCAAGCTGCGATCCGACCACGTGTCGGTCAGCGGCACCGCATGCAACCCCAGCGCGCGACCAAACAGCTCATAGGCTTTTTGCGGCAAAATACCGATGCCCATATTCGCCTGGACCATCCGGCACATCGCATCAAACCCCGGCACATGGATACGCAGGCGCAGCATCTTGCCGGCCTCGCGCGCTGCGGCATGGGTGCGCATATTGATCGAGCTGGCGGCGTGCAGGCCGACGTAATCGCTGCCCAGGGTTTCCTCGAAGGCCAGGGTTTGGCGTGCGGCCAAGGGATGCTCCGCCGGCATCAACACCACCAGCTTGTCATGGCGATACAGCACACTGGGCAAGCCTTTGGTGTCAGTGTCGCTGGAGCAGATGCCCAGGTCTGCCACCCCGTCCAGCACGCCCTGGACCACGCCGTTGCTGGGGCGCTCTTCCAGATCAGTCTTGACCTCGGGGTGCCGTTGGGAAAAGTCGCGCAGGTCTTCCGGAAGGAACTGAATGATCGCCGACAGATTCGCCAGCATGCGCACATAACCGCGCACACCGTGGCTGTGTTCGCCCAGTTCAAGGCCCATTTTCTCGACGTTGAACAGCATCTGCCGCGCATGGTGCAGCAATGTTTCGCCCGCCGCAGTCAGGTCCATGCCCTTGGCACGGCGCACGAACAGGCTCACGCCCAATACCTGCTCCAGCTCCATCAGGCGCTTGCTGGCCGCCGATACGGCGATGGCTTCACGGGCCGCAGCGCGGGTCAGCGTGCCTTCTTCAAACACTGCAACGAACAGTTGCAGAGTGATCAGGTCAAGGCGACGCACCAGGCTTTTGTGCAGCATCAGCGCGGCTCGCTGGCCAGGCGATTGATCTCGGCCTGCTCCACCACGGCTTGCGGCGCGCCATGACGCGCCGCCGCCAACATCGCCAGGCCGACGGTCTCGGTGCTCACCACCCAGCTCGGTTTGACCCGACGAAAAAACGACAACAGCGGCCTGAGCACGGTATAGAACGATTGATACAGCGGCGTTTTCGAGCGCACGCCATACAACGGCTGAATCACCCCGGGCCGAAACAGGTACACCGCCTTGAACGGCAAGCGCAGCAAGGCGTTTTCGGTCTTGCCCTTGACCCGCGCCCACATCGACTTGCCCGCCTCGGAGCTGTTGGTGCCGGCGCCGGACACATAGATAAAGGTCATCTGCGGATTGAGCCGCGCCAAGGTGCTGGCGGCGACCAGGGTGAGGTCATAGGTGAGGTGGGTGTACTTGGCTTCATTCATGCCCGCCGACGACACGCCGAGGCAGAAGAAGCATGCATCAAAGCCTTGCAGCAGGTTTTCCAGCGGCTGGAAGTCCAGCATGTCGCTGTGCAACACCTGGTGCAGCTTGCCGTGTTCCTGGGTCAGCGGCGTGCGGCCCACGGCGACCACTTCCTGCACGTCAGCGGCCAGCAGGCACTCGCGCAGCACGCCTTGGCCGACCATGCCGGTGGCGCCGAATAATAGAACTCTCATCAGGTGACCTCAGCGGCAAGCCGCAAGCTTCATGCTCAAGTTAAATACCGTTCAACTTGTAGCTTAACGCTTGCGGCGTGCAGCTGCCGCCTTTAGAACGCGCTGCGAAATATCTCCTCAATTTGTCGCTGATCCGCCCGGCGCGGGTTGGTCAGACCGCAGGCATCCTTCAACGCATTGGTGGCCAGCAGCGGAATGTCCTGCAACTTGGCGCCCAATTCGCGCAAACCGGCCGGGATCTCAACGTCATGGGCCAAGGCGCGAATAGCGACGATGGCCGCCTGGGCACCCTCTTCCGGAGTAATACCCTTGATATCGGCGCCCAAGGCGCGCGCCACGTCGCTCAAGCGTTTGGCGCACACGCTGGCGTTGAAGCTTTGCACATGGGGCAGCAACACCGCGTTGCACACGCCGTGGGGCAGGTCGTAGAGGCCGCCGAGTTGGTGGGCCATGGCGTGCACAAACCCCAGCGAGGCATTGTTGAAGGCCATCCCGGCGAGGAACTGCGCATACGCCATGTTTTCCCGCGCGGCTTTGTCGCTGCCATCACGTACCGCCAGACGCAGGTTGGCGCTGATCAGCTCCATGGCCTTGATCGCACAGGCATCGGTGATTGGCGTGGCGGCCGTCGACACATAGGCTTCGATCGCATGGGTCAGCGCATCCATGCCAGTGGCCGCCGTCAGCCCCTTGGGCATGCCGACCATCAGCGTCGGGTCGTTGACCGACAGCAGCGGCGTGACATTGCGGTCGACGATGGCCATTTTCACATGGCGGGTTTCATCGGTGATGATGCAAAAACGGGTCATCTCGCTGGCCGTGCCGGCGGTGGTGTTGATCGCCACCAGCGGTAACTGCGGCTTGCTCGACTGATCGACACCTTCATAGTCGCCGATGTGCCCGCCGTTGGTGGCGCACAACGCGATGCCCTTGGCGCAGTCATGGGGCGAACCGCCGCCCAGGGACACCACAAAATCACAGGCGGTGGCCTCCAGCATCGCCAGGCCTTTCTCGACGTTCTCCACATTGGGGTTAGGCTTGGCGCCGTCGTAGATCACCGAGTCAATGTCCTGCATCGCCAGCTTTTCGGCGATCATGCTGGCCACGCCGGCCTTGGCCAGCCCGGCGTCGGTGACGATCAGCGCCTTGCGAAAACCGTAGTTGCGGATGGCCGTCATGGCTTCGTCGAGGCAGTCGGTGCCCATGATGTTGACGGCGGGAATAAAAAAGGTGCTGCTCATGGTCAATCCTCGGAGGCGGTATGCCGACAGAATCAACCGCTAACGCGTGGCGCATCTTGATCAGGATCAACGCCCGCTCATGATAAAGTCACCACCCAGCCGATTTCGAGTAGACCCGCCGCAATGAAGGATTTCCAGGATATTGACGCCCACCTTGAAGACTGGAGCGCACTGCGCAGCGCCATCGACTTCAATGGGATTCTGATCGGCAATGGCGCCAGCCGTGCGATTTGGGAAGACTTTGCCTACGACTCGCTGTTCGAAAACGCCCGCACCGTCGAAGAAAAGCCCCTGAGCCCATCCGAACTCAGCGTGTTCGACGCCCTGCAAACCCGCAGTTTCGAGCAAGCGCTGGGCGCCTTGAAGACCACCAGCCGGGTCAACAAGGCGCTGGCGGTCAGCTCGGCGGCACCGCGCAATCGTTATTACGCGATCAAGGAAGCGCTGATCAACACCATCCACGCCTTACACATTCCGTGGCGCCTGGTGCAGCCGTCGACACTGGCGACGATCAACACTGAACTGAAGCGCTACGCGACGGTGTTCACCAGCAATTACGATTTGCTCAACTACTGGGCGATTTTGCACACGCCGGGCATCGACGACCTGTTCCGCAGCGCCGACGCCAGCTTCGACCTGCGCAACACCCGCACCGACGCCACGCGCATCCTCTACCTGCACGGCGGCCTGCACCTGGTGCGCAACCTCGACGGCACCGCGCGCAAATTGCCGACCACCGAGAGCACCTTGCTCAGCAGCTTTGCAATAAACAACACGATCAAGACGTTGGACGATGTGCCGTTGTTTGTCAGCGAGGGCAAGGTGGAGGAGAAGCTCAAGACCATTCGCAGTTCGGATTACTTGTCGTTCTGCTACGAGCAGTTGCTGAGTCATGAAGGCGCGTTGTGCATCTTCGGCCATGACTTGGGGGCTCAGGACAGCCACTTGGTGGACGCGATCCGCCAGGCCAGACTGACGACACTGGCAATCTCGGTGTCGGGGCGCAGTGACGGGTTTATCCGCCAGCAGAAGCGCCGGTATTCGCAGTTGTTTGACGGCAGTGGCGTGGAGCTGAAGTTCTTTGCGGCGCGCACGCATCCGTTGGGTAATGCCGCACTCTCAGTACCCGTCGAACGCTGATCTACTGAACAACGAAGATCAACTGTGGGAGCTGGCTTGCCTGCGATAGCGGTGTGTCAGTTAAGACAGTACTGACTGGCCCACCGCTATCGCAGGCAAGCCAGCTCCCACAGTGACTGTGTTCCAGCCTGGGAACACAGTCACTCGTCGCTGCTGTGCACCACCACCAGCAACTGCGCCTGCACCTGCCCCACCGAGCGAATTCGGTGAGGTTTCTGTGCATTGAAGTGCAGCGCGTCGCCCCGCTCCAGAATCACCCGTTCATTCATGAAGTCCACTTCCACCTGGCCTTCGTGCACAAACAAAAACTCCTCGCCCAGATGCTCCTTGAAGGTCTTGTCGGTGAATTCTGCCGGCGGGTAAATGATGAACGGCAGCAGGCTGCGCTCGCTGACCTGATGGGCCAACACGGCATAACCCGGCGCGGTGTCCGGACGTTCGTGGCTGCGCACCAGGCTGTAGCTGTCGAGGCTGACGTTGTCTTCGCTGAACAGTTCTTCGACCTTCACGTTCAACGCCTTGGCCAGTTTCAGCGCGGCAGCAATCGACGGTGTGTTGAGCCCACGCTCGACCTTGGACAGATAACTCTTGGTCATCCCGGACTTTTCGGCCAGGGACTCCAGGGTTACGCCAAGTTTTTTTCTCAATAATTTCAAACGGATAGACATGTGCTGCGGTTAATCCCTGCAGAAAAGGCAGAATCACGCTTGCCAATGACACAAAGTGTCATATAGCATCTTTAGTGTCATTTGCTCTAACCCAAAGGACACCGATATGGCCAAGACATTAGCACTTCCCAAAGACCAACTGGTCAAGCAAGCACTGATCCAGATGCAAAACAGCCTGGCGGATAATACGTGGACCGACCGGCAAAAGCTGGCGCTCACTTGCCGCATCCTGTTCGAACACGGACACGACTCCGGCCTGGCCGGGCAGATCACCGCACGTGGACCAACGCCTGGCACCTATTACACTCAGCAACTGGGCCTGGGTTTCGATGAAATCACGGCCAGCAATCTGTTGCTGGTCAACGAAGACCTTGAAGTACTCGAGGGGCATGGCATTCCCAACCCGGCCAACCGTTTTCACACCTGGGTCTACCGTGGGCGGCCGGATGTGAACTGCATCATCCATACGCACCCCACGCATATTGCCGCGCTGTCGATGCTCGAAGTGCCGCTGCAGGTGTCGCATATGGACCTGTGCCCGCTGTACGAAGATTGCGCCTTCCTGGAAGCCTGGCCGGGCGTGCCGGTGGGCAATGAAGAAGGCGAAATCATCACAGCAGCTTTGGGCGACAAGCGCGCAATTCTGCTCTCGCACCACGGTCAGCTGTCCACCGGCGCAAGCATCGAGGAAGCCTGCGTCATCGCGCAGTTGATCGAGCGCGCGGCCAAGTTGCAGTTGCTGGCAATGTCGGCGGGCACCATCAAGCCGATCCTGCCGGAGTTGGGTCGCGAGGCCCATGACTGGATCTCCAAGCCCAAGCGCCATGGCGCCGCATTCAACTACTACGCCCGGCAGAACCTGCGCAAACACGCCGATTGCCTGAACTGATTGCCCTTTTTCACGCGGAGACCTCCCATGCCCACCCCCACTATTCACGGCATCATCGGCTACACCATTACCCCGTTCAGCGCCGACGGCCAGCGCATTGACCTCGACGCCCTCGGCCGTTCCATCGACCGCCTGATCGACAGCGGCGTACACGCCATCGCGCCTTTGGGCAGTACCGGTGAAGGCGCGTATTTGAGCGATGCGGAGTGGGATGAGGTCAGCGCCTACAGCCTTGCGAAAATCGCCAGGCGCGTACCCACTGTTGTCAGCGTGTCTGACTTGACCACCGCCAAGGCCGTGCGTCGCGCCCGTTATGCCGAAGCCAATGGCGCCGATGTGGTGATGGTGCTGCCGGCCTCATACTGGAAACTCAGCGAAGCGGAAATCCTCGCCCACTACGCTGCGATTGGCGACAGCATCGGCGTGCCGATCATGCTTTACAACAACCCGGCCACCAGCGGCACGGACATGTCGGTGGACTTGATCCTGCGCATCGTCAAGCAGGTGGCGAACGTGACCATGGTCAAGGAGAGCACTGGCGATATTCAGCGCATGCACCAGTTGCGCCGCCACAGCGACGTGCCGTTCTACAACGGCTGCAACCCGCTGGCGCTGGAAGCCTTCGCGGCGGGTGCCAAGGGCTGGTGCACGGCCGCGCCGAACCTGATCCCGCAGCTGAACCTGGAGTTGTATGACGCGGTGCTGGCCAATGACCTGACACTGGCGCGGGAGCTGTTCTATCGCCAGTTGCCGTTGCTGGAGTTCATCCTCAAGGGCGGTTTGCCCGCGACGATCAAGGCCGGGTTGCGGCTGACCGGCCTGGAGGCGGGCGATCCACGCTTGCCGGTGTTCCCGTTGGGTGAGGCTGGCATCGAACAGCTCAAAGCATTACTGCGCTAAAACCGCGTTCCTCTGTGGGAGCTGGCTTGCATCGCTATCGCAGGCAAGCCAGCTCCCACATTTTTGAACCCATGAACCCGTTACATAGAGACAAATGACAATAGTTCTCGATATCATTCGCGACTTATCTACGTCGTGCTTCCTCAAGAAGGATATCCATGTCTCGTCCCAAGCCCGACCCGTTGTCGGCCGATGCCTTTCGCGGGTTTTATGCAGATATCCTGCATTTCCTGCGCAAACGCACGGACAACGCCAGCGACGCGGCGGACATGACCCAGGATGTCTTCACCCAATGGCTGGACTACCGCGACCGCGCCAAGGTCGAGCAGCCACGGGCGTTTCTGTTCCAAATGGCGCGCAACCTGTTGCGCGATCACTGGCGTAAACAGAAGGTACGCCAAAGCGCTCACTCCGACCCGGCCAACGCTGACACGGAGCCGGTCACCGACGCACAAAACGACCCCATGGCCGCCGCGCAGCGCCTGCAACGCCTGGAACGGTTGAAAGAAGTCCTCGCCGAACTCTCGCCCCGCAGGCGAGAAGCCCTTATGCTGCACCGCTTCGAAGGCTTGAGCCAGGCGCAGATCGCCGAGCGCATGGGCATTTCGACCAGCATGGTAGAAAAGCACATCGCTTTTGCCCTGCTGCATTGCAAGCGACGCCTTCAATCAGAACCCGGCACGGAGCAGCCAGAATGAACCGCCTGAGCGACATCGACGCCCTGGACATCGAAGCGAGCGACTCCATCGATGCCCAAGCCGCCAGCTGGTTTGCCCGCAACCGTAATGGCGCAGCACGGGCCGAGCGCAAAGCCTTTGCCGCCTGGCAGGCAACGCCCGCCCACGCCCGTGCCTATGCCGAATTCGAACAACTGTGGGACGACCTCGCCCAGTTGCAGCAACTGAATAAACCCGTACCGCTGCCCAAGCGTAAACCCTCGATAATGCGCCCGGCTCTGGCCGTGGCCGCCGCACTGGTCTGCGCCGTGCTGACGACAAATATCGGTGCACCCCGCGCGCTGTTCCACAGCCAGATTGCCGGGCACGCCAAAGGCATGCGCACCCTCGCCTTGCCCGACGGCAGCACGCTGTATGTGAATGCCAACACCCACCTGCGCGTGGACTTCAATGCGCATCAACGCATCCTGCACCTGGACAAGGGCCAGGTCTTTATCGAAGTTGCCGCCGACAAAGAGCGCCCGCTCTACGTGCAAGCCGGCGAGGCCAATGTGCGGGTGGTCGGCACCGGGTTTGACGTGCGACGCAGCCAGCAACAACTGGTGGTCAGCGTCGCCCACGGCCAGGTCGCCTTCGAGCCGGACGCCAAAAGCCCGGTGGCGTTGCTCGGCGCCCAGCAACGTGCCACGTACAGCTACGCCAAGGGCACCGTGCAGCAACAGACACTCACCACCGAAGAAGTGGCCGACTGGCGCAGTGGGCACCTGTCGTTTCGCAATCGGGAGTTGGCCAGCCTGATCGATGAACTGAGCCTCTACCGGCCTCAAGCGCCCTTGCAGGTCAACAAAGCCGTGGCGCAACTGAAGGTCTCGGGCAATCTGGATGTGAATGACCCAGATGCCCTGCTCAGCGCCCTGCCCGCCCTGCTGCCGGTTAAAACCGTGGCCTCGGCCGATGGCATTGTCCGCATCGAACCGCTCAAGTAAGGCCTGCAAAAACCACACTTGAGAATATTTTGCATTCGCATGTGTGGTTTTTCGCAGCTGCCCCGTCTTCCTCCCGACTGTGTTGGATACGCACACCTTTTGGCTATTTAGCCACCCCGGGGGATTTCATGTTTCGCGCGCCTTGCCACGCTCCGCACCTGTTTCTTCGACCGACCCTTATTGCCACCTGCATGGCCTTGAGCCTCAACGCCCAGGCCGAGTCGCTCAGGCTGCAACTGCCTGCCCAATCGCTGGCCACGTCCCTGAGCTTTGTCGCGCAGCAGGCGAAAATCCAGCTGTTGTTCGATGAGACACTGCTCAAACATGTGCAGGCGCCGGCGCTCAACGGTGAATTCAGCCCGGAAGTGGCGATTCGCAGCTTGCTGAAAAACGGCGAGTTCACCCTGATCAAAGTCGGCAGCACCTACGTGGTGCGCCCCGACGAGGGCAAGACCACCCACAGCGGCGCCATCCAGCTGGATGCCCTCAGCGTGATCGGCACCGGTAACGAAGTCGACTCCAGCACCGTCAACCGCTCGACCATGACCCAGGCCGACATTGACCGCTACCAATCCAACAACATCCCCAGCCTGTTGCAGACCTTGCCCGGCGTGAGCCAGGGCGGCTCACTGAAACCTGGTGGCCAGACCATCAATATTCGAGGTTTCGGCGATGCCGAAGACGTGCCGATGACCGTCGACGGCGCCACCAAAACCGGCTTTGAGCGCTACCAGCAAGGCACCGTATTTATCGAGCCGGAGCTGATCAAGAGCATCGAGGTCGAGAAAGGCCCCAACTCGCCGTTCACCGGCAACGGCGGTTTTGGCGGTACGGTCAACATGACCACCAAGGACGCCCCGGACCTGCTGCAAGACGGTCGCAACAGCGGCGCGATGCTCAAATACGGTTACTCCAGCAACGACCACGAACAGATCTACAGCAGTGCCGTGTACGGCCGCACCGACGACGGGCGTTTCGACGCGCTGGCCTACCTGACCCAGCGCGACGGCGGCGACATGAAGGTGGCCGCCAAACTGCCCAACGACAACAACGAATACCCGGTCAACCCTCAGCGCCTGCCCAACAGTGCCCAGGATGTGGACGGCAAACTCTTCAAGGTCAACGCCCACTTCACCGAGGAGCACAGCGTTGGCCTCTCTTACTCGCGCTCCCACAGCAACCGCTGGACACCATTCTCCGCCGCCAGCTACCCGACGCCGCCGACCCAGGCCAACATCGACCGCTACGGTTACGAAAACGCGCTGAAGCGTTTTTTAGCCCAGCGTGACACCACTGACACCACCTGGTCAGGCAAGTACGAATACACGCCGGTGAATAACCCGCTGATCGACCTGACCGTCAAATATTCCCAGTCCAATACCGACCAGACCGACGAACGCGACGCCACCGCGTTTTTCCAACTGGCCACCGGCGGGCGCAAGATGGACACCGCCTACACCGACAAGAACCTCGACATCCGCAACGTCAGCCTGTTTGACACCGGCCCCTTGCAGCATGCGGTGACCGTCGGCGGGCAAATCCGCAAGCACATCCGCGAAACCGAAATGTGGATGCCCGGCACCACCTACAACACCGCGCGCTACAACTACGGGCACTTCCAGCCGGGTTTCATGCCCCACGGCAAGGTCGACACCAACAGTTTCTTTGTCCAGGACGCAGTCACCGTGGGCGACGTGACCATCACCCCGTCGCTGCGCTACGACCATGTGCGCAACCGTGGCGAAGGCAATGACGCGCCGTACTACAACAACCCGAATCCGTCCTTCGGCCACGATTACAGCGACCGCACTTACACCGGCTGGTCGCCGCGCCTGGCGCTGTTCTGGAACGTCACGCCGAACCTGGGGCTGTTCGCCAACTGGAGCAAGACTTGGCGGGCGCCGGTGATCGACGAGCAATATGAAGTGCAAGGCCTGGGCAGCCGCACCGCCACCAGTGTCGACCTCGACCCGGAACGCATCACCTCGATCACGTTGGGCGGCGTCACCAGCTTCAACAACCTGATCGCCCAGAACGACAACCTGCAAGTGCGCGCCACGCTGTTCCACAACAAAGTCGAAGACGAAATCTTCAAGGCCACCGGCGTTGGTTGCCAAAACCAGGCCGTCAACGGCGGCACCATTGCCAACGCTTGCCCGCCTGGGGCGATGTCCAACTACCGCAACATCGGTGGCCTGACCATCAAGGGCTTTGAGCTGGAGTCCTTCTACAACTCCACCTACCTGTTCGGCTCGGTGTCGTTCGCCTACGCCAAGGGTGAACACGAAGGCGCCTACACCAACCCGTGGGGGCCGGATGTACCGGCACGTGACATTCCACCGACCAAATGGGTGCTGGTAGTGGGCACCAACATCCCGGCCTGGGATGCCCAGGTGGGCTGGATGGGCCAGTTCATTGGCGCGACCGATCGCTTGCCGAGTGACAAATATTCCGGCGGCCCGGGCAGCAGTTTGGGCGACCTGTTCTACGACCAGTACGGCAACAAGGCCTACAACACCCAAGGCCTGTTCGCCAAATGGAAACCGCAACAGGCCTACCTCAAAGGCACCGAGGTGAACTTCACCGTGGACAACCTGTTCAACAACAACTTCCGCCCGGCCTTGAGCGGTGATCGTGCCTACACCAAGGGCCGCGATGCGAAGGTCAGCATTACGCGGTTCTTCTAAAGACCAGGGTGACGCCATCGCAGGCAAGCCAGCGCCCACAGAAGATCTCGGTCAACCAGGCAATAGAGATCAACCCCAGGCAAGCCAGCTCCCACAGGAGATCTCGGTCCATCAGACGATAGAGATCAACTGTGGGAGCCGGGCTTGCCCGCGATGGCGCCGTGCCTGCCAGCTTAAAGATTGAAACTGTACGGATAAATCTGCGACCAGCTGTAGGCCCTTAATCAGCGAGGGTTGTGGCTAGATGGGCTTCCCTTGAAGCCCTCCAGATTCTGGTCCCCACTCATGAGCTCGCGCGAAAACACCGGCATGGCCCTCGGCCTGCTGGGCGTCGTCATCTTCAGCCTGACTTTGCCCTTCACCCGTATCGTGGTGCAGGAAATCCACCCCTTGCTCAATGGCCTCGGGCGCGCCTTGTTCGCGGCGATCCCGGCAGCAGCGCTGTTGTTGTGGCGACGCGAGCGCTGGCCAACCTGGCGCCAGGTGCGCGGACTGTGCCTGGTGATTGCCGGGGTGATCCTGGGTTTCCCGGTGTTGTCGGCCTGGGCCATGCAAACCTTGCCGGCGTCCCATGGCGCGCTGGTCAACGGTTTGCAACCGCTGTGCGTGGCACTGTATGCGGCGTGGCTGTCACATGAACGGCCGTCAAAAGCCTTCTGGGCCTGCGCAGCGCTGGGCAGTGCGTTGGTGCTGAGTTATGCGTTGATCACCGGCGCGGGCAGTATCCAGGCCGGCGATTTGCTGATGCTCGGCGCGATTGCCGTGGGCGGCCTGGGGTATGCCGAAGGCGGCCGGTTGGCCAAGGAAATGGGCGGCTGGCAGGTGATCTGCTGGGCGCTGGTGCTGTCGACGCCAGTATTGATCGGCCCGGTGTGGTACCTGGCGGCGCAGCATCAAGGCGCGATTTCCATGCGCACCTGGTGGGCGTTTGGGTATGTATCGCTGTTCTCGCAGTTTTTGGGGTTCTTCGCCTGGTACGCCGGGCTGGCCATGGGCGGCATTGCGCGGGTCAGCCAGATTCAGCTGTTGCAGATCTTCTTTACCATCGCGTTTTCGGCGTTGTTCTTTGGTGAACATATCGAGCCGATTACCTGGGTGTTTGCGTGTGGCGTGATCATTACGGTGATGCTCGGGCGCAAGACGGCGGTGCAGCCTGCACCGGCTTGTGTGGGAGCTGGCTTGTCGAATCGTCGCACCGCTGCGATGCAGACACCTCGGTCTATCAGCAAACCCAGGTGATGCCATCGCAGGCAAGCCAGCTCCCACAGGAGACCGCATTCAGTTCAAGAAGCCATCCGCGCGCAGCAGGGTTTCCAGGCAGTGTTCGCTGATGTGATAGAACGCCTTCAGCTCCTGGATTTTTTCCAACAGTTGCGCATTGTCCACAGGCTCGGTGCGCTTGACCGCCAGAATCATCTTGTTCTTGTTGGTGTGTTCCAACGAAATGAACTCGAACACCTTGGTCTCGTAGCCACAGGCTTCCAGGAACAACGCACGCAAGCTGTCGGTGACCATTTCCGCTTGCTGGCCCAGGTGCAGGCCGTACTGCAGCATCGGCTTGAGCAGCACCGGGCTCTGGATCTGCAGGCGGATCTGTTTGTGGCAGCACGGCGAGCACATGATGATCGACGCACCGGAACGGATGCCGGTGTGGATCGCGTAGTCGGTGGCGATATCGCAGGCATGCAGGGCGATCATCACATCCAGTTCGCTGGGCGCCACACTGCGCACATCACCACACTTGAACACCAGCCCCGGATGCTCCAGGCGTGCGGCGGCGGTGTTGCACAGGGTTACCATGTCTTCACGCAATTCCACACCCGTCACTTCGCCCTCGGCCTTGAGGGTGTTGCGCAGGTAATCGTGAATGGCGAACGTCAGGTAGCCCTTGCCCGAACCGAAATCCGCCACGCGCACCGGCTGGTCAAGCTTCAACGGCGATGAGGTCAGCGCATGGCTGAACACTTCGATGAACTTGTTGATCTGCTTCCATTTGCGCGACATCGATGGGATCAGCGCCTGCTTGGCGTCGGTGACGCCCAGGTCCGCGAGGAAGGGTCGGCTCAAGTCGAGGAAGCGGTTTTTCTCGCGGTTATGCTCAGCAGAAGGCGCCTCGCGCAATTGCTGCGGCTTGCTTTTGAACAGCGAGCTTTTGTTCTTTTTGCTGTATTCCAGCTGGGCTTCGTCGGTCAGCGACAACAGGTGCGCATTCTTGAACGACGCCGGCAGCAGCGCGGCAATTGCCGCCACGCCTTCGGCCAGCGGGAAGTTCTTGGTAATGTCGCGGGTCTTGTAGCGATAAACAAAGGACAGGCACGCCTGCTCCTTGACCACGACCTGCTTGATGATCAGCCGCTGCAACTCGGCTTCTTCGCCGACGTACTTGGCCAGCACCAGCTTGATAAACGCGTTCTGCGCGAGGCTTGCGCTCAGCAGTTCGATGAACTGGGCGTGATGATCCGGCGCAGGGCTGGCAGGTTGAGCGGTGACAGACATGAACAAAAACGCCTCGGGCAAAGAATGCCGGGCATTTTAGGGGGGATGAAGGTTTAGAGCACGGGGTTATTTGATCAACGGTCGCTCAGCCGCCGCAAATCAAATGCGGGAACCACTTTTCTCTGGAAACTGACTTATGTGGAGGGCTGGCTTGTGTGGGAGCTGGCTTGCCTGCGATGGCATCACCTGGGTTTTCTGATGGGCCGAGGTGTCTGCATCGCAGGCAAGCCAGCTCCCACACAAGCCCGGCTCCCACAGAAAAGCAGCTATTCCAGCACTATCAGGCGGTTAGGCAGCTCATTACGCGTCTGCGTCACCGGCACATGCACCTTCAGCAATTCACCACACGCCTCGATGCAGGCAATAAACCCCGCCAGCGTCTGCCCCTGCTTCACCTGCTGGGTGAATGCCTTGACGATCTCATCCCAACTGCTGTCATCCAGGTGCCTGGAAATACCATCGTCCACCAGGATCTCCACATACCGCTCCGCCTCGCTGACAAAAATCAGCACGCCGGTGCTGCCCAGCGTGTGGTGCAGGTTTTGCTCCAGGAACTGTCGACGGGCCAGGTTCGATGCACGCCAGTGGCGTACCGAACGCGGAATCAGGCGGGTGGTGACCTTGGGCAGGCGAAACAACAGGCACAGCACAATGAAGGTCGCCCATTGCGCCAACAGCAAGGTGTACATGGTCAGGTAGCCCGACAGGTAGTGCACGATGCCAGGCACCACCAAGGCGATCAGGCTGGCCCACAGCAGCGGGATATAGGCGTAATCATCCGCGCGCGCGGCCAGCACGGTGACCAGCTCGGCGTCGGTGGTTTTTTCGACGCGTGCGATCGCTTCGGCGACTTGGCGCTGCTCGTGTTCAGTCAGTAATGCCATGGTTGTAGATGCTCTGTTCTAGTTATTGTCATTACCAGCCACCTGAGGCACCACCGCCGCCAAAACCACCGCCGCCGCCTCTGAAGCCACCACCGCCGCCCCCGCCACCGCCGCCGCGTCCACTGCTGCTGAGAATCGCCAGCAGGATAGCGCCAACGGGCAGCCCCAGCCGATTACACAGCCACAACACGCCGATCAGCAGGATGAACAAACCGATGGAAAACCCCGGATTATCCTTGGCAAAATTCGCATCCGCCACATGCGCCGGCACGGCCAGCGGCTCGCCGCCCACCACCTGAATCATGGCCGCAACGCCGTCGCTGATGCCCTGGCTGTAATTACCGGCCTTGAACTTGGGCGCGATCACCTGGTTGATGATCACCCACGACTGCGCATCGGTCAGCACGCCTTCGAGGCCATAGCCGACTTCGATGCGCAATTTGCGCTCATCGCGGGCGACGATCAACAGCGCGCCGTTGTCCTTGCCCTTTTGGCCGATGCCCCACTGGCGGCCCAATTGATAACCGTAGTCCTCAATGGGCACGCCCTGCAGGTCAGGCACAGTGACCACCACGATCTGGTCACCCGAGGTTTGCTCCAGCGCCTGCAATTGCTGGGTCAGCTGCGCACGTACCGCCGGGTCGATCATCTGTGCGGTGTCCACCACCCGCCCGGTCAAGGCCGGGAAGGTCAGCGCCGCCTGGGCCACGCCCACGCAGGCCAGCAGCCACAGCGCCAAGCCTATCCGTAATAAACGCATCGACACCTCAGAGAAGCCTTATTTGAACTTCACTTGCGGCGCTTTATCGGCGTCGGCACTGGTGGCTTCAAACGTGGCGCGGATCGGCAAGTCGCTGTACATCACGCTATGCCACAGGCGGCCGGGGAAGGTGCGGATCTCGGTGTTGTAAGCCTGCACCGCCTGGATAAAGTCGCGACGGGCCACGGCAATACGGTTTTCGGTGCCTTCAAGCTGAGACTGCAACGCCAGGAAGTTCTGGTTGGCTTTGAGGTCCGGGTAACGCTCGGACACCACCATCAGACGGCTGAGTGCGCCGCTCAAACCGTCTTGAGCCTGTTGGAACTGCTTGAGTTTCTCGGGGTTGTCGAGGGTGCTGGCATCCACTTGGATCGAGGTGGCCTTGGCCCGCGCCTCAATCACAGCGGTGAGGGTGTCTTGCTCATGGGCCGCATAGCCCTTGACCACTTCCACCAGGTTGGGAATCAGGTCGGCGCGGCGTTGGTATTGGTTCTGCACCTGGCCCCAGGCCGCCTTGGCCTGTTCGTCCAGGGTCGGAATGGTGTTGATGCCGCAACCGCTCAGCACCGTGCTGATCAGTAGCAAAGCCGCGGCCTTGAAGCCCCAGCGGTAATGTTGTGCTGCTTGCATAGTGTTTCTCCTGCCCAATCTGGATGGAATGTGATGACTAACCCTATAAACCGCGCGCTTGGGGCATAATCCGCCACCACTGGATTGCGTCGAGCCAATCAGCTAAAAAGATGCCCAGCGCGAATAAGAGTTCACAAGTGTGGTGCATTTACTGCAATAACACTCGAACAACAACATAGGTTCCCCCACATTTTGGCAGACCAGCGCATTTTCGCTGTGCAGTAGCCGAAAAAGGATATTCATGAAAAAGCTGTGTTTGCTCGGCCTTGTTGCCACTCTGGCCACCCACCCCGTCTGGGCAGAAACAAAGCCTGCTGCGCTTAAAGACAAGGACGCCTTCGTCAGCGACCTGCTCAAGCAGATGACCCTGGATGAAAAGATCGGCCAATTGCGCCTGATCAGCATCGGCCCGGAAATGCCCCGCGAGCTGATCCGCAAGGAAATCGCCGCCGGCCGCATCGGCGGCACGTTCAACTCGATCACCCGCCCGGAAAACCGTCCGATGCAGGACGCGGCCATGCGCAGCCGGTTGAAGATCCCGATGTTCTTCGCCTATGACGTGATCCACGGCCACCGCACCATCTTCCCGATCAGCCTGGCCCTGGCCTCCAGCTGGGACATGGACGCCATCGGCCGCTCCGGGCGCATCGCCGCCCAGGAAGCCGCCGCCGACAGCCTCGACATTACCTTTGCGCCGATGGTCGACATTTCCCGCGACCCGCGCTGGGGCCGCACCTCCGAAGGTTTTGGTGAAGACACCTACCTGGTCTCACGCATTGCCGAAGTGATGGTCAAGGCGTTCCAGGGCGTAAGCCCGGCAAATGCCGACAGCATCATGGCCAGCGTCAAGCACTTCGCCCTGTATGGCGCGGTGGAAGGCGGTCGCGACTACAACGTGGTCGACATGAGCCCGGTCAAGATGTACCAGGACTACCTGCCGCCGTACCATGCGGCGATCAAGGCCGGTTCCGGCGGCGTGATGGTGGCGCTCAACTCGATCAACGGCGTACCGGCCACCGCCAACACCTGGCTGATGAACGACCTGCTGCGCAAGGACTGGGGCTTCAAAGGTTTGGCCGTGAGCGACCATGGCGCGATCTTCGAGCTGATCAAGCACGGCGTGGCCAAGGACGGGCGTGAGGCTGCCAAGCTGGCGATCAAGGCCGGCATCGACATGAGCATGAACGACTCGCTGTACGGCAAGGAATTGCCCGGCCTGCTCAAATCCGGCGAAATCGAGCAAAGCGACATCGACAATGCGGTGCGCGAAGTGCTCGGCGCCAAGTACGACATGGGCCTGTTCAAAGACCCGTACCTGCGCATCGGCAAGGCCGAAGATGACCCGGCCGACACCTATGCCGACAGCCGCCTGCACCGCAGCGATGCGCGCGATATTGCACGCCGCAGCCAGGTCTTGCTGAAAAACCACAACAACACCCTGCCGCTGAAAAAATCCGCGACCATCGCCCTGGTCGGCCCGCTGGCCAAGGCACCGATCGACATGATGGGCAGTTGGGCCGCCGCCGGTAAGCCTGAACAATCCGTCACGCTGCTGGACGGCATGAACGCTGTAATCGGCGACAAAGGCAAAATCATCTACGCCCGTGGCGCCAACATCACCAATGACAAGGCCGTGGTCGACTACCTCAACTTCCTCAACTTCGATGCGCCGGAAGTGGTCGATGACACCCGCCCAGCCCAGGTGATGATCGACGAAGCGGTCAAGGCCGCCAAGGCAGCCGACGTAGTGGTCGCCGCCGTGGGCGAGTCCCGTGGCATGTCCCACGAGTCTTCCAGCCGCACCGACCTGAACATCCCGCAAAGCCAGCGCGACCTGATCAAGGCGCTCAAAGCCACCGGCAAACCGCTGGTCTTGGTGCTGATGAACGGCCGCCCGCTGTCGATTGTGGATGAAAACAAAGAGGCTGACGCGATCCTGGAAACCTGGTTTGCCGGCACTGAAGGCGGCAACGCCATCGCCGACGTGCTGTTCGGTGACTACAACCCATCGGGCAAGCTGCCGATCACCTTCCCGCGGTCGGTGGGGCAGATTCCAACCTACTACAACCACCTGAGCATCGGCCGGCCGTTCACCCCAGGCAAGCCGGGCAACTACACCTCGCAGTACTTCGATGACGTCACCGGGCCGCTGTTCCCGTTCGGTTATGGCTTGAGCTACACCACGTTCAGCCTGTCGGACATGGCGCTGTCGTCCACCACCCTGAACAAGACCGGCAAGCTCGACGCCAGCGTCACCGTGAAGAACACCGGTAAAGTCGATGGCGAAACCGTAGTGCAGTTGTACATCCAGGACGTGGCCGGCTCGATGATCCGCCCGGTTAAAGAGCTGAAGAACTTCCAGAAAGTCATGCTCAAGGCCGGTGAAGAGCGCACTTTGCACTTCACCATCAGCGAGGAAGACTTGAAGTTCTACAACACTCAACTCAAGTTCGCGGCGGAACCGGGCGAGTTCAATGTGCAGATCGGGTTGGATTCCCAGGATGTGCAGCAGCAGACGTTTGAACTGCTCTGATCTAAAACTGTAAATGCGGTCAGTGTGGAAGCTGGCTTTTGTGGGAGCTGGCTTGCCTGCGATGCAGGCACCTCGGTGTGTCAGGTGTACTGAGGTGATGCTTTCGCAGGCAAGCCAGCTCCCACATTTGATCTAAGTGATGCGGCTACCCCCGCCGATCCAGCAGGTTGACCACCAACCGATCAATCCAGCCCCACACCCGCTGCTTCACCCGCCGCCACAGTGGCCGCGCCTTCCAGGCCGCCAGGCTCACCGCCTGGCTCTTGGCAAAATCACCCTCGAAACTGCCCACCACCGCTGCCGTCAATTCTGGGTCGAGCGCTTCCAGGTTGGCCTCCAGGTTAAAGCGCAAATTCCAGTGGTCGAAATTGCACGAGCCAACGCTCACCCAGTCGTCCACCAGCACCATTTTCAGGTGCAAAAAACACGGCTGGTATTCAAAGATTTGCACGCCTGCGCGCAACAATCGTGGGTAATAACGGTGCCCGGCGTAGCGCACTGAAGGGTGATCGGTGCGCGGGCCGGTCAGCAATAAACGCACATCCACGCCACGCCCGGCTGCGCGGCGCAACGCACGGCGCACGCTCCAGGTCGGTAGAAAATACGGGGTGGCCAGCCAGATGCGCGTCTTGCTGCTGTTCAGCGCGCGGATCAGCGACTGCAAAATATCGCGGTGCTGACGAGCATCGGCATACGCCACGCGCCCCAGGCCAGGCCCGGTGGCCGGCACCTTGGGCAAGCGCGGCAAACCGAAATGGGTGGCGGGTTTCCACTCACGGCGCGCCGCGTTGGCATGCCATTGGCGGTCGAACAACGCCTGCCAGTCCAGCACCAACGGGCCGCTGATCTGCACCATCACTTCATGCCAGTCGGCGGTGTCTTGCCCTGGCGTCCAGAACTCATCGGTAACGCCCGTGCCGCCGACCACGGCGATGCCCTGATCAATCAGCAACAGTTTGCGATGGTCGCGGTACAGGTTACGCATCCAACGGCGCCAGCTCAGGCGATTGTAGAAGCGCAGTTGCACGCCCGCGTCGGTGAGGCGCTTACGCAGGCCCAGCGTGAAGGCCAGGCTGCCGTAATCATCAAACAGGCAGCGCACCTGCACGCCGCGCTCGGCGGCTTGCACCAACGCTTGCACCATGGCTTCAGCGCAAGCACCCGCCTCCACCAGGTACAACTCCAGATCGACCTGGCGCTCGGCCCGGGCAATACCCACCAGCATCTGCGGGAAGAAACTCGGGCCGTCGATCAGCAACTCGAAGCGGTTGGCGCTGCGCCATGGGAACACTGCGCCGCTCACGTCAGCGCGCCGTGAAAATCAGCACCGCACCGACCGGCACCGACAAACTGATCGACGCCAAGCCGGCCGCCTTGCGCAGTGCCGCCACACCCGGCACCAAATCGAAATCCTCGGCATGCAGCACCACAGGTTCCAGGGTCACCACCTGAAAGCGCCGGTCATCCAGACGTGTGGCGAGCAGTTCGGCGCTGTAGGTTTGAGTCTTGCCGTGCAACGTCACCGACAGTGGCAGGCGCAACTCAATTTGCGCGCCTGGGGCCAGGTCATTGATCGGTTGCAGATTAATCTGCGCGCTGATCAGCGCTTCGGGGAAGGCCTTGATCTGGAACAGGTCATTGCGCATGCGCTCATCGCGCAGCGGGATGCCGCTGTTGATCGACTCCATCTCGACCTCAAGCTGCGCCGCGCCTTTGCTGTCGACCTTGCCGTGCAACACCAGGAAACGATGCACCTCGGCAATCTCGGTGTTCTTGGTGGTGACGAACGACAGGCGCGAGGATTCGTTATCCAGGTACCAGTCGGCGTGGGCAGGCAAGGCGGCGCACGTCAACAGCGTGAAGGCCAGGGGTTTGAGATTGAACATAGAAACTCATGGGGCAAAAAACCTGCACGAACCTTAAGCGCAATCTCACAAGCGGCGCAAATCCAATGTGGGAGCTGGCTTGCCTGCGATGACGGCGGCACAGCCAGCAGCAAGGGTGACTGACCTGCCGCTATCGCAGGCAAGCCAGCTCCCACAGAGTTCGGTGGTTGCCTTCAGATCAGCGCCCGCTGCACATCGCGCACCGTCGCTTCGAGGCTGGCCATGTGCAGGTTCAATACGCGCTCCACCGGCGCCTGATGCATCGGCCAGTGCAACGCCATACTGCCCACCAGCCGCCCATTGGCCTGCACCGGCAGGGCCACCGCACGAATCAGAAACGGCAGGCGCACCGGGTATTCCCAATAGCCTTCAGTGCGCTGGCCAAACCCCTGGTGCTGGGTTTGCTCGCAGGTATGCACCTGCTCGTCCGCGGCGACATGATCGCGGCCCGCCAGACGCTGCACCTCCTCAACCGGCAATTGCGTCAGGCATGCCTTGCCCATCGCCGAGTGAAACAGGCTGGCGTGCTGGCCGACGATCTGGCAGTTGTTGGGGTACAGCTTGCGCAACACACTGGGGATCGCGCTTTCCATGACTTCCAGGCGCTCACCATCAAAGCAGGATAAATCCACCACCAGCCCGGTGCGCTCGCTGAGTTCCAGCAGCCAGGGCGCGGCGCTTTCCACCACCTGGCGCTTGAAACGTTGCTGGGTGTCGCCGAACAAGCGCTGGGCGCGCAGGCGGTAACGACGGTCGCTGAGGCCGCGATAGACCCACCCCTGTTCCTGCAAGGTCAGCAACATGCGCGACACCGTCGCCTTGGGCAGTCGTGTGAGGTAGTGCAACTCCTCCAACCCCAAGGCCTGGTGTTCGCCGAGCAGTTCGACGATGGCGAGTGCGCGCTCAACCGACCGTACCGTGCCTGTCTCCATGTTCGATCTCCCTGTTGCCGGTGGATGATCATTTTTCACAGCAAGATACAGGCCCGATCGCAGGTCAACTCATCGATTCAAGGCACGCAGGCGGGCGGCGTTGTACCCATTGCGTCAGCTGTTCATGGGCATAGGCCAGCTGCAAAACCGCCCGGTCCGCCTGGGCCGGGCCGATAATCTGCAGGCCCATGGGCAAGCCTTGAGGATTGAAGCCCACCGGAATATTCATGCTCGGCAAGCCGGCCAATGTAGGGCCGATCACCACCTCCATCCAGCGGTGATAAGTGTCCATTTCGCGCCCACCCACACGGCGCGGCCACGCTTGTTGTGCATCAAAAGGGAACACTTGGGCAGTGGGCAACAGCAGGAAATCGTAACGTTCAAACAGCTTGGCCAGGGCGCGATACCACTCGCTACGGTCCACCGACGCCTGGTACACCTGCTGCGCGCTCAAGCCCAGCCCGCCCTCCACTTCCCATTGCGCCTCAGGCTTGAGCAATGCGCGTTTTTGCGGGTTGGCGTAGGCCCCGCCGAGGTTGCCGTGCACCAGCCAGTGGCGATGCACCAACCAGCAGCGCCATAGGCGCGCCAGGGAAAATGCCGGCTGGCAGCTTTCCACCTCGCAGCCCAATGCGGCGAAATCGCCGAGGGCCGACTCGCACAGGCTCATCACACCCTCGTCCATCGGCAAGTAGCCGTTGTAGTCACCCAGCCAGCCCAGGCGGGCGCCTTTGAAGTCGCGCTGCAACGGCTGGCCGAACACCGACGGATCATCCTTGGATGAGAGCGGCACCCGTGGGTCGTAACCGGCCTGGATACTGAGCAAATGCGCCACATCCGTCACACTGCGACCCATTGGGCCTTCGGTGCCCAGTTGCTGCACAAACAATTCCGGCGCCGGCCCGTGCGGCACACGCCCCTGTGAAGGGCGCAAACCAAACACGTTATTGAACGCCGCCGGGTTGCGCAGCGAGCCCATCATGTCGCTGCCATCGGCCACCGGCAGCATGCGCAACGCCAGCGCCACCGCCGCCCCGCCGCTGCTGCCTCCGGCCACCAAACGTGGGTCATAGGCATTGCCGGTGGTGCCGAACAGCGTGTTGTAGGTCTGCGAGCCGAGGCCGAATTCCGGCACGTTGGTCTTGCCGATGATGATCGCGCCGCTGGCCCGTACGCGCGACACGCTGATCGCATCTTCGGCGGGCACATGCTCGGCGAACAGCGGCGAGCCCAAGGTGGTGCGCAAGCCCTTGGTGGCCGCCAAATCCTTGATCGCCTGGGGCATGCCGTGCATCCAGCCTCGCGATTGGCCCTGGTCCAACTCACGATCACAGGCACGCGCTTCGGCCAGCACTTCATCGGCATCACGTAACGACACCAGCGCATTCACACTCGGGTTAAAACGCTGGATCTGCGCCAGGTAATCGCCCATCACGTCTTCACACGACACCTGCCGCGCATGGATCGCTTGCGACAGCTGCGTGGCATCCCAATCAACACGGCTCAAGGCTTCACCTCATTGGAAAAGGGCAGCGGTTTTTTCGCCCGTGGGGCTTCGTGCATGCAGTAAGTGCCCATCAACGTCAGCACGCAAGCGAACAGTACATAAAACGACGGCGCCACTGGCGTACCCAGTACTTTGGTCAGCCAGGTCACGATCAACGGTGCGAAACCGCCGAACACCATGACCGCGACGTTATAAGCCACCGACACACCCGTTGACCTCACCTCAATCGGAAACTGTTCGGCCAGGGCCGTCGGTGCCGGGCCGAAAAAGCCGCCGATGACCGTGCACAGCAGCACTTGCATCACCAGCAAGCGCTCGATGGACGGTGCCGCGGCCACCCACACATACAACGGGTAAACCATCACAAAGAATGCCAGGGTGAAAGCCATCAACACCGGCCGCCGCCCCAGCCGGTCCGAGAGCATGCCGGACAGCGGAATCACCACGGTCATCAGCGCCACTGCGAACATCTGCACCATCAGCACCTGGTCCAGCGGCAAACCGAGGCTCTTGTGCGCGAAGGTCGGCATATTCACCAGCACCACGTAGAACGACACCGTCGCCCCACAGGCCAAGCCCATGGAGACAAGGATGCTGCGCCGATGCTCGCGCAGCACGCCCATCAAGCTCGGCGCCGGGCCGGTCGCTTGCTTGCGCGCCTGGATAAACTCTTCGGGGTCTTCCAGGTGACGGCGAATCCACAAGCCCACCGGACCGATCAGCAAGCCCAGCACAAACGGCACGCGCCAGCCCCACAGGTCGAGGGTTTGCGGCGAAAAGAAGTGCGTGACCAACGCCACCATCGCCGCCCCACCAAATACCGCCAGGCATTGCCCCACCAACTGCCAGGAGCCATACAAGCCCTTGCGATGGGCCGGCGCACTTTCCACCAGAAACGCCGTGGCACTCGCGTACTCACCGCCGGTGGCAAAGCCCTGGAGCATGCGCGCCACCACAATCAGCAGCGGCGCGCCCATGCCGATGGCGGCGTAATTGGGCGCGAAGGCGATCAATGCGATAGACACGGTCATCAGCCGGATAATCAACTGCATCGCGGCTTTGCGGCCTTTGCGGTCGGCATAAATGCCGAGCAGGATGCCGCCCACCGGGCGCATGAAAAAGCCCACGCCGAAGGTGGCCAGGGCCATCAGCAGCGAGGCGTATTCATCCTGCGACGGAAAGAATTGCCGGGCGATGATGCTGGCCAGAAAGCCGTAAACGATAAAGTCATACCATTCCAGCGCATTGCCGATCACAGCCGCCACCACCTGGCGGGTGCGCGATACGCCTGTGTTTGAAGTCTGCATGAGGAACACTCCATTCAACCGATAAGGGCAAGGGTCCAGCGGCAGAAAAAAAGAGGTCGTCAGGCAGGCTTGAGCCAGCTCTCGGCCAGCGCGCCCCAGTAGGCGGCGCCGGTCAGCAGGATGTCGTCGTTGAAGTCATAGGCGGGGTTATGCACCATCGGCCGCGACACGCCGTTGCCGATAAACAGGTAACTGCCGGCGCAGCGTTGCAGCATCCAGGCGAAGTCTTCACTGCCCATCAGCGTGCGGGTGTTGCCGTCCACCGCGTCGGCGCCGAGCAAGGCAATGCCGACCTGGCGAGCGAACTCGGTTTCTTCGGCGTGGTTGACCAGCACCGGGTAGGCCGGGCGGTGTTCGACCTGCACCGTGCAGCCGAAGCTCGCGGCCTGGGTCTGGATGATCGCGTTGACCCGTTCGAGCATCTGCTCGCGCACCTTGGGGTTCAGTGCGCGCAGGCTCAGGCGCAACAGCGCTTGCTGAGGAATCACGTTGGCGGCCTGCCCCGCTTGCAGCGCACCGACCGTGACCACGGCGGCTTCCTGGGTGTCGATATTGCGCGCCACCACCGTTTGCAACGCCATGACCATACTCGCGGCGGCCACCAGCGGATCCACCGTCAGATGCGGCATGGAACCGTGGCCACCGACGCCTTCCAGCGTCACGGTAAGCAAGTCCTGCGAGGCCATCATCGGCCCGACCCGCAAGCCCAGATGCCCCGCCGGCAAGCCCGGCATATTGTGCATGCCGAACAGGCCGTCACACGGAAAGCGCTCGAGCAAACCATCGGCCAGCATCGCCTCGGCGCCGCCCTGGCCTTCTTCGGCGGGTTGGAAAATCAGGTTCAAGGTGCCGTCAAATTGCCGCGTCGCCGCCAAGTAACGCGCGGCACCGAGCAGCATGGTGGTGTGGCCGTCATGCCCGCAGGCGTGCATGCAACCAGCGTGCTGGCTGGTGTAGGCCGCGCCGGTGTTCTCGATGATGGGCAAGGCGTCCATGTCGGCGCGAATGCCCAGCGTGCGCGAGCTGCTGCCATTGCGCAGCACGCCGACCACACCGGTTTTGCCGATGTCGGTGTGCACCTCGTAGCCCCATTCTTTCAAGGACTGCGCAACGAGCGCGCTGGTGCGGTTTTCTTCAAAGCCGAGTTCGGGATGGGCGTGGATATCGTGGCGCACAGCGTGCAAGTCGCTGGCGACGTCGCTGAGCCAATCCATAATGTGCTGGTGTGGGCGCATGGTGATTCTCCTCACAGGCGGGTGGTCCCGTTCTTGTTGGCGGCACATCGACAGCTAAGCGCGATGTGAGCGCGAGGACAATCAAAGGTGGTTCCACTGGGTGGAACCTAAGGCCGACACCTAATAACCCTGTGGCGAGCAAGCTTGCTTGCGCCGGGGTGCGAAGCGCGCCCAAAACGCGGGGCCCAACAACTAGAGGTTCCGTTCTCAGAAAGCAGAGGCCGCGCGAACGGGCACTATTTTTTCAGCCACAACCACAGCCCATAGAAGACGCCAAGCGGAATGGCAAAAACGAAATAAAACATCCATAGCAGTGTGTGACCACCATTCGATGCGGCGGTCTGTAGGGGATGTGTCGCCCAAAATTCTTTTCCAGTAAAACGAAAGACAACGTTTTCGACTGCACGCCTGGCCAGCGGGAACAACAGCGCATTAACCCCGCAGATCAAAATATAGATCGCGGCCTTTTCGCTTGATTTGAAACCGTAGACGCTCATGCAAAAAATAAACAACGCAATAATGAAGCTTTTTAAATAATAGTTTTTCTCCAGGCCCATTCGCGTTCTTATCATCCTGAAGTATTTTTCGGCCTTGCGCCCCAGCGTCATAAGTCTCCTTTTATGCCTGTTAACGGCCGACGTGTGTGGGGTCGGCCGCGGGCAAGGTTACTACAGGGGCGCGCGCTGGAAACACAGCACCCGGCAAGTTTCAAGGCAACAACCGACACTTCTGCCGCTGCGCATAACCCTGTGGCGAGCAAGCTTGCTTGCGCTGGGGTGCGAAGCGCCCCCAAAAAGCCGGTGACTGCTGCGCAGTCAAACGGGACGGTACGGCGATCCGACAAGCGCCCTCGCCACACAACGCAGATTGCGGACAGCTATTGGCCACCGGTTGCGACGGCGCGTGCATAGGGTTAACCTCGCCTCCGTCGCTGCTCATCAGCGACCGGGCCTGGAAACCCGACGCTTAAGGACGCTACAGCGTCGTCAAACAATCAGCAGGCGCTTTTTTTATGCCTGCAGATTGTGCTTTTTGGCGGCTGTACGTGGGAGACCTTCGGGTCTGCCGGGTTCCTTTTGCCTCGGTTTCCAGCCCGCGTACAGTTGCCACCCTTCGCCTGGAAACGTTAGTGGCAGCTCTTTTTGTTCATGCAAAAGGATTCAGTTATGACTAACGCCACATCAGCCGAAACCCTCGGCGCCGCCACCTTCGCAGACTGCGGAGAAAACAAAAGCCACCTGAAACTCTTCCGCGTCAACGCCGGGGTTCCGCTCGTAGAAGCCCTCGAACACGCATCCCACGTGCTCTATTACGCAAAAATGCTCTCCCTTGAAGCCGCCATGGACCCCAAGGCGGAGAAGTTTGCATTCGCCTCGCATTACCTGGGGGAAATGGGCAAGGCGATCATCGATGACCTGTTGCTGGCCTTGCAGCCTGGCAGCCCAACCCCGCAGTAAGTCGTCCGCGCCCGGTGCAGTGCATCGGGCGCCTGTCCGGACTGCCTCATTTCCCAAGATCAGCACAAATCCATGTGGGAGCTGGCTTGCCTGCGATAGCGGCCGGTCAGTCAACATCACTGTCGCCTGTGCCGCCACCATCGCAGGCAAGCCAGCTCCCACAGAGAATCTTTGGTGTGTCAGGGGCTGAGGCGGCAGCCTTGGCGGTCGCCTAGCCAGCGCGCTGTATGCGTGCGCCCTAAGCCGCTTGCCGTGACTTCACTGCGTTCCGGCGAATCAGTGAACGCACTGGTCGGCACATACTGCTTCACATACCCCAGGCAATAGTCCGCCGGGTTGTTCTCCACATACCGGCACGAGCAATACTCCTTGGCCGTGTACGCCGCGATGATGTCTGGGAAGGCTTGCAGGTTGACGCGTTCGTGCCACACCCAGCCCGACAGGGCGAGCAACAGCAGCAAAAACACGCTGATAAACGGATGACGACGGATCATGGTTGCACCGCCGCCAGTACGCGCTTGAGCAGTTCGTTGTGACGGTAAGTGCCGTCACGGTCATCGCCGTAGCGCACGATCACCAGGTGTTCGTCGGGCAGCACATAGAGCGCCTGGCCCCAGTGGCCGAGGGCGGCGAAGGTGTCGGCAGGCGCATCGGGCCAGGGTCTTGGGGCACCTCGTACGTCGAGGTTGAGCCACCATTGCCCGCCGGGGACGGCGTCGTCCTGGCCGGCCTTGTATTTGTCGAATGGCTGGCGGTTGAAGGCGACCCACTCTTTAGGCACCAGTTGCTGTTCCCCCCAACGACCGTCGCGCGCCATCAGCAGGCCGACCCGCGCCAAATCGCGAGCGGTGAGGTAGGCATAGGACGAGGCGACGAAGGTTTCGTCGGCGTCGGTTTCCCAGGTGGCGTTGTGAATGCCCAGCGGCTTGAACAGCGCGTCCCACGGGTAACTCATATAGGCCTTGTGGCCGAGCATGCCTTTAAGGGCGGCGGACAGAATATTGCTGTCGCCACTGGAATAACGAAAGGCCTGGCCCGGTGCGGCGGCGGCCTCGGTGGCTGCGGCAAACTCGGCCATATCGCTGCGGCCTCGGGTGTAGAGCATCGCCACCACCGAGGAATTGAGTGGGGCGTATTCGTAGTCTTCCTGCCAGTCCAGGCCCGAGGCCCAGTGCAGCAGGTCGGCCATGGTGACTTTGGGGTGCTGTTTCATCGGCGGGTAAAAACGCGCGGCCGGGTCATTCAGTTTGAAGCGATTTTCGCCGTAGGCCACGCCGAGCACAGTGGCCATCAAGCTTTTGCTCACCGACCAGGTCAGGTGCGGCGTGCTGGCGGTGGTGGGCGCGTCGTAGCGCTCGTAAACGATCACGCCATCGCGGATCACCAGCAGCGCGTCGGTGCGGATGCCTTTACGAGTGGCGTCGTCACGGGGTGGAAAAGCATAGGCATTCAGTGCATCGACCGCCGGGCCTTCGAGCGGCGCGCCCTTGGCCCATTCCTTGTCCGGCCAGGTGTCGGCGTGGGCGGCAGCGGTGACTAACAGCAGGGCAACGCACAACAGGCCTCGGACCATGGACGCAAACTCAAGGGGGCTTTCAAGCCCGCGAGCCTAGCCCAGGCGCATGACAGATTTGCGACAGGAAGGCCTGTCATCCAAGCGTCACCATAACTTCATGGAGCTGACACCGAGCCTACATAGCCTGAGTTTGGACAAACAAGTCGACCGGCCGGTAAGTGGCCGGCACTCGGAGATTCGCCATGACTCAGATCGCCCGCATCAGCGACACCGGCAATGAACGCCGTCTGCAAGCCGAACGCCTGGTTGGCGCCAAGGCTTTGCAGGAAGCCCAGGCCCTGCGTTTCAACGTGTTCAGCGGCGAGTTCAACGCCAAGCTGAAAGGCGCGGAACAGGGTCTGGACATGGATGACTATGATGTTCACTGCAGCCATATAGGCGTGCGGGATTTGAACAGCGGTCGACTGGTGGCCACCACCCGTTTGCTCGACCACCAGGCCGCCAGCACCTTGGGCCGGTTCTACAGCGAAGAAGAATTCAGCCTGCATGGCTTGCTGCATTTGCAAGGCCCGATCCTGGAGATCGGCCGCACCTGCGTCGACCCGGCCTATCGCAATGGCGGCACCATCGCGGTGTTGTGGGGCGAGTTGGCCGAAGTCCTCAACCAGGGCGGTTACAGCTATCTGATGGGTTGCGCGAGCATCCCGATGCACGACGGCGGCATCCAGGCTCACGCGATCATGCAGCGCCTGCGCGAACGCTACCTGTGCAACGAGCACCTGCGCGCCGAACCGAAAAAACCACTGCCGGCGCTGGACCTGCCGTCCAACGTCATCGCGGAAATGCCGCCGCTGCTCAAAGCCTATATGCGCCTGGGTGCGAAGATCTGCGGCGAGCCGTGCTGGGATGAAGACTTCCAGGTGGCCGATGTGTTCATCCTGCTCAAGCGCGATGAGTTGTGCCCGCGCTACGCCCGCCACTTCAAGGCGGCCATGTGATGAGCCGCCTGCGCGTGTACGGGCGCATTGCCCGGGTGCTGCTGGTGGTGGCGCTGGGGTTGAGCATGGCCAGTGTGTTTGGTGTATTCGAACGCATGGGCATTGCCAACTCGATGGTGCGGCGCCAGCGTTGGTCGCGTTTTTTTATGGCACGGCTGACTAACGCCCTGCCCTTTCGCGTGACGGTACACGGTGAGTTGCCGACGCAGCCGATGCTGTGGGTAAGCAATCACGTGTCCTGGACCGACATTCCGCTGCTCGGCGCGGTGGCGCCGATGTCGTTTTTGTCCAAGGCCGAAGTGCGCACCTGGCCGGTGGCCGGCTGGTTGGCGGCCAAGGCCGGCAGCTTGTTTATTCGCCGCGGCTCAGGCGACAGCCAGTTGATCCGCAAGCAGATGACTCGCCATCTGGAGCAACAGCATCCGCTGCTGATGTTCCCCGAAGGCACCACCACTGATGGGCGCAGCCTGCGTACGTTCCACGGGCGTTTGCTGGCCAGTGCGATTGATGCGGATGTGTCGCTGCAACCGGTAGCGATTCGTTATTTGCGTGATGGGCAGGTGGATGCGTTGGCACCTTTTATTGGCGATGACGATTTGCTCTCGCACCTGATGCGTCTGTTCAGTAATGACCAGGGTGATGTGGAGATTCATGTGCTCCAGCCGATTGCCTGTGCCGGGCAGGAGCGTGCGGCGCTGGCGTATCAGGCGCAGCAGGCGGTGCAGAAAGCGTTGTTTGGGCCGTTGCCGGAAGTTGAGCAGGTGGCGGCTCGACCTGCATTTGCGGCCTGAGATGAACTGAACACCGGTTCAAATGTGGGAGCTGGCTTGCCTGCGATAGCAGTCTGTCAGTTGAAAGAGATGTGGCTGCCCCACCGCTATCGCAGGCAAGCCAGCTCCCACAGTTAGATCTCAGTAGTCAGTTGGAGCTGTGCAAACTTCTGTAGCTCTGGATAAAACAACCGAAAATCTTCACTCAACGGCTCATACAAAACCCGCAACTCCTGCATCGCATGGCCCAATTCCTGGGGCTGTGTCAGGCGCCGCGAGATCCCCCGCAACACCTGCTCCATCACCGCAAACTCGCGGTACGAACCCAGCCAATCATCCGCCGCCATATACGGCGCAATCTGCGCCAGCCGCCCCGGCAGTTGCGGCTCGGCCGCCAGCACGCGGTACACCTGCGCAGTGAAGCGTTCCAGCGGCTGCTCGGCGTACAGCGCCCAATCCCGCGCCAGGCAGTGGTCGAAAAACACATCGAGGACAATCCCGGCGTAGCGCTTGCGGGTCAGGCTGAAGCGTGACAACGCCTCATCCACCAGCGGGTGGCTGTCGGTAAAGCGGTCGATCGAGCGATGCAACTGAATCGCCGACTCGATTTGCGGGCTGAACTGGCCTTGCAGGCGGCCTTTTACAAAGTCGCCATACAGGCTGCCGAGCAATTGAGCAGGAAGTTGGCCGCCCAGGTGCAGATGTGCGAGATAATTCATGCCGCGCAGTCTACCACTGCCGATTACGTATCGTTATAACCCGATATACCGAAATAGCCTGATCTCAGATCAAAATCATATTGGTATATCGGGATAGACCGATTTAAAGTTCGCCTCATCGCGATATAACGCTGTACGAAACCGAGCAACCGCCATGTCCATTGACCTCGACGAAATAATAAAAGCCCTGGCACACCCAGTACGACGAGACATCCTCACCTGGCTGAAAGACCCGAAGGTGCAGTTTCCCGAGCAAGTGCACAACCACGAATACGGGATCTGTGCCGGGCAGATCGACCAGCGCTGCGGCTTGTCGCAGTCGACCGTGTCGGCCCATTTGGCCACCTTGCAACGCGCCGGGTTGATCAGCAGCCAGAAGGCCGGGCAGTGGCATTTTTTCAAACGCAACGAGGCAACCATCCAGGCCTTCCTCGCGGCGCTCATCACCGAACTCAGTGCTGACGAAAACGCAGCGCTGTAACAAGGAAACGCCAATGCCCCTCTCGCTACTCATACTGGCCCTCAGCGCCTTCGCCATCGGCACCACCGAGTTCGTCATCATGGGCTTGCTGCCCGATGTGGCGGCGGACCTGGGCGTGTCGATCCCCGGCGCCGGCTGGCTGGTCACCGGCTACGCCCTGGGCGTGGCCATCGGCGCGCCGTTCATGGCACTGGCCACCGCCAAGCTGCCACGCAAGGCCGCCCTGGTAGCGTTGATGGGCATCTTTATTGTCGGCAACCTGCTCTGCGCCCTGGCCAGTGACTACAACGTGCTGATGTTTGCCCGTGTGGTCACCGCGCTGTGCCACGGTGCGTTCTTCGGGATCGGTTCGGTGGTAGCGGCCAACCTGGTGCCGGCCAACAAACGGGCTTCGGCCGTGGCCTTGATGTTCACCGGTTTGACCCTGGCCAACGTGCTCGGCGTGCCGCTGGGTACCGCACTGGGACAGGAAGCCGGCTGGCGCTCGACCTTTTGGGCGGTGACGGTGATTGGCGTAGTCGCCTTGATCGGTCTGATCCGCTTCCTGCCGGCCAAGCGTGACGAAGAAAAACTCGACATGCGCGCCGAACTGGCCGCGCTCAAGGGCGCCGGCATCTGGCTGTCGCTGACCATGACTGCGTTGTTCGCCGCGTCCATGTTCACCCTCTTTACTTACGTCGCACCGCTGCTCGGCGATGTCACCGGCGTGTCGCCCAAAGGCGTGACCTGGACCCTGCTGCTGATCGGCCTGGGGCTTACCGTCGGCAACATCATTGGCGGCAAGCTGGCGGACAAACGCCTGGCCGCCACCCTGATCGGCGTGTTCATCAGCATGGCAGTGGTCTCCACGGTGCTGACCTGGACCAGCGTCGCGGTGATCCCGACGGAAATCACCCTGTTCCTGTGGGCCACCGCTTCGTTCGCCGCCGTACCGGCGCTGCAAATCAACGTGGTGACCTTCGGCAAGGCCGCTCCAAACTTGGTGTCCACCTTGAATATCGGCGCCTTCAACATCGGCAACGCGCTCGGCGCCTGGGTCGGCGGCAGCGTGATTGCCCACGGTTTCGGCCTGACCAGCGTGCCTTTGGCCGCGGCGGCCCTGGCGATTCTGGCCCTGCTGGTGACCCTGATTACTTTTCGTCAGAGCGGCGATGCCGACCTGGCCCCTGCGACCAACTGATCAATCCACTTAAAGAGAAGGGTGTTTTCCCATGACGACTATTTTCGATCCGATCAAACTGGGCGACCTGCAATTGTCCAACCGCATCATCATGGCGCCGCTGACCCGCTGCCGCGCCGATGAAGGCCGCGTACCCAACGCGCTGATGGCCGAGTACTACGTGCAACGCGCTTCCGCCGGGCTGATCTTAAGCGAAGCCACCTCCGTGACGCCGCTGGGCGTTGGCTACCCGGACACACCGGGTATCTGGTCCAACGACCAGGTTCGCGGCTGGGCCAATGTAACCAAGGCTATACACGGCGCGGGCGGCAAGATTTTCCTGCAATTGTGGCACGTGGGCCGTATCTCCCATGAGTCGTACCTCAACGGCGAAACCCCGGTGGCACCAAGCGCCATCCAGCCTAAAGGCCACGTCAGCCTGGTTCGCCCGCTGGCCGACTACCCGACGCCACGCGCCCTGGAAACCGCTGAAATCGCCGACATCGTTGACGCTTACCGCGTCGGCGCTGAAAACGCCAAGGCCGCAGGCTTTGACGGCGTGGAGATCCATGGCGCCAACGGCTACCTGCTCGACCAGTTCCTGCAAAGCAGCACCAACCAGCGCACCGACAACTACGGTGGCTCCCTGGAAAACCGTGCTCGCCTGCTGCTGGAAGTGACCGACGCCGCCATTGAAGTCTGGGGCGCCGGCCGTGTGGGTGTGCACTTGGCACCACGCGCCGACTCCCACGACATGGGCGACGACAATTTGGCGGAAACCTTCACCTACGTCGCCAGCGAGCTGGGCAAGCGTGGCATCGCCTTCATCTGCTCCCGTGAAAAAGAAGCCGGCGACAGCCTCGGTCCACAACTGAAAAAAGCCTTCGGTGGCCCGTACATCGCTAACGAACGCTTCACCAAAGACAGCGCCAACGCCTGGCTGGCGGCCGGCAAGGCCGATGCAGTGGCCTTCGGCGTGCCGTTCATTGCCAACCCGGACCTGCCGGCGCGCCTGAAGGCCGATGCGCCGTTGAACGAACCGCACCCGGAAACCTTCTACGGCAAAGGCCCAGTGGGTTACATCGACTACCCCACGCTGGCGCTGTGATGTAATTCGCTGAAACGAAAAAGCCCCGGTTCGCAGGAACCGGGGCTTTTTTTCGGCTGATTGATCGTTCCCACGCTCTGCGTCACTAGTGTCCGGTAAACATGTTTCATAGCTGAAGGCTGCCTTGGGCAGCCTTCAGCTTTTCTCGCTCCTGCCTTCGTCGATCCCTCAACTCTGGCGTCGCGGGCCGTTCGTGCAGGACATGA
>NZ_JAAQWK010000038.1:0-32439 GCF_012985445.1 Pseudomonas sp. WS 5532
GGCAAGAGCGCGAAAGTCGCGCTCATCGCCTGCATGCGGATACTGCTGATCAGACTAAATGCCATGCTGCGAGACGGTACAGAATGGCGCTGACGGACGGTGGGTTAAGACAGTTGCTCCCACATTTGATCTTCGTCTAGTTCACACGGTGCCTTCGCCTTCCAGCTTGCGCGCCTCATCAACGCCCGAGGCGGTCAGCTTGATCGGCAGGTTCAACGAATATTCACCGGCGTCGTCGGTGGTCACATGCCCATCCTTGATAAACCCGCGGTCTTGCAGAAATGCCAGCACACTGGCCACCACCTTTTCGCCGCGGTAGTTATCCAGCACCTCCTTGCCCAGGCCGTTGGGGTGGGCGTGCAGCAGGCGGGTGAGGACTTCTTTTTCAAGGTTTCTATCGACGTTCATGCGTACCTCTTCACTGGGAAATGATCGGGTGTCGGTGCGGCTATCGATGCATCAAGGCGCAGGTTGTTTCGGGGCGCCCGGGATGTTGCTGTCATCGCCTTTGTTGATTTTGGGTTCTTCATTGACGCCTGGGCCCATTTTGCCGTTACCGACTGCAGCCGGTGCCTGACGTTGGGTATCGGCGCCTTTGGTGTGAGGGTCTGCGCCGTTATCGATAATCGCGCCACCGTTGGTTTCCATCCCTGTGCCCATCGAGTCCTGAGACTCCTTGGTAGCAGGGTTGGTGGTGCCGGTGGATGAGGTGGCGGCAACGGCACTCAACGAGGCGGCGGACAGCAAGCCGGTGAGGGCGAGGGCAGCAAATTTGGAATTCTTCATGAGGGGTGTCTCCATATGATTAATGTCCTTACCCCTTATTGGTCCGCCCCAGTTTGCGGTTCGTGCCTTGATGGCGACGAACGGTGCTAATTCACCTGTAAGATTTTGTTAGCCGAACGCTGGCGCCAGATCAGTCGCGCCACCGTGATCAACCAGTTGAACAAGGCCACGGCCAACACACTCGCCAGCAGCGTCGGCAGCCCAGAATCGACAATGATTTTGCCCGCCAGCAGCGGAAAGCCGAACACCCCGACAAAGTACGCCAGGCTGAACAGCAGCAAGGCTTGTGACGTCGTTCCAGGCGGTGCTTCATTGGCTACCAGCCCATTGATCACCGAGTACGTCAGGCCGTAACCCACGCCCAGCGTGCCGGCTGCCAACAGGTAACTGAGGTTGCCACTCACGCCAAACGCAAACAGCGCGATCGAGCCGAGCATGATCCCGGACAGCACGCAGGCGGCCCAGTACGCATCGCGCTTGACCACGTGGCCGGCGATCAACAGCCGGCTGGTAATGGCGGCGCTCAGGAAGCCGCCAAAGAACAGCGAATAGTCCAACCCCTGCGCAGCCGCGTAGCTGGTTTGAAACGATGAAAGCCCACCAAACACACAGCCGCCCAGGCCGACCATCAGGATCGCAAACGCGGCTTTGGATGACAGCACGCGGCGGCTGGACGCCCAGGAAATCTTCGAGGTGGGCGCATTCGCGTGATGGTTGAGTTGTGCGCCCATTCGCCAGAACATCAGGACGCCGACCAGACTGGCCAGGCCGGCGATATAGAAGGCTGCTGTCAGCGGCAGGCCCAGCGCGTCGGCGGCACGGCCGAGCAAAGGGCCGGAGCCGATCCCGCTCAACATACTGCCCGACAGCAGCGCAAAATATTTGGCCCGCTGCGCCGATTGCACCAGCAGCGTCACGATGATCGGCCCCAAGGTGTAGAACACGCCCCAGCCCAACCCAAGCGACAGACCGAACAGCATCAAGCCCTGGCCAAACCCAGGTGTCAGGGCAAACCCCAGGCACGCCACCACCAGCAATACGCCCATGCCCGCAATCGCGCGCGCCGCACCGACCGCATCGGCCAAGTGCCCGCAGAACAGCACTGCCACGAACGTACTGAGCATCGCCATGGAGATCACGCTGCCGGCGTCGTGTTCATTGCCGCCGCGCGAGTGGATCAGCAGCGACAGCAAAAACGTCGAGCCATAGGACAGTGACAGCAAGAAGCTGGCGAGGCAGAAAAAGGCGAACAGTTTGGTATTCACGGCGGGTGTGGAAGGCATCGGGCGACCTTGCAGTTATCAGCATGCAGTTATCAGCATGCAGTTATCAGCATGCAGTTATTAGGGTTATGCCCGACTGTTTACCATGCCCGTGCATGGCGAATGTTGCGTGGTTGGTGGTACTTGCTTTACGCGTGGCCGGAGTAAACAAATTGCACTGCAATCAGTCATCAAAGCGTCTTAGTATGTGGCCTTTGACATTGCCCAAGGCCCGCCCATGACCATCGAGATTCGCCCTGCCGTGCCCAGCGATGCTGCGCAGATCCTGACTTTCATCACTGAACTTGCCGAGTACGAAAAGGCCCGGCACGAAGTGATCGCCAGTGTGGTGGATATCGAGCGCAGCCTGTTCAGCGAGGGCGCCACCGCCCATGGCCTGATCTGTTCGCGGGATGGCCTGCCGATTGGCTTTGCGGTGTTCTTCTTCAGTTACTCCACCTGGCTGGGCAGCAACTGCCTGTACCTCGAAGACCTCTACATCAACCCCGAGCAACGTGGCGGCGGGGCGGGCAAGAAGCTCTTGCGGCACCTGGCCAAGATCGCCTGCGACAACGGTTGCGGGCGTTTCGAGTGGAGCGTGCTGGACTGGAACGAGCCGGCGATTGCCTTCTACAAGTCCATCGGCGCCCAGCCGCAGGAGGAGTGGGTGCGCTATCGCATGGAGGGTAATGCACTGCGCGACTTTGCGCAGGGCTGAAACCCTCTTTCAAAAACACTGAAGGCCCACTGTGGGGGCGGGCTTGTGTGGGAGCTGGCTTGCCTGCGAAAGCATCACTTCGGTGTAACTGAAATACCGAGGTGCCCGTATCGCAGGCAAGCCAGCTCCCACAGAGATCGGCACCCACATTTTTTTGCGCCATGTCTCACTATATGGGATGCAAATTTATATATTGAGATATTTCAAAAGATGGGTTTATAGTCGGCGGCATCAGCACTCACTACCAAAAATAAAACAGGTGAAGCGATGCAGCCCCAACCGTTGTCATTACCCGCCGTGCCCGAACCCACCTATGGCGAGCGGCTGAAAAACAAAGTGGTGATCATCACCGGTGCCGCTCAAGGGATAGGCGAGGCGATCGTCGCCTGCTTCCAGGCCCAGCAGGCACGGCTGGTGATTGCGGATATCCAGGCCGAAAAGGTTGAGCAAGTCGCCGCCCACTGGCGCGAACGCGGCGCTGAGATTGTCGCGCAGGCCGTCGATATAACCTCCAAAGAGCAATGGCAGGCGCTAGTCAATGTGGCCATCGAGCGCTTTGGCCGTGTGGATGTGTTGATCAACTGCGCGGGCGTCAACGTGTTCCGTGACCCGCTGGAGATGACCGACGAAGACTGGCGCCGCTGCTTCGCCATCGACCTCGACGGTGCCTGGTTCGGCTGCCGCACCGTGTTGCCGCACATGATCGAGCAGGGCATCGGCAACATCATCAACATCGCTTCCACCCATTCCAGCCACATCATTCCCGGCTGTTTTCCCTATCCGGTAGCCAAGCATGGCCTGCTCGGTCTCACCCGCGCCCTCGGCATCGAATACGCACCCAAAGGCATCCGCGTGAATGCCATCGCACCGGGCTACATCGAAACCCAGCTCAACGTCGATTACTGGAACGGGTTCCCTGACCCGCATGCCGAGCGCCAGCGCGCCTTCGATTTGCACCCGCCCAAGCGCATCGGCCAACCGGTCGAGGTGGCGATGACGGCGCTGTTTCTGGCCACCGACGAGGCGCCCTTTATCAACGCAACCTGCCTGATGATCGATGGCGGGCGTTCCGTGATGTACCACGACTAACAACAATCAAGAGAGGTGGTTCATGTTCAAGAAGACGTTAGGCGCCGTGGCGCTGGCGATGGCCTTCAGCGGTTTTGCAGCGGCCGAAGAAGTGAAGATCGGCTTCCTGGTCAAGCAGGCCGAAGAGCCTTGGTTCCAGACCGAATGGGCCTTTGCCGAAAAGGCCGGTAAGGACCAGGGCTTCACCGTGATCAAGATCGCCGTGCCCGACGGCGAGAAAACCTTGTCCGCCATCGACACCCTCGCCGCCAACGGCGCCAAGGGGTTTGTGATCTGCCCGCCGGACGTGTCCCTCGGCCCTGCGATCATGGCCAAGGCCAAGCTCAACGGCTTGAAAGTGCTGGCGGTGGATGACCGATTTGTCGATGCCAAGGGCAAGCCCATGGAAGACGTGCCTTATGTGGGCCTGGATGCCTACAAGATCGGCCAGAAACAAGGCGAGGCCATGGCCGCCGAAGCCAAGCATCGTAACTGGGACTGGAAGGACACCTACGCCGTCATCAACACCTTTGACGAGCTGGAAACCGGCAAAAAACGCACCGACGGTTCGGTCGAAGGCCTCAAGGCCGCCGGCTTACCCGCTGACCACATCCTGTTCAGCGCGCAGAAAACCCTCGACGTGCCAGGCAGCATGGATTCCACCAACTCGGCGCTGGTAAAGCTGCCGGGCACCGCGAAAAACCTGATCATCGGCGGCATGAACGACAGCACCGTGCTGGGCGGCGTGCGCGCCACCGAAAGCGCCGGTTTCAAGGCGGCCAATGTGATTGGCGTGGGCATCAATGGCACTGATGCGATTGAAGAGTTGAAGAAAACCGACACCGGCTTCTACGGCTCAATGCTGCTCAGCCCCGATGCATCCGGCTACAAAACCGCCACGGCGATGTTCGAGTGGGTCACCAAAGGCACCGAGCCTGCCAAGTTCACCGCCCTGGATAACGTAACCCTCATCACCCGCGCCAACTTCAAGGAAGAGTTGAGCAAAATCGGTCTGTGGAAATGACCGGCGCGGCCTTGCGTTTCAACGGCATCGGCAAGGAGTTTCCCGGGGTCAAGGCGCTGGCGCAAATCAGCTTTGAAGCGCGGCCGCACTCGGTGCATGCGCTGATGGGCGAGAACGGCGCGGGCAAGTCCACGCTGCTCAAGATCCTCGGCGGTGCCTACACGCCCAGCAGCGGCACGGTGCAGATCGGCGAGCAGGTCATGGCGTTCAAGAACGCCGCCGACAGCATCGCCAACGGCGTGGCGGTGATTCACCAGGAGCTGCATCTGGTGCCGGAAATGACCGTGGCCGAGAACCTGTTTCTCGGGCATTTGCCGTCGCGTTTCGGCGTGGTCAACGGCGGCCAGCTGCGCAAGCAGGCGTTGGCGTGCCTTAAAGGCCTGGCCGATGAAATCGATCCGCAAGAGAAGCTTGGGCGCCTGTCCCTCGGCCAGCGCCAACTGGTGGAAATCGCCAAGGCGTTGTCCCGTGGTGCCCATGTGATTGCTTTTGACGAACCCACCAGCAGCCTGTCGGCGCGGGAAATCGACCGCTTGATGGCGATCATCACGCGCCTGCGCGATGAGGGCAAAGTGGTGCTGTATGTGTCGCATCGCATGGAAGAAGTGTTCCGTATTTGCGATGCGGTGACGGTGTTCAAGGACGGCCGTTATGTGCGCACTTTTGACGACATGGCCACACTGACTCACGACCAGTTGGTGACCTGCATGGTCGGGCGAGATATCCAGGATATCTACGATTACCGCCCGCGCGAACGCGGTGAGGTGGCGCTCAAGGTTAACGGTTTGCTTGGGCCTGGCCTGCGCGAAGCGGTCAGCCTGCAGGTGCACAAGGGCGAGATTCTCGGCCTTTTCGGGCTGGTGGGCGCCGGGCGTACCGAGCTGTTTCGTTTGCTCAGTGGCCTGGAACGCGCAACGGCCGGGCAGTTGGAATTGTTTGGGCAAGCCCTGCCATTACATTCACCACGCGATGCCATCGCCGCCGGTGTGCTGCTGTGCCCGGAGGACCGCAAAAAGGAAGGCATCATCCCGCTGTCCAGCGTGGCCGAGAACATCAACATCAGTGCGCGTGGCGCGCATTCGACCTTTGGCTGGCTGTTGCGTGAAGGCTGGGAGAAGGGCAACGCCGACAAGCAGATCAAGGCGATGAAAGTCAAAACGCCGAACGCCGAGCAGAAAATCATGTACCTGTCCGGCGGCAATCAACAGAAGGCCATTCTTGGCCGCTGGCTGTCGATGCCGATGAAAGTGTTGCTGCTGGATGAGCCTACACGCGGCATCGATATCGGCGCCAAGTCGGAGATCTACCAGATCATTCATAACCTTGCGGCCAGCGGCATTGCGGTGATTGTGGTGTCCAGCGACCTGATGGAAGTGATGGGCATCTCTGATCGCATCCTGGTGATGAGTGAAGGCGCGCTGACTGGCGAGTTGACCCGCGACCAGGCGGATGAAGCGAAGCTGTTGCAACTGGCTCTCCCGCGTTCGCGGGCTTGAAGAATTCGAGGGTATAGGTATGTCACAGGTAAAAACTGCAAAGGGCTTTTGGCCGGGTTTCAACCAACGTAAATTTCTCGATGATTGGGTGATGCTACTCGCGGCATTGAGCATCTTTGTGCTCAGCGCGCTGTTTATCGACAACTTCCTCTCGCCGCTGAATATGCGCGGGCTGGGCCTGGCGATTTCGACGGTGGGCATCGCTGCGTGCACCATGCTGTTCTGCCTGGCGTCGGGGCATTTCGACTTGTCAGTCGGCTCGGTGATCGCCTGTGCCGGTGTGGTCGCGGGGATTGTGATTCGTGACACCGACAGCGTGGTACTCGGCGTGTCCGCTGCGTTGGCCATGGGCCTGGTAGTGGGGCTGATCAACGGCATCGTGATCGCCAAGCTGCGCATCAACGCGTTGATCGCAACCTTGGCGACCATGCAGATCGTGCGCGGGCTGGCCTATATCTTTTCCAACGGCAAGGCGGTCGGCGTGATGGACGAACGCTTCTTTGTGTTCGGCAACGGCCAACTGATGGGCGTGCCGGTGCCGATTATCATCACCGTGTTGTGCTTTGTGTTCTTCGGCTGGCTGCTCAACTACACCACCTACGGGCGCAACACCATGGCCATCGGCGGCAACCAGGAAGCGGCGTTGCTGGCCGGGGTGAATGTCGACCGCACCAAGATCATCATCTTTGCCGTGCACGGCTTGATCGGCGCACTGGCCGGGGTGATCCTCGCCTCGCGCATGACCTCGGGCCAGCCGATGATCGGCCAGGGCTTCGAGCTGACGGTAATCTCGGCGTGTGTGTTGGGCGGTGTGTCGTTGAGCGGCGGTATCGGCATGATCCGCCATGTGATTGCCGGGGTGTTGATTCTGGCGATCATCGAGAACGCGATGAACCTGAAGAACATCGACACGTTTTACCAGTATGTGATCCGGGGCTCGATCCTGCTCTTGGCGGTCATCATCGACCGCATGAAGCAACGCTGAAATCCGGCCTTATGAGGATCAAAATGTGGGAGCTCCTCTGTTCAGCAGGGCTGCATTTGCCATAATGGCGCCGTTTTCGTACTTCCCAATAGGCCCGATATGCAGGAAAACGCCCACATCCCCGTCAAAGACGCCGCCCCCACCGGCACCCAGACCCTGCTGCGTGGCCTGGGCGTGGTGCAAGCGGTGGCGGCGGGTGCGCGCGACTTGAAAGAGATCGCCAGGCGCATCGGCACCACCCGCAGTACCACTCACCGGCTGGCCAGTTGCCTGGTTGAGGAGCGTTACCTGCGCGTGGTGCCGCAAGTAGGTTATTTGCTCGGGCCGAAACTGATCGAACTGGGTTTTCAGGCCCGTGACGAACTGCCGCTGGTGACCCTGGCGGTGCCGTACCTGGATGAACTGTCGGCGTTGACTGGCGACACCATCCACTTGGCGATTCGTGAATACGACGATGTGCTCTATCTGCACAAGAACCCCGGCCGCTACGGCCCGGAAATGCGCTCGCGAGTCGGCCATCGCATGCCGCTGGCGCGCACCGGTGTGGGCAAGGCAATGTTGCTGGATGACTCTGTGCAGGAGTGGCAGCGCCTGTATGAAGCCAGCCTGCCCGCCGAGGGCAAGAGCCAGCAATGGCCAGCGCACCCGGAGCAATCCTGGGCGCAGTTCGAGCAGCGCATGCGCGAATACGTGGAGGGTGGGTATGCGTTCGACCTGGAAGACAACGAACCGTCGATCCGTTGTGTGGCGGCACCGGTGCGCGATGCCAGCCGGCGAATCGTCGCCGGCATCAGCATCGCCAGTACCGTGCCCTACATGCCGCTGGAAAAGATGGCCGAGCTGATCCCTGTGATCAAACAGGTCGCAGCGCGGCTGTCAGCGGAGTTGGGCGCTAAGGCCTGATCAGGCCTTCAAGGTCGCCATGTCGATGACAAAGCGGTACTTCACATCGCCGGCGATCATGCGGGTGTAAGCCTCGTTGATCTGGCGGATATCGAGCATTTCAATGTCACAGGTGATGTTGTGCTCGGCGCAGAAATCCAGCACTTCCTGGGTTTCGGCAATGCCGCCGATCAACGAACCGGCCAGCACTTTACGGCCCAGCACCAGCTTGGCAGCGTTCACCGGTGGGTCGACCGGTTCGATCAAGCCAACCAGGATATGCACGCCGTCAAAGCGCAGCACGTCGAGGTAGGGGTTCAGGTCGTGTTGCACCGGAATGGTGTCCAGCAGGAAATCGAAGCTGCCGGCGGCGGCTTTCATCTGCTCGGCATCGGTGGACACGATGACATGGTCGGCACCCTGGCGACGGCCTTCTTCAGCCTTGCTCGCGGAGCGGGTGAACAGCGTAACTTCTGCGCCCATGGCCTTGGCGAACTTGATGCCCATGTGGCCCAGGCCGCCCATGCCCAGCACGCCGACTTTGTCGCCAGCCTTCACGCCGTAGTGCTTGAGTGGCGAGTAGGTGGTGATGCCTGCGCACAGAATCGGCGCGGCGCTGGCCAGGTCGAGCTTGGCCGGGATCTTCACCACAAAGTGCTCACTGACGACGATGCTGTCGGAGTAGCCGCCCATGGTGTTGCTGCCATCCACCCGGTCCGGGGTGGCGTAGGTCATGGTCGGGCCTTCGAGGCAGTACTGCTCAAGGTCCGCATGGCAAGCGTCGCAGTGGCGGCACGAATCAACCATGCAGCCCACGCCCACCAGGTCGCCGACTTTGTGCGCGGTCACGCTGGCGCCGACGGCGGTGACTTTGCCGACGATCTCGTGGCCCGGCATCAGCGGGTACACGGCGATGCCCCACTCGTTGCGTGCCTGGTGGATGTCGGAGTGGCATACGCCGCAGTACAGAATCTCGATGGCTACATCGTCGGCGCGCGGGCTGCGGCGTTCGAAGGACATGGGGGCGAGGGGAGTGGTGGCCGACTGGGCGGCATAACCGATGGCGGTGTACATACAGAAACCTCGCAAAAGGATTGACTAGGGAGGCGGCGTATTTTCCGCGCAGGGCCGGGATGCGGCCATGGCGATTGCTCCGAACCTCATGCCTATTCGTCCGGGAGTGCCCTGTGTTTGGATTCATGTGCGCTCAGACCTGCGATGATGCTCTTATCCCTTTTTAACGAAGTTTTTTGCCATGTTGTTGACCCGCCATCTCGATGCCAATGCCACGCTGGTTGCCTTGATTGAGGACCTCACGCCCTGCGACGGTTTCTCCCCGACGTACCTGCCCGGTGTGAAGGTATTGCGCGCCAGTTGCGACGTGGCACGCGGCCCGCAGATCTACGAACCGAGCCTGATGTTTGTGGCTCAGGGCAGCAAAGTCGCCTATCTGGGCCCACGCACACTGGAGTATGGCGCCGGGCACTACCTGATCCAGGCGATGCCGGTGCCGTTCGAATGCGAAACCTTTGCCCTGGCGCCCGACGCGCCGCTGTACGGGGTTACCGTGGGGATTGATCGCGTGGTGCTCGGCGAACTGGTCATGGCCATGGGCATGCAGGCCGGGCCGCCGCCGACGGCGCAGACATTGGAATCCATGAGCTCGGTGATGCTCGATGATGCAATGCGCGGCAGCGTCGAGCGGCTGCTGCAGTGCCTGCACGATCCGCTGGAAAGCCGGATCATGGGTCCGGCGCGGGTCCGGGAAGTGTTGTTTACCGCATTGCGCGGGCCACAGGCGGATGTGCTGCGTGCCTTGGTGGAACAACAAGGGCAATTCTCACGTATTGCCACCTCGTTGAATCACCTGCATGCCCATTACGCCGAGCCGCTGAACATTGAGACGTTGGCCGGGTATGCGCATATGAGTGCGTCGACTTTTCACGAGCACTTCAAGCGTTGCACGCTGTTATCGCCGGTGCAGTATTTGAAGCGCTTGCGGTTGTTGAAGGCTCAGCAGTTGCTGCTGGTGGAAGGCTTGGGCGTGGCGCAGGCGGCGCATAACGTGGGGTATCAGAGTACGTCGCAGTTCAGTCGCGAATATAAGCGTTACTTCTTGCGTAACCCGGGTGAAGAGCGGGCGGCGTAGGTCAGGCAACACACTCTCTAAATGTGGGAGCTGGCTTGCCTGCGATAGCGGTGTGTCAGCCACCTATTCATTACTGACCCACCGCTATCGCAGGCAAGCCAGCTCCCACAGTTGATTTATGTTGGCCATAAAAAAGGCTCCCGTTTGGGAGCCTTTTTTGTTCAAGCAACTGCCTTACATATTCGGGTAAGTCGGCCCACCCGCGCCTTCCGGCGTAACCCACGTGATGTTCTGCGAAGGGTCCTTGATGTCACAGGTCTTGCAGTGCACGCAGTTCTGGGCGTTGATCTGGAAGCGCTTCTCACCGTCTTCCTTGGTGATCACTTCATACACGCCAGCCGGGCAGTAGCGCTGCGCCGGTTCATCGTAGAGCGGCAGGTTGGTGCCGATCGGGATGCTTGGGTCTTTGAGCTTCAAGTGGCACGGCTGCTCTTCTTCGTGGTTGGTACCGGAGATGAACACCGAGCTCAGCTTGTCGAAGCTCAGTTTGCCGTCGGGTTTTGGGTAGTCGATCTTCTTGCTGTCCTTGGCGAGCTTCAGGCAGGCGTAATCCGGCTTGGTGTCGTGCAAGGTAAACGGCATTTTGCCGCCGAGGATGTTCTGGTCAAACCAGTTGAAGCCGGCGCCGATGATCGGGCCGAACTTGTGCATCGCCGGGCCGAAGTTGCGGCTGGCGAACAGCTCTTCGTAGAGCCAGCTGGCCTTGAAACCGTCGACGTAGTTGGTCAGTTCGTCACCGCCTTCGGAGTCCGCGAACAGGCGCTCGGCCACGGCGTCGGCAGCGAGCATGCCGGACTTCATCGCGGTGTGGCTGCCTTTGATCTTGGCCACGTTCATGGTGCCCAGGTCGCAGCCGATCAAGGCGCCGCCTTTGAAGACCATCTTCGGCAACGAGTTGATGCCGCCTTTGGCCAGGGCACGCGCGCCGTAGCTGACGCGTTTGCCGCCTTCCAGGTATTGCGCCAGCACCGGGTGGTGCTTGAGGCGCTGGAACTCATCGAACGGCGACAGGAAGGTGTTGCTGTAGGACAGGTCGACGATCAGGCCGACAACCACCTGGTTGTTTTCCAGGTGATAAAGGAACGAGCCGCCGGTGTTCTCGTTGCTCATGATGTCCAGCGGCCAGCCGGCGGTATGAACCACCAGGCCAGGCTGATGCTTGGCCGGGTCGATTTCCCAGATTTCCTTGAGGCCGATGCCGTAGTGCTGGGCGTCGGCGTCGCTGTCCAGGTTAAAACGCTGGATCAGTTGCTTGCCGATGTGGCCACGGCAACCTTCAGCGAACAGCGTGTACTTGCCACGCAGCTCCATGCCTGGGGTGTACACGCCTTCTTTTGGATGGCCTTCGCGGTCGACGCCGAGGTCGCCGGTGATGATCCCGCGCACCACGCCGTTCTCGTCGAACAGCGCTTCCTGGGCGGCGAAGCCTGGGTAGACTTCTACGCCCAGGTTCTCGGCCTGCTGGGCCAGCCAGCGGCACAGGTTGCCCAGGGAGATAATGTAGTTGCCTTCGTTGTGCATGGTCTTGGGCACAAAGAAGTCAGGCACCTTGGTGGAGGCTTCAGGGCTGCGCAGTACATAGATGTCGTCGCGCACAACCGGGGTATTGAGCGGAGCGCCGAGTTCCTTCCAGTCCGGGAACAGTTCGTTCAGGGCGCGTGGTTCGAACACGGCACCGGAGAGGATGTGAGCGCCGACTTCGGAGCCTTTCTCGACCACGCAGACGCTGATTTCTTTACCGGCTTCGGCGGCCTTCTGCTTCAGTCGGCAGGCGGCAGACAGGCCTGCCGGGCCAGCGCCGACGATGACCACGTCGAATTCCATGTATTCGCGTTCCACAGGCTATCTCCTACTCAAGGCTCAACAGGCTTTTTTTTCTAATGGATGGAGGTTCGGTGTCGTCTTGCAACAACGGCAAGACCCACCTTTCTCTCTAGGTGGCGCATTATATCTACACCACTGGCAGCGTCCAATACAAACGTTTGTTTGAATTGCTCGCAGGCTAGGTAAATCAAAGCAACGCGGCTTATGACTGGCTATTTTGGCGTATTGACCAGAATAGGCGTTCCGGTCAATATACGGTCGGTTTTGCGCTTACCGTAGGCAGACAGCAGGTTTCAAGAGCACGTCCAAAAGCAAGACAGGTGACGCGTGCCTAAACAATGGTGCGCAGTTTACACACTGCGATAAAGAATGACCTCTCAGTCACCCCTGACGAACGGTCATCATTTCCCCATCGCTAAGTCATCCGCCGAAGTTTTTGGAGGTGCCCTTGTGTGCCGATGAGCATCAACCGCCAGGTTCGCCTAGGCGACTTTCTTTTCACCGGAGAGTAACGAGGAATCCATGAAGGTTCTTGTAGCTGTCAAACGCGTTGTCGATTACAACGTGAAAGTTCGCGTCAAGGCGGACAATTCCGGCGTCGACCTTGCTAACGTCAAAATGTCGATGAACCCTTTCTGCGAAATCGCTGTGGAAGAAGCTGTACGCCTGAAAGAGAAAGGCGTGGCGACTGAAATCGTGGTGGTTTCCATCGGCCCTACCACTGCTCAAGAGCAGCTGCGTACCGCCCTGGCCCTGGGCGCCGACCGCGCCATTCTGGTTGAGTCGGCTGAAGACCTGACCTCCCTGGCCGTGGCCAAGTTGCTCAAGGCCGTTGTCGACAAGGAACAGCCTCAGCTGGTGATCCTCGGCAAACAAGCCATCGACAGCGACAACAATCAGACTGGCCAGATGCTGGCTGCGCTGACCGGTTACGGCCAGGGCACCTTCGCTTCCAAAGTCGAAGTGAGCGGCGACAGCGTCGCTGTGACCCGTGAAATCGACGGCGGCGCACAGACCGTTTCGTTGAAACTGCCGGCCATCGTCACCACCGACCTGCGTTTGAACGAGCCGCGCTATGCGTCCCTGCCAAACATCATGAAAGCCAAGAAGAAGCCGCTTGAGTCGGTGACTCCAGAAGCTTTGGGCGTTTCCACCGCCTCTACCAACAAGACCGTCAAGGTTGAAGCACCGGCTGCACGCAGCGCGGGCATCAAGGTCAAGTCGGTGGCTGAATTGGTCGAGAAACTGAAAAACGAAGCGAAGGTGATCTGATCATGGCTATCCTCGTAATCGCCGAACACGACAACAAGGTGCTGGCCCCGGCCACGCTGAACACCGTGGCCGCTGCCGCTAAAATCGGCGGCGACATTCACGTGCTGGTAGCAGGTCAGGGCGCTGGCGCCGTGGCTGAAGCCGCTGCGAAAATCGCGGGCGTGAGCAAAGTCCTGAACGCTGATAACGCCGCCTACGCGCATCAGTTGCCAGAAAACGTTGCTCCGCTGGTAGCTGAGCTGGGCGCTGGCTACAGCCACATCCTGGCTGCTGCTACCTCCAACGGCAAAAACATCCTGCCACGCGTTGCTGCGCAGCTGGACGTTGACCAGATCTCCGAGATCATCTCGGTCGAAAGCGCTGACACCTTCAAGCGCCCGATCTACGCCGGTAATGCTATCGCCACCGTACAGTCCAACGCTTCGGTCAAAGTCATCACCGTGCGTGCCACCGGTTTCGACCCGGTTGCCGCTGAAGGTGGTTCGGCTGCCATTGAAGCTGTGGCTGCTGCCCACGACGCTGGCACTTCCAGCTTTGTTGGCGAAGAGCTGGCCAAGTCGGATCGCCCTGAGCTGACCGCTGCCAAAATCGTCGTTTCCGGCGGCCGCGGCATGCAGAACGGTGACAACTTCAAACACCTGTACGCCCTGGCCGACAAGCTGGGCGCTGCGGTCGGCGCTTCCCGCGCGGCCGTCGACGCAGGTTTCGTACCCAACGACATGCAGGTCGGCCAGACCGGCAAAATCGTTGCGCCACAGCTGTACATCGCCGTCGGTATCTCCGGCGCGATCCAGCACTTGGCCGGTATGAAAGACTCCAAGGTGATCGTTGCGATCAACAAGGACGAAGAAGCGCCAATCTTCCAAGTGGCTGATTACGGCCTGGTTGCGGACTTGTTCGAAGCCGTACCCGAGTTGGAGAAGCTGGTCTAATCCAGCCGCTTCACTTATAAAGAGCCCGGTCCTTGTGACCGGGTTTTTTTTTGACTTGCTGGAGAACCTCGCCATGGAACTGCGTCCCGTATTGCTGGCCCTTTCACTGCTGCCAAGCCTCGCGCTGGCCGCCGGCAAGTGTGAGCGCCTGGTGATTACCGGCAGCCCGGACGCGCCGCCGTTGCTGTGGCGTGACCCTCAAGACCCAACGCACCTGATCGGCGCCACGGCTGATGTACTGCAACAAATCGGCAAGGACCTGGGCGTTAAAATCGACCTGCTTTACGGCGGCAAACGCTCCCTGGCCCTGGATGAAGTGCGCAGCGGGCGCATGGACATTCTCGCCGATGCGCCGCTGAACCTCGGCGAGCTGGAAACCCTCGACTACATCCACCCGGCGCTGGTGCAGATCGACTACCTGGTGTGGACGCGCAAGGATTCGCCGCTGGTCTACACCAGCGCTGAAGACTTGCACGGGCATAAAGGCGCGGTCTCCGAGCGTGCGCGCTTGAGCGCTGGTTTCGACACCTTCGCCGGCCAGCAGCTCAGCTTGCAACGCCTGCCCAACTTGACCCCGGCGTTCCAGAAACTGCTGCTGGGTGAAGTCGACTACGTGCTGGCCGGGCGCTACTCGGGCATGGCCATGGCCCAGACGCTGGGCATGAGCAACGACCTTGTCGCCCGTGAAATACCCGTCGACCAGCCCGGCCTGTACCTGGCGATTTCCCACAACTCCGCCTGCAACGATCCGTGGCTGCGCGGACAGCTGGCGAAAAAGATGACAGAATTACCCGCGTCTGGTGTCGCGCAAGCCGCTTTGCAGCGCAACCTCGAACGCTGGAAAGCGCAATTGCAGCAACCCGTCGGCACCCCAGCAAAGTAAGGATTTTCAGTGACTCTTCGACCTCTTCTCGCGGCCCTCGCCGTTGTCGCTCTGGCGGGATGTGCAGCTGATCCTGCGCCGAACGAACAAATACGCCTCACCCAGCAGGCCTTGGAACAGGCCAACGCCGTGGGCGCCAGCACCGATGAATCGCCTGAACTGAAACTGGCTGAAGACAAGTTCGCCAAGGCCCGGGCCGACATGGCCGACCAATCCTACAAAGATGCGCGCATGCAGGCCGAACAGGCCGAGCTGGATGCGCGCCTCGCTGAAGCGCGGGTATTGACGCGTAAAAGCCAGGAACAACTGAACGTGCTCAACACTCGCATCGCCCGACTGCGCAAACAATTGCAGCTGGGAGAAGCCCAATGAGCCCGCTGATCCGTGGTTTGAGTTGTGTGTTGCTGCTGGGCAGCGCGGCGTTGGGCGGTTGCGCCAGCCAGCCCAACAGCGAGCAGGCGTTGCAGCAGGCTGGCAGCGACTTCCAGAAGGTCAAGGAAGACGCGAATGTGCTGCGTTTTGCGCCCAAGGATGTGATTCGTGCCGGCGAATCCCTGGCCCGCGCCGATCGCTTGTCCAGCTACTGGGGCAGCGGCCCCGACGTGGTGCATTACGCCTACCTGAGCCAGCGCTACAGTGAGATCGCCCGCGAACACACCGAGCAGGGGCTCAACGCCGAGCGCGGCACCAAGCTGGAGCTGGAACGCCAGCGCCTGCAATTGGCCCTGCGTGAGAGCAAGTTGGCGAGCGTGCAGCAGCAAGGCAAGTGGCTCGAAGAGCAAATCGCCAGCCTGACCACCACCCAGACCAATCGCGGCCTGGTCATGACGTTGGGCGATGTGTTGTTCGACACCGGTGACGCCGAGCTGCAAAACTCGGCCAACCGCACCGTGCTGAAAATTGTGCAGTTCTTGCAGTTGAACCCCAAGCGCGTGGTGCGCATCGAGGGTTATACCGACAACACCGGTGGCGAGCAGGAAAACCTCAAGCTGTCGCGCGACCGTGCGCAATCGGTGGCTGATGTGCTGATGGACCTGGGGATTGATGAAAAACGTATCCAGGTCGAGGGCTACGGTGACCAGTACCCGGTAGAGGCCAACGCCTCAGAGCGCGGCCGCGCGCAGAACCGAAGGGTGGAAATTGTGTTCTCCGACGAAAAAGGCCAACTGGGCGCCGCTCGCTAAAAACCTGCATCGATCAATGTGGGAGCTGGCTTGCCTGCGATGCAGGCGCCTCGGTATGTCAGGCAAACCGAGGCGATACTATCGCAGGCAAGCCAGCTCCCACAGGTTGCCGTGTACACACAGAACCGATCATTGATCGGTTTTTTTATGCACCTTGCCTCTACAGTTTTCTCTATCACTGCCGCCCGCGCTCGACTATTGTGGCAACTGTCCCCGTACACTTCTAAACTGTGCCGGTATGTTTCACACAAAAATAAAATACCCGTGAAATCGAGTGCTGCGTCATGACCAATCTGTTGCTTTACCAACGTATCGCCCAGCAACTGGCTGAGGACATCCGGCGCGGTGTCTATCAACCCGGCGAGCGCGTGCCTTCGGTGCGCAAGATGAGCTCACAGCTCAACGTCAGCCACGCCACGGTGTTGCAGGCGTATGCGAACCTGGAAGACCAGGGGCTGATCCGCGCGCGGCCGCAGTCGGGTTATTACGTGCACCAGACGCCTGCGCTCACGGCGCCGACGCCGGATATCGCCCGGGTTGAGCGTCCGGGGTTGGTCACGCGCAGCAGCATTATCCAGCAGGTGTTGGTCGAGTCGCGCCGCGAAGGCGTATTTCCGCTGGGTGCGGCCGTGCCGAGTGTTGATTATTTGCCGGTGCGCGCGTTGCACCAGCAACTGGCCAAGGTCACGCGCTTCCAAAGCCCGCGGGCCTTCAGCTACATGTTCAGCCCGGGTTTTGAACCATTGCGCCGTCAGGTGGCGATTCGCATGCGCGATGCTGGCGTGGTAGTGGACCCCTCCGAAGTGGTGATCACCCACGGCTGCGTTGATGCGTTGCAGATGTCGTTGCGCGTACTGACCCGTCCGGGCGACCTCATCGCGGCTGAGTCACCGACCTATTACGGCTTGCTGCAACTGGCCGACCTGCTGGGCCTCAAAGTCATCGAGATCCCCAGCGACCCGGCTACGGGCATGAGCCTTGAGGCGCTGCAACTGGCGGCCAACCAATGGTCGATCAAGGCCTTGGTGCTGACCACGCGCCTGAGCAATCCGCTGGGCGCGACCATGCCCGAGGAACGGCAGAAACAGTTGCTGCGCCTGGCCTCGGATTTCGATATCCAGATCGTCGAGGACGATATCTACGGCGAGCTGATGTTCGAACTGGGCCGCACCAAGGCGCTCAAAGCCTATGACCGCCTGGATCGGGTGATCTACTGCTCGAGTTTCTCCAAAACCCTGTCGCCCGGCGTGCGCATCGGCTGGATGATTGCCGGCAAGTACCAGCAGGAAATCCAGCGGCTGCAAATGTTCAGCACCCACTCGGCGTGCAGCGTCACCCAGATGGGTGTGGCGGCGTACCTGGAGAACGGTGGCTACGACCGGCACCTGCGCTACATCCGCCAAGAATACCGCAAGAACCTCAGCGCATTCCAGCTGGCGGTGCAGCAGTATTTCCCTGAAGGCACGCAGATGACCCGGCCGACCGGCGGCTTTATCCTGTGGGTCAGTTTGCCCGGCAGGGTCAATACCCAGGAACTGCACGTGCGTGCGCTGCAGCAGGGCATCAGCATTGCACCGGGAGTCATCTTCAGTAATACGGAACAGTTTAACCACTGTATTCGCCTTAACTGCGGCACGCCGTGGAACCGTGAGGCAGAGCGGGCGCTGATGACGCTGGGGATGTTGGCCAGCCAGTTGTGCCAGGAAACTGCGGCCGGGTTTTGAACCAGGGCTGAGGCGCGTAAAGGGGACACTCATGTTGACCGACTGATCAGCAGGCTTGTCATGCCGCGTTCAACAAGCGAGCATATGGCCCTCTGCCGTTAATGCTGTAGGCAATATGACCTCTATTTTTCGTGCTGTTGTGGTAATTGGCCTGTTAAGTCTGTGTAACGTCGGCACCGTCCTGGCGGCAGCCCCCGTGACTGAAAGCAAGCCCGCAGCCAATACCCAGCAGAAGACTTCGGCGAAGAAACCGGCGCCGGTTAAAAAAGCCCCGGCGGCCAAGAAAAAAACCGGCGTCGTGAAAAAACGTGCACCGGTGGCGAGTAAATCCAAATCTGCCCACGAAGTAGCCCAGACCAAACTGCCACCGGCACAGTTGGACCTGTCCTTGCCAACCGAAATGGTCAGGCACTTGCAGCCCCTCGGCACTATGCCTAAGCCCAAGAGTGTGCCGCTGTTGCCGCCGATGTTTGCGGAAAAACCCACCGACAACAGCGCGTTCCAGATCAATGGCCGCCTACTGAGCAACCAGATGCAGTTGCAGCTGCGTAACGAAGAGCGCCGCGACATTGAAGGCGCTGCGCTGGATTTCGAATTCAAGCAATAAAATTGCGCGCTTAGGTGACGCACGCCCTCGACCATCTGTCGCAGACTGGTCGGTCACTTTTGTTTTGTGCGAAAAACCCCTGTTAGACCATTTTAAAACGGCTGTTTAAGGGCGTACTCTAGCCCGGCCATCCACATTGAGTCGTCGAGGACCTGCCGGTCATGAAATGCCGTGAAGGCTGTGGCGCATGCTGCATTGCCCCCTCCATCAGTTCACCGTTACCGGGAATGCCCAATGGCAAACCTGCGGGAGAACGTTGCCTGCACCTGTCGGTCGAACAGCTATGCCAGCTGTTCGGGCAACCGGAGCGGCCGGCGGTGTGCAGTGATTTCAAGGCAGACCTTGAGGTGTGCGGCAATGATCAGGCCGATGCGATCCGTTTGATCGGCTGGTGGGAGCAGATGACGGCGGCTTGATGGGCTTTACTATCGGAACTTCAAAAATAAGGAATACAACAATGGGTTCGTTGAAACGATTGGCTGTGTTGTGCGGTTTTACGGTGTTGTTTGCTGCCACTGCCCAGGCTGAAGATTGGCAAGTCGCCAAGGACGAAGACGGTATCAAAGTGTCCTTGAGCGAAATTGCCGGCTCCAAGTACAAGGCTTATCGCGGTGTCACCCTGATCAAAGCCCCCGTCGCCAAGATCCAGGCCCTGCAGGAAGACGTGGCCGGTGCCTGCGCCTGGATCCACGAATGCAAATCGCAAAAACTGCTCAAGACCGAAGGTGACAAGAGCTGGACCTACACCCAGTTCAAGGCGCCGTTTCCGGTGACCGACCGCGACTCGATCCTGGAGATCACCACTTCCAAGGCCGCCGACGGCACCGTGACCCGCAAACTGCTGGAAGTGCCGACTTATCAGCCCGAAGTCAAAGGTTACGTGCGCGTAGCCCAAGTGGAAGGTTACTGGAAACTGGTGCCAAAGGGCGATAACCAGACCGAAGTCACTTACCAGGTGCACACCGAGCCAGGCGGCAGCGTGCCATCGTGGCTGGCCAACAAGTTCGTGGTGGACGCACCGTTTAACACCTTGAAAGCCTTGAAAGAACACGCTGAAAAATAAGCGCAGTTGATCCGGTGCCCGAGGCCTTGAGTGGAACGTTTGCCGACCGCTCAAGGTCCAGATAGATGTGAGCCCACACATGGGCTTTATCGAGGAGGCACCGATGCAAACGTGGCAGATTACCTTCGTAGATGATCACGGTGTAAAGACCGTGGAGCAGTTCGCCTGCGCGCAAAAGCCCAGCCTCGAAGATGCGGCGCACATGATCCGCAACAAGCTCGTGCCCGTGGCCGCCGAACTTGATCTCAATGACCTGGAGGGCCGCAAGCCCGAGCCGACGGTCAAGATCCTCAAAGATCAGAACAGCATTCAAATCCTCGACATCTCACCCGCCGCCTGAACATTTCCTGTAGGACCACGAAACCCCTCTGGTGGAGGTGATAGCTTCGCGCTACTCTGCAATTGAGATCAGCGAATGAATCGCTAAGGTCTGGTCTTGTCAGCTACAGGCTTGTTTTCCAACGGTGTTGTATTTGTCGTAGCTCCCGCGCCAGTAGGGCGCGGGCTTCGGGAAGCACGGAAAGTCTATCCATCGGTTTGAGGAGGACGTTTCATGAGCACAGCCTATCAAGAAGACATCAGCACCAACGTACTGCGCCGGATGAAAGAAGGCGGGTTCGACTTCTCGCGTTTTCACCCCATCGAGTTCTACGCCATTTTCCCGGATGAGGAACGTGCGCGCAGGGCTGCGGGTCGCTTTCGCGGGGAATCCCTGAATGCCCAGGTCAGCGCGCGCGACGATGGCGCCTGGTACCTGGAATTGAGCAAAATCATGTTCGCAACCTACGACGGCATAGGAGACTTCGAGCAAGACTTTGAGGCGGTGGTGGAACCGCTGGGCGGCATCATCGAGGGATGGGGCGTAAAGCAGGAGGTGCGTGGGTTACCCATGTAGTGCGATTTGTATGAGTAAAGCAGCGTATCGGCTGACCTTAGGGTCGGCCGTTTTTGTGTGTGCTGTATGAAATCTCCTAACCGCCCACCTCACTTTTCTTGCACCAAAAAAAAGCCACCCAAACAGGGTGGCCCAAAGGGAAGAGCGGTTCGCTGAAACTGTAGGACGTGTCCTGTTCAGCCGATGGGGGTGATTATCCGCAAGCGTGGGCGGGCAGTGAAATCAACTCTGGCTATGCTGTTGATAGTCAAAACCCGCATTACGATGAAGCGCGGGGCGTGACGGCGGGCATTCTGCGCACCAGGAAGGTGCGAGTGGATTCCGTTATTTATTCAACTCACTGATTTTTAAGTGTTTATGCCGATGGCGCGGGCCTTGCAACACGGCTTGCGTCCGAGTGACAAGGAGTACGGCATGACCCGCACTTATTACGATGAAATGTACGACGGGGCAGGGCAGGTCCGGCCCCATTACCGCGAGTTCGCCCGCTGGTTGGCTGATACGCCCGCCGAACTGCTCGCGCAACGTCGGCGTGAAGCCGATTTGCTGTTCCACCGTGCCGGCATCACCTTCACCCTTTACGGGGACGAGCAGGGCACCGAGCGCCTGATCCCGTTTGACACCATCCCACGCAGCATTCCCGCCAGTGAATGGCGGATGGTCGAGCGTGGCTGCATTCAACGGGTCAAGGCGCTGAACCTGTTCCTGGCCGACCTGTACCACGGGCAACGCATCATCAAGGCCGGCATCATCCCCGCCGAACAAGTGCTGGCCAATGACCAATACCAACTGGCCATGCAGGGCTTGAACCTGCACCGTGATCTGTATTCCCACATCTCCGGCGTCGACCTCGTGCGCGACGGTGACGGCACGTACTACGTGCTGGAAGACAATTTGCGCACGCCAAGCGGTGTGAGCTACATGCTCGAAGACCGCAAGATGATGATGCGCCTGTTCCCGGAACTGTTTGCGGCCCAGCGCATTGCGCCCATCGACCACTATCCCAACCTGCTGCTCGACACCCTGAAAAGCTCAAGCCCACTGGATAACCCAAGCGTGGTGGTGCTGACACCGGGGCGTTTCAACAGTGCGTTTTTCGAGCATGCCTTTTTGGCTCGTGAGATGGGCGTGGAACTGGTGGAGGGCGCCGACCTGTTCGTGCGTGATGACCGTGTGTTCATGCGCACCACCGACGGTCCCAAGGCCGTGGACGTGATCTACCGTCGCCTCGACGATGCGTTCCTCGACCCGCTGGCCTTCAACCCCGACTCGATGCTCGGCGTGCCCGGCCTGCTGGCCGCATACCGCTCGGGCAATGTGGTGCTGGCCAATGCGATCGGCACCGGGGTGGCGGATGACAAATCGGTGTATCCGTTCGTTACTGAGATGATCCGGTTTTACCTGGATGAAGAGCCTATTCTGCAGAACGTGCCGACCTTTCAATGCCGCAAGCCTGATGAATTGTCCCACGTGCTGGCCAACTTGCCGGAGCTGGTGGTCAAGGAAACCCAAGGCTCCGGCGGCTACGGCATGCTGGTCGGCCCAGCCTCCACTGCGGCGGAAATCGAAGCCTTCCGCGCCCGTATCAAGGCCAAACCCCACGCCTATATCGCCCAGCCGACCCTGTGTCTATCCACCTGCCCGACCTTTGTTGAAAACGGTATCGCGCCACGGCATATCGACCTGCGCCCGTTCGTCTTGTCCGGCAAGGAAACCCGCGTGGTCCCCGGCGGCCTGACCCGCGTGGCGCTGCGTGAAGGTTCGCTGGTGGTCAACTCGTCCCAGGGCGGCGGCACCAAAGACACCTGGGTGGTCGAGGATTGAACCATGTTGAGTAGAACTGCCTCGGATTTGTACTGGATGTCTCGCTACCTGGAGCGCGCGGAAAATCTCGCGCGCATGCTTGATGTCAGCTATTCGCTGTCGCTGATGCCCCAGGATGGACGCGGCGATGGCCTGCACGAACTGGCCATGCCGCTGCTGATCACCGGCACCCTCGATGATTACCACGCGCGTCACGGTGAGTTGCATGCCGAGCGCCTGCTGCACTTTTTCGCACTGGACGCGGCCAACCCGGCGAGCATCTACAGCTGCCTCGGCGCCGCGCGGGCCAGCGCCCATGCGGTGCGCGGGCGAATTACCGCTGACATGTGGGAAAACATCAACACCACCTGGCTGGATATTCGCGATATCGCCCGGCAAGGGCTTAGCCGTTATGGCATGAGCCGTTTTTGTGAATGGGTCAAGGAGCGCTCGCACCTGTTCCGGGGCGCCACCTACGGCACCATCATGCGTAACGATGCGTTTCGCTTTATTCGCCTGGGCACCTTTATCGAACGCGCCGACAACACCCTGCGGCTGCTTGACGCTCGCTACGAAATGGCCGGTGACCAAGCAGCCGTCGTCACCGACGGCACGGCCCACGCCTACTATCAGTGGAGCGCCCTGCTGCGCGCCTTGTCGTCGTTCGAGGCCTACACCGAGATCTACCGCGACGCGCCCGGCGCCCGGCAAGTGGCTGAATTACTGTTGCTACGCGCCGACGTCCCGCGCTCATTAAGGGCGTGCAGCGAAGAGATCGACCAGATCCTCGCCAGCCTGCCCGGCATCAACGGCCGTCCGGCCCAGCGCCTGGCCGCCGAGATGGACGCGCGCCTGCGCTTTACCGCCATTGACGAAATCATCGAGGAAGGCCTGCACGCCTGGCTGACCGACTTCATCCCCTTGGTGCGCCAGTTGGGCGACGCCATTTACAGTTCCTACCTGGAGGCCGCATGAGACTCTCCATCAGCCACGAAACCACCTACCACTACGAAGACCAGGTGCGCGCCAGCATTCAGTACCTGCGCCTTACGCCCCACGACAGCGAGCGCCAGCATGTGATCAGCTGGCAGCTGGATTTGCCGCGCCCGGTGCGCGCGCAAGTCGACCCGTTCGGCAATATCCTGCACGTGTTGACCCTGGATGAGCCCCACGATGCGATCATTATTGGCGCCCGAGGCCAGGTGGATATCGACGAGTTGCGTGAGGCGGAACACGAGAACCAGTCAGCGTTTCCGTTCCTGCGCAGCACGCGCCTGACAGAACCCGATGAAGCATTGCTGGGTTTTGCGCAACAGCACTGCCAGCAACGTCGCGATCGCAACGCGTTGATCGACCTGATGCACGCGCTCAACCAATCAATGGTCTACACGCCTGGCGCCACCGAAGTCGACACCTGCGCGGCCCAGGCCTTTGCCGGGCGTGCAGGCGTGTGTCAGGACCACACCCACGCGTTCCTGGCCTGCGCGCGCAGCCTGGGGATACCTGCGCGGTATGTGTCGGGGTATTTGTACACCGAAGACAGCACGCACCTGGCCAGCCACGCCTGGGCCGAAGCCTGGCTGGATGACGCCTGGTACAGCTTTGATGTGACCAACCAACTGGCCCGACCGGAGCGGCATTTGAAGCTGGCCGTAGGTTTGGATTACCTCGACGCCTGCCCGGTGCGCGGTATGCGCAGAGGCGGTGGGCATGAGCAAATGCATGCCAAGGTGTTCGTGGCGCCGACGCCGGTGATTTCGGTGCAGCAGCAATAGGCACAGCACTTTAAGTGTGGGAGCTGGCTTGCCTGCGATAGCAGTGGGTCAGCTACACCTGTGCGGGCTGGCAGGCCGCTATCGCAGGCAAGCCAGCTCCCACATTGGATTTGTGATGGGCTTAGGGTTGTTGCTTACGCCCCGCCATATGCTTCAAGTACCCCACCAGCAAATCCAACTCGCCATCGGGCAGCACACTGGCGTTAAACGCCGGCATCTTCGCCTGTGGCCAATGCCGCAAGCTCTGCGGGTCGCGGATGTAACGCTTGAGGAAATCCCCGCTGAAATACTCGGTGGGGTTGTAGGGAATATTCAAGTCCGGCCCCACCTGCGCATCGCCGGCGCCATTGAGCCGATGACACGCCAGGCAATTCTTCTGAAACAGCGCAAAGCCCTGGTTGACCGGGTCATTCGCCGCCAACTTCGGGTCAGGCAACAAGGCCGGAAAACGCTCAGCCACCGTCTTCAATTGCTTGATCTCGGACACCTGGAACGGCCACTGTTCAGGGCTGATATGCCCGGCTTGCGGGTCGGTCCATACCAGATAAAACGGCCCGGCACTCGGTTTACCGTCTGCCAGTGCAGGCCACGGCTGGGCCGGGTCTTCCACTGCCAGCCAGGCGCGGGCACCGTGTTTCTCCAGAAGCGGCGCGGCTGTCAGTTCTGCGGCGAACCCATCCAGGGCCACGGCTTGCAGATGGTTCGCAGGCGTGAGACCCGGTAGCAGAGAGGCCAGCGGCACGGCGCGATAGGTCATAGTGCGCTTGTAGGAAACGTCATCGACGATCTGCACCGTCTGCGCTTCCGGGTGCTTGAGCAGCTCAGCGGTCTGCCAGGTCTTGCGGGTGTGGTCGAGTTCGATGGTCAATTGCGCGGCCGTTGCCGGCAGGGCCAACAGCAAAGCGAGGAAGGCAAGGATCGGTTTCAAGGGAGAGCCCGGTTCTAGGTGGCGGTGGCGCCCACAATACCGGAAAGCTGCGCGCAAAAAGACAGCCCCTGCAACAGGACCGCTATGCGCAATATCCTGGCAGGTGCTGCCAAAAGCTGCAGTCCTGGTGCTGTGTGTGCACGGAATCTGGAGGCTGAATCGTCACCCGATAACCTTGGTTAAATTGGGCAGGATCAGAATCAGTGTGGTGGCGAACAGAATAAGTCCCGCCTGACGTACTTTCGAATGTTTAAACATGGCTGACTGCCTTTTGTTGTTATTCCTGAGCGTCAAATGCGTGCCGATAAATTTCAGTATCGCGATGTGACGTTGCACTTTTCTTACAACTGCCCCAGCAAAACCCGGCAGCAGCTTCCTACTGATTCAACCTTAGAGCCCTCGTTCTTCGCGGCTTAGATCCATTTCATATCAGCTAATCAGTATTTGCGCTAAAAACGGCATGAGGCTTAGTGCCATCTTGGCGCCAGCCCTAGGGCTAGACAGCTAAAACGATTAATCAGCGGTTTCCCATAGCTGCCTACCGTTCGTCCGAGCGAGGGGGTCAAAAGCAATGAGCGCATCGGTCATTGAAACCGTGTCAATCGGGCCTGAAGGTAGGCACACACGCACTGGCTGCTCGAGGATGTCATGACCCAAGCTTTGATCTTTGATGCGATACGTACGCCCCGTGGCAAAGGCAAGGCCGATGGTGCCCTGCACAGCGTCAAACCGGTCAACCTGGTGGCGGGCCTGCTGACGGCGCTGGCGCAACGCAGCGACCTCGACACGCGCCAGGTAGATGACATCGTCCTTGGCTGCGTCACCCCGGTGGGTGACCAGGGCGCCGACGTTGCCAAGACCGCTGCACTGGTGGCCGACTGGGACGTCAGCGTTGCTGGCGTGCAGATCAACCGCTTCTGCGCCTCGGGCCTCGAAGCGGTGAACCTTGGCGCAATGAAAGTGCGCTCGGGCTTCGAAGACCTGGTGGTGGTCGGCGGTGTCGAGTCCATGTCCCGCGTGCCTATGGGCAGCGACGGCGGCGCCTGGGTGCTCGACCCGCAGACCAATCTGCACAGCCACTTCACGCCACAAGGCATTGGTGCGGACCTGATCGCTACACTCGAAGGCTTCACCCGCCAGGACGTCGACACCTTCGCCCTACAGTCCCAGCAGAAAGCGGCCAGGGCTCGTGCAGACGGTTCCTTCAACAAGTCGCTGATTGCGGTGCAGGATCAGAACGGCATCGTGCTGTTGGACCATGATGAATTTATCCGTGGTGACTCCACCCTCGAAGGCCTCGGCAAGCTCAAGCCAAGCTTCGAAATGATGGGGCAGATGGGGTTCGACGCCACCGCGCTGCGGGTCTACAGCCATGTGGAGCGTATCCACCATGTACACACGCCCGGCAACAGCTCCGGCATTGTCGACGGCGCTGCGTTGATGCTGATCGGCTCCGAGGCCAAGGGCCGTGAATTGGGCCTGCAACCACGGGCGCGCATCGTCGCTACGGCGGTGACCAGCACCGACCCGACCATCATGCTCACCGGCCCCGCACCGGCGACGCGCAAGGCGTTGGCCAAAGCCGGTCTGCGCGTTGAAGACATCGACCTGTTCGAAGTCAACGAAGCGTTTGCTTCTGTGGTTCTCAAGTTCATCAAAGACATGGGCATCGACGCCGCCCGAGTCAACGTCAACGGCGGCTCCATCGCCATGGGCCACCCGCTGGGCGCCACCGGCTGCGCGATCCTCGGCACCCTGCTCGACGAGCTGGAGGTGCGTCAGCAGCGCTACGGCCTGGCCACCCTGTGTGTCGGCGGTGGCATGGGCATCGCCACCATCATCGAACGCCTCTGAGCCCAAGGAATTTGTCATGACCGAAGCCATTCGTTACGAAAAAGGCCAGGACCAGATTGTGGTGCTGACCCTCGACATGCCCGGCCAGAGCGCCAACACCATGAACGGCGTGTACCGGGAGTCCATGGCGGCCATCGTCACACGCCTTGAGGCGGAAAAGGCCAACATCGCCGGCGTGGTTATCACCTCGGCGAAGAAGACTTTTTTCGCCGGTGGCGACCTCAATGAACTGATCAAAGTCGACAAAGCCCACGCCAAGGCTTTCTACGACAGCGTGCTGGTGTTGAAGGCGCAACTGCGCCGCCTGGAAACTCTCGGTAAACCGGTGGTGGCCGCGATCAATGGCGCAGCGCTGGGCGGCGGTTGGGAGATTTGCCTGGCGTGTCATTACCGCGTTGCGCTGGATGACAAATCTACTCAGCTTGGCCTGCCGGAAGTCACCCTGGGCCTGTTGCCGGGCGGCGGCGGGGTAGTGCGCATGGTGCGCATGCTGGGGCTGGAGAAGGCTTTGCCGTATTTGCTGGAAGGTAAAAAAGTGCGGCCGCAGCAGGCATTGCAGGCGGGTTTGATCAATGAGCTGGCGGCGGATCGCGATGAGCTGCTGGCCAAGTCCCGCGCCTGGATTTTGGCCAATCCCGAGGCCAAACAACCGTGGGACAACAAGGGCTACCAGATCCCCGGCGGCACGCCGTCAAACCCAAAAGTTGCGCAGATGCTGGCCATCGCGCCGTCGATTTTGCGCAGTAAAACCAATGGCTGCTTCCCCGCGCCGGAGAAAATTCTCTGTGCGGCTGTAGAAGGCGCCCAAGTGGATTTCGACACTGCGCACCTGATCGAAACCCGCTACTTCACCGAGCTGGTCACCGGGCAAGTGGCGAAAAACATGATTGGCACCTTCTGGTTTCAGCTCAATGAGATCAACGCCGGCAGCTCACGGCCGAAAGGTTTTGCCCCTTATGTCACGCGTAAGGTGGGCGTGCTGGGCGCCGGGATGATGGGCGCGGGCATTGCGTATGTGAGTGCTTGTGCGGGCGTTGAGGTGGTGCTCAAGGACATCAACCTGGCGGCGGCCGAGAAGGGCAAGGCGCATTCTGCCGCGCTGCTGGACAAGAAAGTCAGTCGTGGGCAATTGACCGCCGAACAGCGGGAAAGCACCTTGGCGCGGATTCATCCTACGGCCTCCGATGCCGACCTGGCCGGTTGCGACCTGATCATCGAAGCCGTGTATGAGGACCGTGAACTCAAAGCCAGGGTCACGGCGGCGGCGCAAAGCGTGGTCGGCAGCGAGGCGGTGATCGCTTCCAACACCTCCACCTTGCCCATCACTGGCCTGGCAACAGCGGTGCCCGATCAAGGCCAATTCATTGGCCTGCATTTCTTCAGCCCCGTCGACAAGATGCCGCTGGTAGAAATCATCAAGGGCGCTCACACCCGCGACGAAACCCTGGCCCGAGGTTTTGATTTCGTACTGCAAATCAAGAAAACCCCGATCGTGGTCAACGACAGCCGCGGCTTCTTCACCTCGCGGGTGTTCGGCACCTTCACCAACGAAGGCATCGCCATGCTCGGAGAAGGTGTGGCAGCGCCGATGATCGAAACCGAGGCGCGCAAGGCCGGTATGCCGGTGGGGCCGTTGGCGGTGTCGGATGAAGTGTCCCTCAGCTTGATGAGCCATATCCGACAGCAGACGGCGAAGGATCTGCAAGCCGAGGGCAAGCAAGTGCCGGCTCACCCGGCGACGGCTGTGATCGATCTGTTGGTGAATGAATACAAACGCACGGGCAAGGCGGCAGGCGGCGGTTTTTACGACTACCCCGCAGGCGGGCACAAGCATCTGTGGCCCGAGCTGAAAACCCGCTTTGAACAACCCGGCAAACAGATCTCAGCGCAGGATGTGCGCGACCGTTTACTGTTTATTCAGGCGATTGAAACCGTGCGGTGCGTGGAGGAGGGCGTGTTGATGTCCACGGCGGATGCCAATGTGGGCTCGATCTTCGGCATTGGCTTTGCCGCGTGGAGTGGCGGTGCGCTGCAGTTTATCAACCAGTATGGCCTGAACGACTTCATTGCCCGGGCGCGTTACCTGGCCGAGCAATATGGCGAGCGGTTCTCACCGCCAGCGTTGTTGCTTGAGAAGGCTGCACGGGGTGAACTATTTGCCTGATCAAACCGCCCTGTTTTGAATGATGGAGAACCCCTGTGGGAGCGGGCTTGCCCGCGATAGCGTCATATCAGCCGATATTTGCAGTGGCTGACACACCACTATCGCGGGCAAGCCCGCTCCCACAGGTCGTCACGCGGCGGGACTTGCTTTGCTGGGGTGTTTCAAGGCAGGCTCTGGGCTGTTCATTATTCCCATCACCGTGTCAGGTATTTTTTATGTCGCTACGCGTCTGTATCCTGGAAACCGATATCCTGCGTCCAGGCTTGATCGATCAATACCAAGGGTACGGGCAGATGTTCAAGCGCCTGTTCTCCAAGCAACCGATTGCCGCCGAATTCGTCATCTACAACGTGGTGCAGGGCGAATACCCGCCTGCTGACGAGGTGTTTGACGCCTACCTGATCACCGGCAGCAAGGCCGATTCCTTCGGCACCGACCCGTGGATCCAAACCCTCAAAACCTACGTGCTTGAGCGCTACGAGCGTGGCGACAAGTTGCTGGGCGTGTGTTTCGGTCACCAGTTACTCGCGCTGCTGCTGGGCGGCAAGACCGAGCGCGCCAGCCAAGGCTGGGGCATGGGCATCCACGACTACAAGCTCAACGCCAAAGCGCCGTGGATGAGCCCGGTGGTGGAAGAATTGACCTTGCTGATCAGCCACCAGGACCAGGTCACCGCGCTGCCGGACAACGCCACGGTGATCGCCTCCAGCGATTTTTGCCCGTATGCCGCGTACCACATCGAAGACCAGGTGCTGTGCTTCCAGGGCCACCCGGAGTTTATCCACGACTATTCCCGTGAGTTACTGGAGATTCTTCAGACAACCCTGGGCGAAAAGGTCTACACCCACGGCGTGGCCAGCCTTGCGCGTGACCACCACGGTGCCACCGTGGCTGAATGGATGATGCGCTTTGTCGCCCACAAGCCAGAGGCTGCGGCTTAAAGCCAGCCCGAGCGTTTAAAGCTAGCCCACAAACTCGTGCAGCCCACCGCAATAAACCCGAGCACCGCAAAATAGCCGTAGTGCCATTGCAGCTCGGGCATGTTCTGGAAGTTCATCCCATATATCCCCGCCACCGCCGTGGGGAATGCCAGAATCGCCGCCCAGGCGGCGAACTTGCGCTGCACCACGCTTTGCCGCGAAGCCTCCAGTAACACACCGATTTCGATGGTCTGGCTGGCGATATCGCGCAGGGTAGTGAGGTCCTCCATCTGCCGCGTCACGTGGATCTGCACATCGCGAAAATACGGGCGTATATTCTTGTCGATAAATGGGAAGCTGAGCTTCTGCAGCTCCTGGCTGATCTCCACCATCGGCGCCACATACCGTTTGAGCCGCAGCACATCGCGGCGCAGGCCGTGCAGGTTTTGGATATCGTGCTCGCTCAGGGAACTGCACAGCACGTTGCGCTCCAACTCATCAATCTCGGCGTGGATCGCTTCGCTCACCGGCTGGTAGTTTTCGGTGACGAAATCCAGCAGCGCATAGAGTACGAAATCTTCCCCATGCTCCAGCAACAACGGCCGCGCCTCACAGCGCTGGCGCACAAAACCGTAGGACGCCGAGTGGCCGTTGCGGGCGGTGATGATGTAGCCGTTGCCGGCGAAGATATGGGTCTCGATAAACTCCAGCTTGCCGTTTTCGCGCACCGGTGAGTAGGTGACGATAAACAGCGCATCGCCGAAGGTTTCAAGCTTGGGGCGGCTGTGTTTTTCCAGGGCGTCTTCGATGGCCAGCTCATGCAGGTTGAACTGGCGTTGCAGGTTGGCCAGCTCCTGGGCGCTGGGTTCTTCCAGGCCGATCCACACAAAATGGTCGGGTTTGGCGGCCCAGGCGGCGCCTTCGTCGAGGGTGATATCCGTGACTTTCTTACCGGCGCTGTAAACGGCTGCCGCAACAACTCTACCCATGGTGCAGATCGCTTCTTATTAGGAGGACAGGTGTTGGGCAGCTTAGCCTGAATGGCGTTCCCTTGTTGCGGTGCAGAGGTCAGCTTTTTGTGGCGAGCAAGCTTGCTTGCGCTGGGGGCGAAGCCCCCCATCAATCACAAAGGCGCAGGTGCCCAAGCGGTTTGCAGCTCATGGTCCATCTCGGCAATGCATGCCTCCATCTGCGCCTGACACGTCTGCATCAACGCCGGGATGTCATCCGAAGTCAGCCCGACGGTAGGAATCGGCGGCAACGAGCGTATGAGCACCTCACCGCTGTTCCAGCGATTGAGCTGCATATGCTTGACGTAAGTGCTGGCGCACACCTGCACAATCGGTACGCCAGCCGCAATCGCCATATGGAACGCGCCCTTCTTGAACGGCAGCAAACCTTTGCCCAGGTTGCGTGTGCCTTCGGCGAACACCCAAATCGAGGTGTCCTCATGCTGCAAGGTCTGTGTGGTCGTAAGCATCGCCCGGCGCGCCTTGTGCGCATTGCCGCGGTCAATCAACACATTGCCCGCCAGCCAGAACAACTGGCCGAACAACGGCACCCACTTCAGACTCTTTTTAGCGATACACACCGTGCGATGGGGCACCACATTGCCGAATATAAACAGGTCATAGTTGGACTGATGGTTGGCGATGACCACACAGGTGCCGGGCTTGTTACGCAACGAGTCGACATCGGCCTTAAGGCGCAAGCCCAGGATACGCATGGCAGGCAACGCATAGAGACGAGCACACAGGCGGCTGTTGTCCGGGTTGAACGGCCGGCACACACCCAACAGCACGCCCAATACCCCGGCGACCATAAAGTGCAGGCCCATCAACAACATACGTAACAGAAAAAGCATCGACACAGCCCATCGGGACAAAAGGTGGCGCAGTGTACGGATGTGCACTGTATTCGGCAATTGCCCCTACAGACGTAGGAGATGGGCGATGTTTAAGCACATGTTTCAACGTATGCCGACATAGCCCGACTAGAGCGGCTAAAGACGTTTCGGATTTATTTGTAAGAAAAAGCCCGACTCAAGGTCGGGCTTTGGCACATCAGCTGTAGGTATCTAGACAATTATTGACGGTGGCCACCTATTCTGTGGCGAGCGGGCTTGCCCCGCGTTGGGCTGCGAAGCAGCCCCAAAACCAAGCCCCGCGGTCTTTCAGGCGAAACCTCAGTTGCTTTACTGGGGCCGCTGCGCAGCCCAACGCGAGGCAAGCCCGCCTGCCC